>JAGBEV010000029.1 GCA_017936785.1 Lachnospiraceae bacterium | reverse complement strand
ATGCCAGTTGTCTTCCTGTATCATATTATATAGTTGTACTAATGCTGTCGGCGCATTACCCACTGCAAAAATAACAGGCTTTTCAATGTTCCTTGCCTTCTCCATACTGACAACGGCTCTTGTAACCCCTCTTTTCTTTGCAATTCTTGCCACATCTTCATCGGCCATAAAACAATGAGCCTGTCCTCCCAGCTTCGCTAATGCCTTCTTGTTGATTCCTGCCAGTGCCATATTAGTATCTGTTACAATGTCTGCTCCATTTTTTAAAAGCTCTTTTGCAATAGCTACCGCATCTTTTGAATAGACAAGCGTATCTGCATAGTCAAAATCTGCGCTTGTATGTATCACTCTTTTTGTAATCATTTCCTGTTCTGACAGAAGAGTAATTCCTCTTTTCTTCAGTTCTTCCGTGATAATTTCAAAACTTCTCTTTTCAATTTCTTCCGGAAGCAAATATTCTATTTTACTTTTCCGTTCCACTTGATTTCTCCTATCGCTCTTAATAAAGCCTCGTTTTCGTTCCTGCTTTTTATTGCAATCCTGTAAAATCCCTTTGACAATCCCCTGAAATTCTCACAATCACGAATCAATATCCCTTTTTCTAACAATCTGTCATATAATGGCTGTTCACTATAAATCAGGAGAAAATTTGCTTTTCCCGGAAACACCCGACACCCCGCCTGCGTTAATCCGAACTCCAAAAATTGTCTTTCTTTTTCGATATAGGCAACTGTTTTTTCTACAAATGCTGTCTGCATGGCACATTCGTATCCTGCCGCCTGCGCAAAACCGGATAGGTTCCACTCCGGTAACTGCCTGCCAATTTTCTCTGACAGCAACGGGTTGCTGCAAACCAGATACCCCAAGCGAACTGCGGGAATCGCAAATATTTTCGTAAATGCTCTGACAAGTATCAGATTTGGAAATCTCTCGATTTCCTGCAGCATGGAACACCCTCTGTCACAAAACTCTATAAAGCACTCATCCAGAACCACATAAATTCCCTTGTCCCTACAATAATCCAGCACTTTGATTAACTCTTTTCGACTCATCAAATTTCCGGTGGGATTATTGGGATTGGCAAGAAACAAAAGCTCAACCTCTTCTGTCAGTACCGACAGGAAATCCGATTGTAAGCAAAAGTCATTCTCTTTTTTTGTTTCGTAATATACGATTTCTCCCTCTGCGGCCTTTGCAGCATATTCGTATCCATAAAAGGAGGGAACAGGAATCACCGTTTTTTTGGGGGTGATTCCATGGATAATTGCTATAAAAAGCTCAGATGCACCGTTCCCAAAAAGTACATATTCTTTCGGTACAGCAAGCATTTCACTGACCGCTTTTTTTAGTCTGTCTGCCGTTATATCCGGATATTTGTCGCAGTTTGCCACTTCTTCATACAAAGCAGCTTCTACTGCCTCCGGTATGCCAAGGGGATTTACATTTACAGAGAAATCCAATTTCACATCATTTCTATAAATGTCGCCTCCATGAATTCCTTTCATTTCCATCAGACCTTTCCTGCCTGTAGCATGCATATCAATCCCATAAAAAACAGACATATGATTTCACTCATCCATGCTGTCAGATACATCAAATGATTCACCCTCTTAATATCTTCGTACTCTACTTCCCGCACACCGTCTCCAATATATGGCTTCTTTATTATTTTTCCAAAATAACTGGCATCTCCGGCAAGCTGAATTCCCAGCGCCCCTGCACATACGCTTTCCGTCTGTGCAGAATTAGGACTTGCATGATTTCCGTTATCTCTTTTGTAAATGTAATAGGCTCTTTTCCCCGAAAAGCACTGTCCACCTAAAAAAGATGCCGCTATCATCATATAAGCACTGATTCTGGCAGGAATATAATTTACGAAATCGTCCAGTTTAGCGGCCGCTCGTCCAAAATACAAATATGTATCATTCTTATAACCAACCATGGAATCCATTGTATTCACTGCCTTATATAAAAATCCTAATATTGGACCTCCCAGCGCTGTATATAACATAGGTGCTATTACCCCATCTGATGTATTTTCCGCCACTGTCTCAATTGCTGCCTTTGCAACCCCTTCTTCATTTAGGACTTCCGTATCCCTTCCAACAATCATGGAAACAGCCTTTCTAGCTTCCGGTAAGGTCTGACTTTTCAGGCAATGATAGACTTTCATGCTCTCAACCTTCAGACATTTGGTTGCTAAAATCTGATATGTCATAATTGTTTCTATTACCATTCCAAAATAACAATTTATGTAATAAGCAAGGTACAGGATAAGTGTGGTCACTGTCACTGTACCAAGTAATACAATGATTACCATGTACACTCCCTGCCGAAGCTCCTTTTTCTCATCTCTCTTTTTCTTTTTTTCTAAAAAACATTTTTCTACTTTTGCAATCAAACTTCCAATCAGCCGGATAGGATGTGGCATCCAATAAGGATCACCAAACATCAAATCCAGCAGAAAACCCGAAAAAAATGCTATGATATGATATTCCATATTCCAAACATCTCCTGCTATATCTTTTTCAGTTCCCTGATTTCCGGTTCTGTATCAAAATGATTCATGATACAGACAAATCCTTTCCCGTTTGGAACCTGATAATCAAAATAATCTCCTTTGCCATACTTACTTAGCAGTGCCATTATAGTACCGCCGTGCACAACTATTCCGACTGTTTTATGTCTTTCTTCCTTTATTGGCTTTAATTTCTCTATCATTCTTCGAAAGCCTTTGTCACATCGCGAAATAAACTCTTCTCTGCTTTCTCCCTCCGGAAAAGGAAGTGTACCATTACTGTCAATCCACTCGTGATACCGTTTGTCTCCCTGAAGTTCCAAATAATTCTTTCCTTCGAATACGCCGAAATCCATCTCTTTCCATTCTTCGATTTCTACAGGCTTTAACTCCGGAAATAAAATTTCTGCGGTCTGAACACACCGTTTCATGGGACTGCTAAATAAATAATCAATATTCGGAAAGAAACCCCTTTTTTTATATTCGAATAATTGCATTTCACCCTCTTTGGAAAGGACTTCATCTGTTTTTCCCAAATATCGGTGTTCCATATTTGCTTTTGTTGCCCCGTGTCTGATCAGTACAAGTGTTATTTGATTTTCTGCCCTATCCCACATATCACTCGCTCCACTTCCTCTGCCTTTTTTGCAAGCTCCACAAGTATTCTTCCTGTCCGCTCTCTATATTCTCTTTCAAATGCTTCTATTGGTACGATACCATTACCAATCTCATCACTGATGATGACACAGTTTGGGTAATTCTCTACAAAAGCAAAAATTTCTTCCTCCGGACATCCATCCTTGGCAATTCGTGACTTAATCCAATGATGAAGATGGTTGATCACCACAGTGCCTCTTTGCTCTATCTTGTTCTTAGGTATTTCACCATCCCAAATCTGACACGATTCCATATCATATTTTTGAAGCACATAGCTTAATTTCCCTGTGCGTATCCTCCGATTACCAGCTTCATTTTCTACCTCCATCACATCAAAACATTAATTCCTGCCGCCACAATCATCATGCTTGCCTCACAGATCAGAACAAAGTAGCCTGCTGTGTCTCCTGTAATTCCGCCAAGCTCCTTTTTTGTCCGGTGATAGTAATACACAAATGCCAGAAAGGCAGCTGCCGCTACAAGAATTCCCGCATACAGTGATTGACATAGCATAAAACAAATACAGGCAACACCCTGCAGGTATAAGGACCATTTCACAATCACTTTCTGCGAACTGCTTGCAAATAAATAGAGCATTCCGTCTTTCTTAGCGGATGGAAAGGTAACAACGCTGATTCCACTTAGGCACCGTGCCAAAAAGAACCCCCCGCATACAATCTTTAGTAATTTGGGGTCTGCCACTTCGGAAAATGCTCCTATATAAATGATTCCATACACAGCAAGTATTATGACAGCAAATGCACCAATATGAGAATCCTTTAATATTTCCAGTTTCTTCTCCCGTGGCCTGTATGAATGAAATGCATCAATTGTATCCATGAAACCATCCACATGGAATCCCCCGGTAATTACAAGCGGAACCGCTGCTCCTATCAGGGTATGACATATTTCTCCAACGTCAAATATACCGCACAAGCAGCTCCATAAATAAACGCCTCCACCAATGACCGCTCCAATCCACGGAAAGAAACAGAGCATGTATTTCATATCCTCTTCCTTCCATTCAAATTGCGGAACCGGAATTTTAGAATAGATTGAAAATGCAATAATAAATGACTTTAAAATATGCATCCTGTTTTTCCTTTCTATCATTCTAAACTTGTTTCGTCTTAACCACTATTGGAATCCCAACAACCACTTCTACAACCTCATCTGCCATCTCTGCCAGCTTTTGGTTTATACGTCCCATTGCCCGGATATATGCCATCGTGGTCTTGTCATACACGTTCCCATCTTCAAAAACGTCGTTGCTCACAATAACAAGGTGAGTCAATTCCCGGTTTAATACTGCTATCCCGCCTACAATTTTTTCTGTTATCGCTTCTTCCGTTCCATGTATTTCTTCCAAAAACATCTCATTGGCTGTCAGATTAGAGATACATTCCAACAGTGCCGTCCTTTCTCCATCTTCCATTTTCTCCGCTGCTTTTCCAATATCTATAGGCTGTTCAATAGTCGAAAAACCCTTACCACCTCTAAGCATCCGATGTCTTTCCACTTTCCTTTTGCCTTCTTCATCATAAATCTGCATGGTAGCGATATAGTATTTCTTCCTATCCTCTGAAATGGAATTCATATAATTTTCTGCATACGCAGATTTACCACTACCGCTTCCCCCAATGATTAATGTCATCATCTATGTGAAAACCTTTCATATTGCTCAATTTTAATATCTGAAAAAGTGGTTCTGTTCTGATATACACTGAGTGCTATATCAAGGAGCGAAAACATCATAACAGCTCCGGTTCCTTCCCCTAATGCCATGTTTGCGTCAATAACAGGCTCTACATTCAATTCCTTTGCCAGTCTTCCCATTGCAGGTTCCTTTCCCTTGTGGGACGGGATCAGATAATCCTTTGTTCCGGGAACGATTCTCTCTGCCAAAAGAGCTGCTACCATACTGATCACACCATCCAGAACAATCGGAACATGATACAATGCACCACCGATACACACTCCGGCAAGTCCTGCAATATCAAATCCTCCAACGGTTTCAAGTATGCGTAACGCATCTGCCTCTTTTAAGCCATACTTATCTATGGCTTCTGTGATAATTTTTTGCTTATGTATAAGCTTCTCATCACTGAGTCCCGCTCCTCTACCGGTAACCTCCGCTACTTCACAATCCAGTAATGCTGCGGCTACCGCACTGCTGGTTGTTGTATTTCCTATGCCCATCTCTCCTGTTGCAAGAATTTTGTAACCTTTCTCTTTACAGTCAGACACCATTTCT
>JAGBEV010000028.1 GCA_017936785.1 Lachnospiraceae bacterium | reverse complement strand
GCCGGAAATTAGGCCATATAGTGGATATAGAATTTGACGAATGCAAGGGCTGTATCTGCAAGATCATTGTGGCGCAGAAAGCAGGGATTTTGAATTTCTTCTGCGGAGGAGAAGAATTCTGCATTCCCTTCTGCAATATTAAACAGATCGGACCGGATATTATTCTGGTGGATTTTTGCTGTTGAATGGATTGAAATCAGATTAAAATTAGTTACCATAAAATAGTTGACATAAATTTTATGTTGGAATATAATGTAACTAAATTACGTCGCTTACATAGATATTGTGTCGGCAGACAGAGAAAAGACGAAACTAATGCGAGGGGGAGCTACATTATGAAATGTCCATTTTGTGGTCATGAAAACACAAGAGTAATCGATTCCAGGCCGGCAGAGGAAAATAATTCCATCAGACGCCGTCGTGTCTGTGACGAGTGCGATAAGAGGTTTACAACTTATGAAAAAGTTGAGACCATACCGCTTATCATTATTAAGAAAGACAATAACAGGGAGACTTATGACAGAGCAAAGATTGAGGCAGGCGTACTCCGGGCGTGCCATAAACGGCCTGTCAGCGCAAACCAGATTACAAGGCTGGTGGAAGAGGTAGAGACACGGATCTTTAATATGGAAGAAAAGGAAATTTCTTCCAGCAAGATCGGCGAGCTTGTTATGGCAGAGTTAAAAAATCTGGATGCAGTTGCCTATGTGAGATTTGCTTCTGTGTATCGTGAGTTCAAAGATGTGAACACATTTATGGATGAATTAAAAAAAGTACTGGATAAATAGGCGGTTTTAGTTATGGCAATGAGTGAGGAACAGAGAGCGCAGCTGGAAAAGGTTGATAAAAAAATAAAATTTCTTACTAATCTCAGATTAGGTATATTGTTTATTGCTTTATTGGATGTGCTGGTTATCTTTTATGGAGACAAGATGGCGGAGGGAGCTTCCTGGCTTCTGTATTTTAAGGCTTATTCTTATAATATTTTAGGGGTTGCACTGGCATTCATTCTGGTAACGATCATCATCAGGATATTTCTGGTGGCAAAACATAATGATATTGTAAAAAAGAGCAGAGATTGATCTGAAAAATAAATAATAGAAAAATGAAACCACGGAAGTTATTTCTTAGAGAAATGCAGCCGTGGTTTTTAACATTTAACAGCATATTTGCGGAGTGAAATCCCCGACAAGGGGATTGGTAATGATAACGTATCTCCAATGGGGATATTTTTGAAGCTTTGGAGTATGCTATTAAAAAATGAATTGCCAATAAAAAAGTAAAACAGAAATGATAATTCCTGATGAGAGCAGGTAGAGAATTTCGGGAGGATTATTTAATATGAAAAATAAAAAGATGATGATATGGATAGTCCTGGCAGTTCTGGGAGCTGTGGCAGTATTTCTTGCCGGCTCTTATCTTATGGTGCATGGATATTATATGAAAATGAATATTGATGACGGAAATGAAGTGTATGGAAAAGACCAGTTGTCAAATAATGCAATGTCCTATGAAGCAGGACCGGAATATGAAGAAGAGGAGGCGGCAGGACCGGATTCGGACCAGGCAGACATCAATGCTTTAGAAGATGCCATCCGTATCAACATGAAAAGCAATGCGGAAGAAATAGAAGGGGAGGGAGATGTTTTTAACATTCTTCTGATCGGATGTGATACCAGACAGGAGGGAGGAACCGGCAGGGCTGATTCCATTATTTTGATCTCTATCAATAAAAAGCAGGAAAAAATTGTTGCAACATCTATTATGCGGGATATTTATGTGGAAATCCCTGGTTATGGAAATAACCGTATCAATGCGGCTTATGCCTATGGAGGCGCTGATCTTCTGATGGAGACCATTGAAAAGAATTTTAAGATTGAGATCAACAGATATGCTTCGGCGGATTTCTTTGTCTTTATGGATATTGTGGATCAGATAGGCGGAGTGGAAATGGAAGTCAGCGATGAGGAAGCCAGGGTAATGAACGGTTATATCAACGATCTGAATTTTATTCTGGGAGAAGCAAAGGATACGGATTGTCTTAAGGGTGGCGGGACATATTTGCTCAATGGAAAGCAGGCATTGGGATATTCCCGTATCAGATATGTAGGAAATGCGGATTTTGAAAGGACCCAGAGACAGAGGAATATTCTGGAACAGATTTTTTTGGAGATAAAAGACTGCAATCTGATAGAATTAAATTCACTTTTGAATAAGATCCTGCCGGAAGTGACTACGGACCTGACAGAAGGGGAAACCATTACTCTTGCCTTGGGAATGAGTTCCTATGGTAAATATGAGTTGGTGCAGAGCAGAGTGCCTTATGATGGCACATACCGTTCCATGCGAATCCGGGGCATGGCAGTATTGGGTATAGACTTTGAAGAAAATATCAGAAATATGAAAAGAGATATTTATCAAATATGATCATTCCGGGAATTTACTGTTTTGGAAGTATATGACAGGCAATATAATTGTAAAATCAGGTAATATTGGCAATGTTTTGGTAAATTATCACAAAAAAAAGCTGAAATTTTCTACACCCTTTAGAAGAAATTTACATATTTTTTGTATACGTAAAGGTGGGACAAATGTTATACTTATAGTAGTGTGTAACACAAATTTTTCTAAGGGGGTTAGAGAATGTCTAACAAATGGGTCTACTTATTTGAAGAAGGAAACGCAGATATGCGTAACCTGCTTGGCGGTAAAGGCGCCAACCTGGCAGAGATGACAAACCTGGGACTTCCGATTCCACAGGGCTTTACCGTTACAACAGAAGCTTGTACGGAATATTATAACAGTGGAAGGACGATTCCGGAAGAAATTCAGAAACAGATCTTTGATGCACTTACTACTTTGGAGCAGAAACAGGGCAAAAAATTCGGTGATACAGAGAATCCGCTGCTTGTTTCCGTTCGTTCCGGTGCAAGGGCATCCATGCCGGGTATGATGGATACCATCCTCAATCTGGGCTTGAATGACGTGGCAGTAGAAGGATTTGCCAAGAAAACAGGCAATCAGAGATTTGCTTATGATTCCTACAGAAGATTTATCCAGATGTTCTCGGATGTTGTTATGGAAGTTCCCAAATCACATTTCGAGAGAGTTTTGGATGAAGTAAAAGATAAGAAAAGGGCAGTCCTTGGCAGAGCTGAGAATGAAGCTGTATATGATACGGATTTAACTGCCGATGATTTAAAAGAAGTTATTGATATTTTTAAGGGCATTTACAAAGATGCCATGGGAGAGGATTTTCCTCAGGACCCCAAAGTACAGTTAATGGAGGCTGTCAAAGCCGTATTCCGTTCCTGGGATAATGAACGTGCCATTGTATACAGACGTATGAATGATATTCCCGGTGATTGGGGAACAGCGGTCAATGTGCAGGCTATGGTATTTGGTAATATGGGTGAGACATCCGGAACAGGTGTTGCATTTACCAGAAATCCGTCTACGGGAGCAAAAGGAATTTACGGCGAATATCTGATCAATGCCCAGGGTGAAGATGTTGTAGCAGGTGTTCGTACACCTCAGCCGATTACCAGACTGGAACAGGATATGCCTGAGTGCTATAAACAGTTTATGGAAATTGCAAATAAGCTGGAAGAGCATTACAGAGATATGCAGGATATGGAATTTACCATTGAAGACAAAAAATTATACTTCCTGCAGACCCGTAACGGAAAGCGTACTGCCCAGGCAGCATTACAGATTGCCTGTGATCTGGTAGATGAAGGCAAGATCACACCGGAAGAAGCAGTTCTTAGAATTGAGGCTAAATCCCTGGATCAATTGCTGCATCCTACCTTTAATGCAGAGGCATTGAAAAACGGCAAGATCATCGGACACGGACTTCCGGCATCTCCGGGAGCTGCAGCAGGTAAAGTATATTTTACTGCAGAGGCAGCAAAGGAAGTTCATGAGAAGACAGGAGACAGGGTTGTATTGGTTCGTCTGGAGACATCTCCTGAAGATATCGAAGGAATGCATGCAGCAGAGGGTATCTTAACTGTCCGTGGCGGTATGACAAGCCATGCAGCCGTTGTAGCAAGAGGAATGGGAACCGCATGTGTATCCGGCTGTGGTGAGATTGCTATCAATGAAGATGATAAAGTATTTGAATTAGGTGGAAATGTGATCAGAGAAGGAGATTATATTTCCTTGGATGGTTCCACCGGAAATATTTATCTGGGTGATATTAAAACAGAAGAAGCCAGTGTTACCGGCAACTTCGGCAGAATCATGGAATGGGCTGACCAGTACCGCAAGCTGCAGGTACGTACCAATGCGGACACTCCTGCAGATGCAGCAAATGCAGTAAAATATGGTGCTGAAGGTATCGGTCTCTGCCGTACAGAGCATATGTTCTTTGAGCCTGACAGAATTCCGAAGATCCGTCAGATGATTCTGGCAAGAACCCTGGAACAGAGAGAAAAAGCATTAAATGCACTGATTCCTTATCAGAAAGGCGACTTCAAGGCATTGTATGAGGTTATGGAAGGAAGACCGGTTACCATCCGTTTCTTAGATCCGCCCCTTCATGAGTTTGTTCCTACAGAACAGGGAGACATTGACGATCTGGCAGTGGAAATGCTGATGACAGCAGAAGATGTTCAGGAAATCTGTGATTCCCTCCATGAGTTTAACCCTATGATGGGTCACAGAGGATGCCGATTGGCAGTTACTTATCCGGAAATTGCCAAGATGCAGACAAGAGCGGTTATGGAAGCTGCTATTGAGGTTAAGAATGAAAAAGGATATGATATTGTTCCTGAGATCATGATTCCTCTTGTAGGTGAAAAGAAAGAATTGAAGTTTGTCAAAGATGTGGTTGTAGAAGTTGCAGAGCAGGTTAAGAAAGAAAAGAATTCCGATATCAAATACCATATCGGTACCATGATCGAAATTCCCCGTGCTGCACTCCTTGCCAACGAAATTGCAGAGGAAGCAGAGTTCTTCTCCTTTGGTACGAACGATCTGACCCAGATGACCTTTGGTTTTTCCAGAGATGATGCGGGTAAATTCCTGGGAGATTATTACCGCAATAAGATTTATGAATCAGATCCTTTTGCAAGACTTGACCAGAACGGTGTAGGTCAGTTGGTAAAAATGGCAGCAGAAAAGGGACGTTCTACCAGACCGGATATCAAACTGGGTATCTGTGGTGAGCACGGCGGAGACCCCAGCAGCGTAGAGTTCTGCCACAAAGTGGGACTTACCTATGTTTCCTGCTCACCGTTCCGTGTGCCTATTGCAAGACTGGCAGCAGCACAGGCGGCTATTAATAATAAGTAGTATACTGCAGGAATGATAGTAAAATAATATTAAAATCAAAAAACTGCTCTTTATGTTTTGGCATAAAGGGCAGTTTATGGTTAATATGCAATGAAAAATGTAAGCACAATAGCAAAAAATGCTATGTAAAGGAGGATGTCCAATATGCCAAAACTACGAATGACTCTTCCAAAAGAATTTACTGATTTTTGCTATAAGCATATGCTGGACTGGTCAACAGAGAGTATTGAGGAATGTAAGGAGATGTTGCTTCCATGTGATCCGAATGCTCGTGATCGTGGCGGTTATAAGGAAACCGCATTGCATAAATATATCCCTCTGGAAGTAGTAGAGTGGCTTGTGGAACGCGGAGCAGATGTAAATATTGCAGCATATGCAGGGCACACTGCATTATTCTCTGCAAGTCGCGGAAGAAACTGTGATACTGTCCGTTTGCTCCTTGCCCATGGTGCTGATCCGTGCCATCATTCTGAAAGTTGGGATGGACACAAAACGCCTTTGCTTGACATGCTCAGCACAAGGTCAGGTGCGTGGCACGAAAACAATCCGGACATAGCGGAAGTATTAGTCAATGCGCAAAAAGAGCAAGGTGGCATTCCAGAGGAGGAATGGATAAAGGCACAGGAATATGTTTCTGAAATGGGACATGAATTTGAACTTCATAAAAGTGATATGAGCGATGAGTATTGCAAGAAGATTGAAATGATAATGGATCGGTTTTATGCAATTTTTGATGTGACTCCAGCGAAGCCTGTACACTCCAGCGAAGCCTGTACTAAAACATGATGGAAAGTCTTTGATAGAGGTTGACGAAAACCTGTCTGTTATGGAACAGCATAGTGCGCTTTGGGAATTTCTTGTTTCATCAAGTGGTAAGTGTGCAACCGTGCAGGGAGAGGTGATCCGTATTACAGGTCGCGTGGATGGCGAGGTCAATGGTAACGGTGGGGTGAATTGGGATGCGGAGTATCGGAAGATGCTTGGAACGTTGACGCAGTATTTTTTGCAGGGGAGTGCTTTGAGTGGGCATGAAGTAGAGGAATCGCAGAAAGCCATAATGGAGATCAATCGTTCCAAAGCCTCTTTGGATTGTCAAAAGCAGATTGATTATTTGATGGAACTTGCAGTTAAATGGATAAAGAAAAACCCAGATCCAATTTTACTTGAAAATGTTGCTTATAATCGTTAGTGATAAGGCGGTAAAAAATGTAGATATACAACTTCTGGTTTATAGGGCAGTCTTGTGGATGACTCTTTTTTGTATAGTAGTGTTATTCCAACAGGTTAAGTCTGGTATTCAAAGAAAGAACTGTTGAATTAGACTATTATCCAAAAGAAGTGGCTTGAAAAAATAGAAAGCTTTGCTTTCTATTGGGGATTTTGAGCATAGAGGGGTTCAATGGGATGACTGGTGGATCTCTTTTTTGGGGGTGGAATAGGGGCTGATAGTATTATGATTGGGCATAAAAGCACACAATTTAGCAAAACCTCCGGCTTTTGAATCTCATTCATAATGCCATTCATCCGAATGTCCATTAATGGGTACAAAGTTGGGTTACTGTCCATGTAATTCCTTCTGACCTGGTGTCATATATTACCTCTGAATTTGGTAATTATCAAATGAAAAAAGAAAAGAAAAAGCCGGATTAGTTTTGAACTAACCGTCTATCAGCAGCACCTTTTTTGCGCTTTTATTCCGGCAGATTTCCATGAGGATTTCAAATTTCTGCATGGTGTTGGCAGCGTAAAGCTACTGCAGATAAAGGAAAGACTAAATTCTGTTATTTAATCCCCATTCACACATTCCGTCTAAAATGGGAATCAGTGATTTCCCACGTTCTGTAAGGCTGTATTCTACCTTCGGGGGAATCTGCGGATATTCTTCCCGATGCACGAGCTGGTCGGCTTCTAATTCCTTTAAGGTGGAACTCAGTGTTTTATAAGAGATATTCCCAATGTATTTTTTCATTTCATTAAAACGGACGATTTTAAATTCCATTAAAGTATAAAGGATCGTCATTTTATA
Organism: Lachnospiraceae bacterium; assembly: GCA_017936785.1. Lineage (GTDB taxonomy): Bacteria > Bacillota > Clostridia > Lachnospirales > Lachnospiraceae > UBA2882. The sequence goes on along the minus strand of JAGBEV010000028.1, from coordinate 65,999 downwards.
TTTCCCATTTATCAATGATAAGGTATAGCTGAATCCGGTATCGTTCAGGCATTCACTGGAAATACAGCGTTCTTCCATGTTTACACTCTCCTTTGGGTAAGTATTGAACCTCAATGTAAGTATCGCACTTTGATGTGCGTACTTGAATTTATATCTGTGTTCGTTAGAATTATAGTATGAATTGAAATTAGAGTCAAGGCAACAAAAAATGAATAAAAGGAGAGAAAGTAAAGTATGGGTAAAAAAATTGTTGTGATCACAGGAAGTCCAAGAAAAAATGGAAACAGTTTTGCAATGACGGATGCTTTTATGAAAGCAGCAGAGGAGAAAGGGCATACAGTAAAACGTTTTGATGCGGCTATGAAGAATGTAGGCGGATGCCATGCATGTGAGACCTGTTTTAAGTCTGGGAAGGCATGTTCTTTTGATGATGATTTTAATACGATTGCTCCGGCAATCATGGAAGCGGATGCAGTTGTCTTTACCATGCCTGTTTACTGGTATTCTATCCCGGCACAGGTAAAGGGCGTGATTGATAAATTGTTTTCATTTTGTGTTGCAGGTAAAGATATTGCAGGAAAGGAATGTGCACTTATTACCTGTTGTGAGGAGGATGATATGTCTGTGATGGACGGTGTCCGTATTCCGGTTGAACGTTCAGCGGCACTGCTTAAATGGAAGATGGTGGGAGAAGTCCTTGTACCCGGTGTTTTAAATACCGGAGATATTGAAAAGACAGACGGCTGTAAAAAGGCTGCGGCTTTGGCAGAAAAATTTTAATCGGTATGGAGGAATTGAAAATGAGTAAGAAGATTATCGTATTAAATGGAAGCCCGCGCAAAAAAGGAAATACTTCTGCACTTGTAAAGGCATTTACAGAAGGAGCCGGGAGTGCAGGGAACAGTGTCACGGAGTTTTTCCTTGATGATATGAATATCCGCGGCTGTAAGGGATGCTTCGGGGGAGGTAAAAATCCGGACAGTCCCTGTGCACAGAAGGATGACATGGATAAGATCTATCCTGTCTATAAGGAGGCGGATATTGTTGTGCTTGCCACACCGCTGTACTACTGGACCATGAGCGGGCAGCTGAAATGTGCCTTTGACCGTTTGTTTGCAGTAGCAGAGTGTGACCCGAATTACCGCAATCCAAAGAAAGAATGTGCGCTGCTTATGGCTGCGGAAGGCAATGGATTTGAGGAAACCCTTTACTGGTATGACAGGCTGGAGAAACATATCGGCTGGAAGAGCATTGGAAAAGTCCTCTGCGGCGATGTTATGGCAGTTGGTGATATCGAAGGAAAGAAGGAATTGAAAGAGGCTTACGAATTGGGCAGGTCAATCAATTAAGACTTATGGAGGAAAAGCAGAAATGAAGGAACATAAAGGCGGTTCTGAAGAAGCCGATGTAATTTTCATGGTCGTGGGACTTTCCGTTCTTCAGTTCGTACCGGAATTTATTTAATGTTTCGGGTGAGATGAGCGTGATCGGAGTAAAAATTCTGCGGACTATTCACTTGATTATTGAATGCTAGTTGGGTAACCCCACTTACTCCGGGGTAATTATTCCTGTTGATCATGTTACCACATAGGCAGTGATCAATAATAAATAAGTTCCACGAAGCCTGTGACCGATACAGAGCAAAGTGCAGTGAAGGTTACATGGCGGAATGGTAAAAGTTTATCAAAGTGGCATAAAATCAAAGAATTTTAGCCTTAAAGGGGTTTATCAGCTTGACTGTTGGACCTCTTTTTTTAAGTCTGGGGATAGGGTGAATTCTCTGATATCCATTCATTGCAATAAATGGTCATCTGGTGCATAAAAATTAACTATAAAGTATAAATTTTCCGATAATAATAACAGATACTCATAACTAAAGATAAGAAAAAGCAGGCAGAAGCAGAGAGAACGGAAAATCTGCAGTCAAAGAAAGCCGTTACGGATAAAAGAAGGTTATCAATAAGGAATTTCCAATTGGTTAGGGGGAAAGGTATGTTATTTAATATTTCAGGATATCAGATTCACTTGCAGGATGATTTTAAGTTGGATAGAGAATATGTAAAGTCGCAGAGAAGTCAGAATACAGATCAGAAAGCATTTCGTAGGGATACTCTGGAAATTTCCCGGTTATCAGAAAATAGAGAAGCTATAGCGGACAGGATGAAACATACAGTCTTACAATCTGCTTCATTGTTCAGTGACACAAGGGCGGGAATATTAAAAGGAGTCAGGGAAGACAAGGGGCAATATGGATATTCTGATGTTGTGAATGCCTGCGGGTTAAGCTATGCAAAGCTTTACGCCGAAATTGAAGAACGCTATGAGAGTAAAAATGAAGAATATTATAAAATAGATGGAACACCGCTGACAAAGGAAGATGAAATTGAATGGCTGAATAAGGAATATGAGAATGAAGTGAAGTGGCAGACGGCTTGTGCCAAAGCAGCAGCCCGGAGAGAGGTTTTCCTGGGACATATTCCTGAAATCCCAATAAGGGAAATTGAAGAATTGGAAAATGGTTTTTATCAGGCAAAGGATATATATATGAAGCTGTATCGGGAAAATAAACGGTCAGGGAAACCGCTGGCTTTGCAAAATTATATATTTGGCAGTCTTCAGATGTATGAAAATTCCAAGAATTAAAGTGGTATCAGTGATGAGGAATACAAGAAGTTTTCCTATATAAAGTGCTTGTATTTATGACCGATAAAGAGGATAATAAGATTCTATTAACATTTAAATACAATTTGTAGGGGAGGAAAGATAAATGTTTGGAAGATCAATTGGTCTAAAATGCGCTTTATTATTTGTTTTAATGATGGCTGTATTGTTGGCTGGCTGTGAAAATTCCGCAGAAAATAAAGATTATTCACAGCCCCAGACTCAGACACAGACAAAAGAAAATTTTGAACTTACTGATGAAGGAAAGGATTTTCTGACACAGATGTGTAAAGAACTGAGCGATTTTAATGCCCAAACCGAAATGGATGAGAAATTCTGGCGTGATTTTCTGTTTTATTCCTATACAGGAGCTTCTGCAGAAAATGCGGATATGGAACAGGTATATCGTGAAGATTTGGGGGGAGAAGAAACCGTTGTAAAAGTAAGCAGACAAGATGTACAAGCGTATGCAAAACTGGTTTTCGGCACTGAAATGCCGGATTTAGAGCCTTCTTTTGAGGAAATGGAAAATGGACAGACTTCCTGCTATTATCAGGATGGCTTCTATTATATTGGTGTATCCGATTTCCCCGATTACCAATATACTTTTGATGAATTTACCGTTTACGAAGAATCTGAAACCTATGCCATTGTAAAATACAATATTGATTTTGAGGGGGAAAGTAATGTTGGTACAGTAAGTTTTAACATTTTTCCGGCAGATAATGAAAATGGTTTTATCATCCGTTCAAAGACAACAGAATTTTTTCGATAATATTGAAATGATATGAAAAAAGTGCAATTCGATTTTCTGGAGCATGGAAATTGAACTGCACTTTTTTTATGTAGAAAATGATAAAGAAAAAATAGAAATGAAAATGTAAAAAAAACCATTGACTGACTAATGGAAAAGTGATATTAAAAATATTGGACTTATGGACAAAACTAGTAAAGGAGTACCAAAGATGTTAAAGAAATTAGACCATATGAAATTAAAAGAAAAACTTAATTTTGGATATGCCATTGTAATCGGCATTATGATCTTGTCGGGAATATTCAGCATCATCGGGTTAATTGTTTTGTATAGTAATATACATAACTATGTCAACAGTGCCCAAAGAGCCGATACTGCGGTAAAGGTATGTATTATCGACGTTAACATCGCAGCCAGAAACATACGTGAAATGGCGCTGAATGAAGATTCTGATTCATACAGTGGATATCGGGAGACAATCGAAGAAAAATTAAATGAAATCGGAACTGAGCTGGAGGCATTGGAAAGCACCGGAGTTGTTGATGAGGAATTGTATTCACAGTATGAGACTGTCCTGACTGATTGGGGCGGAGTTGGCTATAAGATCATGGCTGAAATTGAAGCAGGAAATCATGACAATGCTGCACAGATGATATTAAATGACTGTGCACCTGCTTTGGATGAGGTAATCGCAATTTCCGAAGAGATAGATAAGATAACGGATCTGGAAAAAACAGAAGCAGTCAGAAGCAGTAAATATTCAGCAATTGGCAGTATCGTGCTGATTCTTATATTCATTGTGGGAGCAAGTCTGATATCCAAAAAACTTGGAAAACGGATTGTTGATTCCATTGTTATCCCTCTTGGTGAAGTTGAAAAGGTGGCAAATGAACTGGCAGCAGGAAATTTACATAGTAATCTGGAATATCATTCAGATGATGAGATCGGAAGTCTGGCACATAATCTGCGTAAGTCTATCCGTATCCTGGGTTCTTATGTTGATGATATCGACCAGGCTATGAAGGAGTTTTCCAATGGCAATTTTACTGCTCAGCCTACAGTGGAATGGAAAGGGGATTTCGTGGGAATCCTGAATTCTTTTATGGGATTTGAAGCAAGCATGGCAGATACGGTAAAAGGAATCCAGACAGTAGCGGACCAGGTAACAAATGGTGCGGAGCAGGTGGCAGCAAGTTCTATGGATCTGGCACAGGGAGCAACAGACCAGGCTGCTATTGTAGAGGAGTTGACTGCGACCATTGAAAATGTATCTGAGCGGGTGGCCCAGAATGCGGAAAATGCCAAGGGAATCAGTAAAAAAGTGGAGAATGTAGGAGTAGAAATCGTTAATAGCAACGGCAAGATGCAGGAAATGGTTGAATCCATGAGTGAGATTAACGAATCCTCAAGAGAGATCAGCAAGATCATCGCTACGATCAATGATATTGCTTCCCAGACAAATCTGCTGGCGTTAAATGCGTCTATTGAAGCTGCAAGAGCAGGAGAATCCGGCAGAGGTTTTGCTGTCGTAGCGGATCAGGTATCTGTTTTGGCTGCACAAAGTGCGGAAGCGGCAAAAGAGTCTACGATATTGATAGAATCTTCTGTTAAAGCGGTTGAAAAAGGTATGGTAATTGCCGGTGAAACTGCACAGCAGCTGGAAAATGTAGTGGAGGGCTCCAAGGTGATCACAGATGAGGTAAACGGAGTTGCAATGGTACTGGAAGACCAGGCAGTATCCATTTCACAGATCCATGAGGGCGTTATCCATATTAATGATGTTGTACAGTCCAATTCCGCAACTTCTGAGGAATGTGCGGCGGCAAGTCAGGAAATGAGCGGACAGGCATCTACCTTGGAAGGCTTGATTCGTAAATTTGTAGTGGCAGACTAATAGTAATAGAATAATAGCAACAGGATGGTAATGATTTTGCCTGAAAAGCCGATATATAATACAAAGAAACATAAAAGCAAAAGGTGGTGAGTATCATGGGCATTGGAAGAATCGGAGGAATTTATGGATGTTATCCTGTAGAACCCATAAAAAGAGTGGAACTGGAGACGGTCAGAGAGCAGGATGAGATTGCAAAACAACAGGAAAATATAGTTTCACCCGCTGCAAAGCAGGATACTCAGACTGCTTTTGAACATAGACCCGGACCTGTTGATCTGGAGAACATCTCCCTGAATTTTAATGCCGGTGACACCTATGATCATATCGGAAGTGAAAGTGATCTGACTTTACTGGATATGGAACAGGTTATTTCCGACATGAAGAAGGACAGTGTGCTGGAACAGTATCGTTACTTTGTAGGAGAGGAAGAAGCAGGAAATGCTTTTTATGAAGGATTATCCGGAGACGGCATCGTAGTCCTGAAATAGTAAAAACAGAACACCCAAGCCTTGTGGATTTGCTTAAAAACAGATTCGCGGGGCTTTTTTAATTTACATTTCTGTGATATGATAAGTCGGAAAGAGAGGAGACAGATATGTTTCAATGCTTCTATCCGGACATATGGCTGGATTCCACCTATGAGATTGATTTTGAGAAAATGAGAAAGGACGGCATCGACGCCCTTATTTTTGATATTGACAATACCCTTGTTCCTCACGGGGCACCGGCAGATGACCGCGCTATTGCATTGTTTAGGCGTTTGCATGGACTGGGATTTTCCATGATGCTGTTGTCTAACAACAAGGAGCCCAGAGTTAAGATGTTCTGTGATGCGGTGGAAGGAGCAGCTTATATTTACAAGGCGGGAAAGCCGGGGAGAAAGGGATATGAAAAAGCCATGGAGCTGATGAATTCCACCAGGGAAACCACAGTGTTTATCGGCGATCAGCTTTTTACCGATGTATGGGGAGCAAAACGCTGCGGAATTTACAGTATATTGGTAAAACCCATTGATAAAAAAGAAGAAATTCAGATCGTATTGAAACGTTATCTGGAAAAGATTGTCTTATTCTTTTATCAAAGACATATAAAAAATAAAAATAAATATGTGAAAATAAAATAGATCATGGCAGTTGAATATATAAAAATGGGATATTTGCGGTTCATAAAGAAAACATATATGATATATGAATAGAAAGATGGATCATATGGAGGAAAAGAAATGCAGATAAACGGCAAGACAAAGACCTGCGGGCTTATAGGATGCCCTGTAGAACATACATTATCGCCCATCATACATAATACGCTGGCAGAACGTATGGGTCATAACCTTGTGTACCTTCCCTTTCATGTGGAAAGGGATGATGTAGAGGCAGCAGTAAAGGGGGCAAATGCACTTTCCATTGCAGGAATGAATGTAACGGTACCCCATAAAAGTGCGGTGATTCCTTTCCTGAAGGAAATTGATCCATTGGCAGAAAAGATCGGAGCGGTCAATACCCTCGTTCCTGTTCCGGGAGGCTACAAAGGATATAATACGGATATGACAGGCTTGCAGCGTGCCATGGAAACTGAAGGGATCACCATAGAAGGCAGGGAAGCCATTTTGCTGGGCGCAGGAGGTGCATCCAGAGCTGTGGCATTTATGCTTGTGTATAAGGGAGCAAAAAGGGTTTATTTATTGAACCGTTCTCTTCAAAAAGCACAGGCAGTCGCAGATGAAGTGAATAAAGCTATGGAATGTGAAAAAGTAGCTGCCATGCCCCTTGAAGGTTATAAGGAACTTCCAAAGCAGAAATATCTATGTATTCAGGGTACAAGCGTGGGGCTGTATCCCAATAGCAGGGATGTAGTGATCGATGACAGGAGCTTTTATGAGTTGGTGGATGTGGCGGTAGATCTGATCTATAAACCGGCAAAAACCAGATTTATGGAGCTTTGTGAAGAGGCAGGGGCAAAAGCATATAATGGTCTTAAAATGCTGCTTTATCAGGGAATCATTGCTTATGAGTTATGGAATGATGTACATGTGGAAGATGCACTTGCAGATGAAATATATGAATTGATGAAGGAAGAGACGAAGGTTGAAGAATAATATTATTTTGATCGGCTATATGGGAAGCGGTAAGACAACCCTGGGAAAGAAGCTTTCTTTTCGGGAACGGATCGCCTTTCTGGATACGGATAAGATGATCGAGCAGAAGCAGGGAAAGGCTGTTTCGGAGATTTTTGATGAAGAGGGTGAAAATGCTTTTCGACAGATGGAAACGGATTGTCTGAAGGAAATCATGGGTTACTCGGACAGGTATATCATTTCCGTAGGCGGAGGACTTCCTTTAAAGGAAGAAAACAGGATGTTGCTGAAAGAATTGGGAACGGTTCTTTATTTAAGAGCAAGACCTGATACCATATACGGAAGGTTAAAAAATGATACTACCAGACCGCTTTTGCGTGGTGATGACCCTGAGGGAAAGATCAGAACCATGATCCAAATAAGAGGACCTGTGTACGAAGAGGCAGCGGATGTTATCATTGATGTGGATGAAAAAGGTTATGAAACGCTTATCGGAGAGATCATAGATTTAGTGAAAGGAACAAAGCAATGAAGATATTAGTGATCAACGGACCCAATATTAACTTTTTGGGAATCAGGGAAAAAGGTGTATACGGGACAACCGATTATAACGGACTGTTAGAGATGATCGGAAAGAAAGGACAGGAATGCGGCAGTGAGATCGAGGTATTTCAAAGCAATCACGAAGGTGCCATTATTGACCGCATTCAGGATGCTTATTTTGACGGGACAGAAGGAATCGTCATTAACCCCGGAGCATACACCCATTACAGCTATGCCATCAGGGATGCCCTTGCCAGTGTGACGATGCCAAAAGTGGAAATTCATATTTCAGACATTACTAAAAGAGAGGAATTCCGCAAAAACTCAGTTACAAAGGATGCATGTGATGCCCAGATTTACGGACATGGGCTGGATGGGTATCTGGAAGCTGTGGATTTCCTTCTGGAAAAGATTGCAAAATAAAAGGAAAACTGCATGAGAAAAGGCACAAATTACCGGTCGGTTGACAATCAGTTAAAAAAACAGTTGAAAAATGCCTTTTTTTATTATAAACTAGTAAAGGATTATAACGTGAAAATTTTAGGAGGAATAAATCATGATTTCTGCAGGTGATTTCAGAAATGGTATTACCATCGAATTAGATAATAATATCTATCAGATTATTGAGTTCCAGCATGTTAAACCCGGTAAGGGAGCAGCATTTGTCAGAACCAAATTAAAAAATATCAAGAGCGGCGGTGTTGTTGAGAAAACCTTCCGTCCTACTGAAAAATGCCCTCAGGCACGTATTGATAGAAAAGATATGCAGTATTTATATGCAGACGGTGATCTGTACAACTTCATGGATACTGAGACTTTCGAACAGATCGCGTTAAATCAGGACGAGATCGGCGATGCAATGAAGTTTGTAAAAGAGAACGAAATGGTTAAAATGTGTTCCCACAACGGAAGCGTATTTGCCGTTGAACCGCCGTTGTTTGTAGAATTAGAGATTACAGAAACAGAACCGGGCTTCAAAGGTGATACAGCTACAGGAGCTACAAAGCCTGCAATCGTTGAGACCGGCGCACAGGTGCTTGTTCCTTTATTTGTAAATCAGGGGGACAAGATCAAGATCGATACCAGAACCGGTGAATATTTATCCCGTGTATAATCTGTAATTGATAAATGCAGTGTATATCGTAGTATCAAAAGCTTTAGGCAATAGGTGAAAATCTATTGCCTTTTCTATTTCATCAAATCTATGACAAATCTAAATCAAATCTATTAAAGTCGAAAGGAAATCATTGATATGAAAGAAAACAATTTTTATGAGTTTACAGAGGAATTAAAAAACAGACTGTATAAAAAACTGGGAGAAAACATTCGGATCGATATTCATGAAACAAGCAAAAACAATGACGTGACCTATAGTGCCATGGCAATTCTTTATGGGGAGTGCAATATGACTCCCAATATAAGGCTGGATGGATTTTATCATTCTTATAAGGAAGGAATTTCCATGGAGGAAATAGCCGAAGATATTCTGGAAATTTACAGAAGCAGCAGACATGAAAAAATTGATGTATCGTTTTTTACGGATTTTGAGAAGGCTAAGGGACATATTTTATTTAAAATTATAGGATATGACCGGAACAGAGAAAGATTAAAGAAGATCCCTCATATAAAATTTCTGGATCTGGCACTGACCTTCTATTTTAATCTGGAGTTACCGGAAACTTCCGGGGGAAATGCGTCTGTCCAGATAGAAAATCAACATTTGGAAATGTGGAAGATTGATGAGGGAACATTGTATGATCTGGCTAAGGAGAATACGATACGCAAAATGCCTGTGCGCTGTCAGACCGTATATGAGATTATCCTTGAGATACTGGGTAATGATGGTATCAGACCGGGACAGGATGCCATAGAGGAATTTAAGAAAAAAGCCGACCAGGTTCCCATGTATGTACTGAGCAATCAAAAAAATTATTTTGGTGCGGCGGTCATTTATTATCCGGGAGTGCTGAAAAAGTTGGGAGAGACTTTACACTCCGATCTGATCCTTTTGCCCAGCAGTGTCCATGAAGTGATCCTTCTTCCTGTTCATGGAGGAGAAGATCCGGAAGAGTTAAATGAAATGATCAGGGACATCAACATCCATCAGGTGGCAGAAGAGGAAGTGCTGTCGGATCATATGTACTATTATGATCTGGGAAGAGATGAGCTTAGAATGCCTTCTGTAAGATAAAATAACAGAACCCGGCTGAATAGGAAAAGGCAAAAAGATTACAAAATATGGATATTTTGTAAAAAAACTTTAACAATCTTGTCAAATATGATGTTTTATGCTATGATATACGAGTTGTAACATTTTTGTAATATATTTGTACCCGTAGTTTAATGGATAAAACAGCTGATTCCGGTTCAGCCGATGGGGGTTCGATTCCTCTCGGGTACATCTGAAAAGGAAAGAAAGGATTTGAAAAATGAGTGATATGTCAAAAAAACCAAATGGCGGCTTGACTGATTTAATAGAAAGAATGAAAACGGATGTAAAGTTCCGTTACGGAATAACAGGCGGAGTTCTTGCATTGATCCTGATCGTTATCATAATCATATGTGTGTCCTGTTCTAAAAAGGACGAAAATGTTGCACCCCAGGAGGAGACAACTGTATCCGACAGCACTGTGGCTGCGGCAACGGGAACTTTGGAAGAAACAACAAATGAAGCCGTTTTACAGTTGGTAAACACTTATTATAAAGCATTGGAGGTCGGTGATTCCGCTACAGTGGAAACCGTAAAGTCCGATGTTACGGAAGAAGAAAAGATCAAGCTTGAGACAAAAGCAAATGATATTGAAACCATTGATAATATCAAAGTTTATACCAGACCGGGTATGACAGAAGGTTCTTATGTGGTATTCATCTATTGTGAAATGAAGTTTGTGGGAATTGAAACAAAAGCTCCAAGCTTTGCTACAACCTATGTGTCAACCAGAGAAGACGGAAGTCTGTATATTGACAGCGGTGTAGATGAAACTACCATGGAATATGTAAAACAGGTAGCGGCAGAAGAAGTGATCGCAGATTACTTCAATCAGGTGCTTACCAATTATACCAATGCGCTGGCTGCTGATCCGGATCTGAAAAATTATATGGAAAATGTCATGAATCAGAAGCTTGAAGAAGCAGTGGCAGCAAGACAGCAGGAGGCAGAGCAGGCAGCAGAGCAGCCCCAGACGCCGGAGCCTACGCCTGTTAATGAAACCGTAACTACTACCACAAAGGTAAATGTGCGTGTTTCCGACAGTGAGAATGCGGACAGGCTGGGTCAGGTAGAAGCCGGTACTGCCCTTACAAGATATGAAACAAGAGATAACGGCTGGAGTAAGATTGATTACAACGGTCAGGAGGGATACATAAAATCCGAATTTCTTCAGGTACAGAGTGCCAACGAGGCACCGGAAGTAGTGGAAGAACCGGAACAGACAGAGGATGGCGGACAGGCTGAGCAGACAGAAACACCTGCTGCAGCTACAGGTAAGATCACAGCAAAAGAAAGTGTCAGAGTTCGTGCTTCTGCAAATGAATCCGGAGAGATCCTGGGAATGGCTTATCAGGGCGAAAGCTATGACCTGATCATGGAGCAGGCTGATGGCTGGTGTAAGATCAATTATAACGGAAAGACCGGTTATGTAAAAACTGATTATGTAGAAATAAACTAAAGAAAATACAAAAGACAGGGCTGTTGCAAAATGAAATTTCATTTTACAATAGTCCTTTTTTGTGTAAAATGGAATTAGTCAATAGAAATGAAAAAAGATTTGATAAACAGGAGGGAATTTTATGGCAAAATTGAAAGTAGGTATTCTGGGAGCCGGGAGAATTGCAGCTATTATGGCGGATACCATTTCCAAAATGAAAACGGCGGAATGTTATGCAGTTGCATCCAGAAGCATGGAGAAGGCAATGGAGTTTGCTTCCCTGCATAATGTGACAAAGCCCTATGGCAGTTATGAGGAAATGCTGGCGGACAAGGATTTTGAGCTGGTATATATTGCGACTCCTCATCCTTTTCATTTTGAACATGCCAAAATGTGCATTGATGCGGGAAAGCCGGTACTGGTGGAGAAACCGTTCTGTGTCAATGCCAAAGAAGCGGAGGAATTGCTGGCATATGCAGAAGAAAAGAATGTTTTTATTTCAGAAGCAATGTGGATTCGTTATATGCCAATGTATGAGACGATCATGAAAGTATTAAACAGCGGAGTTATCGGTGAGCCTAAAATGATCACGGCAAATCTGGCATATCCCATGCTGCATAAGGAACGTTTGCTGAAACCGGAGCTGGCAGGAGGCGCTTTACTGGATGTGGGTATCTATCCGCTGAATTTTGCAGATATGGTAAGCGGATCGGAAGTGAGGGATATTCAGTCTTCAGCAGTCATGACCGCTGACGGTGTGGATGCCCATGACAGCATTACGATCCGTTATGAGAATGGCAGTATGGCAGTTTTGAATACTTCCATGCAGACAGTCAGTGACCGAAAGGGCATCATTCAGGGAACAGCCGGAGTTATGATCATTGAAAACATCAATAATTTTGAATCCCTTACAGTCTATGACAAGGACTATAAGAAAAAAGTATTTAAGAAGGCGCCGAAACAGATCAGTGGTTATGAATATGAGATTGAGGCATGTAAAAAGGCATTAAAGCGCAAAAAGAAAGAATGTGAGCAGATGCCTCACCAGGTTACCATGAAGATGATGAAACAGATGGATCTCATCAGGGAACAGATCGGTCTTGTGTATCCTTTTGAAAAATAAAAAAGCAAATATACGGCTGCTGAACCGTTTTTAGAAGAAATACCAGCGTTTTTTGGTAAAAATAACTAAAAAATTTTTTGAAATTTTTGTGGGTACATACAAATTTTTTTCTTGTCCATAGAATAGGTACGTTATATAATAAAACTTGGGTTAAGAAGCCCGTGTTGCACATTTTAAACTAAAGGAGGACATTGGGAATGTCATACGTAGATGAGGTATACAGCCTGATCGTTGAAAAGAATCCCGCTCAGCCGGAATTCCATCAGGCAGTGAAAGAGGTTTTAGAATCTCTGAGAGTAGTTATTGAAGCAAATGAGGAAGCATACAAAAAGGACGCTTTACTGGAGAGGATCTGTACTCCTGAGCGCGTTGTTATGTTCCGTGTTCCCTGGGTAGATGATAAGGGACAGGTTCAGGTAAATAACGGTTTCCGTGTACAGTTTAACAGTGCCATCGGACCGTACAAGGGAGGACTTAGATTCCATCCTTCCGTAAATTTAGGTATTATCAAATTCTTAGGTTTCGAGCAGATTTTCAAAAACTCCTTAACAGGTCTGCCTATCGGCGGCGGTAAAGGCGGTTCCGATTTCGATCCTAAGGGCAAATCTGACAGAGAAGTAATGGCATTCTGCCAGAGCTTTATGACAGAGCTTTACAGACATATCGGAGCTGATACAGACGTTCCTGCCGGAGATATCGGTGTAGGCGGAAGAGAAATCGGCTTTATGTATGGACAGTATAAGAGAATCCGTGATACATATGAAGGCGTATTGACAGGTAAAGGTTTATCCTATGGCGGATCTTTAGCAAGAACAGAAGCTACAGGCTATGGTCTGTTATACTTAACAGAGGAAATGCTCAAATGCAACGGTAAAGATATCGCAGGCAAGACCATCGCTGTTTCCGGTGCAGGTAATGTAGCAATCTATGCTATCCAGAAAGCACAGCAGTTAGGCGGAAAACCTGTTACATGTTCTGATTCCACAGGCTGGATCTATGATCCCGAAGGAATCGATGTGGCTTTATTAAAAGAAATCAAAGAAGTAAAACGTGCACGTTTAACAGAATATGCAGCTGCAAGACCAAGCGCACAGTATCATGAGAAGAAAAACGGAGAGCATGGTGTATGGAGCATAAAATGTGATATCGCACTTCCTTGTGCAACACAGAACGAATTGGATCTTGAGGATGCAAAACAGTTAGTAGCTAACGGCTGCTTCGCAGTTGCTGAAGGTGCTAATATGCCTACAACCTTAGAGGCAACAGAGTACTTACAGAAAAACGGCGTACTGTTCTGCCCCGGTAAAGCATCTAATGCCGGCGGTGTAGCAACAAGTGCACTGGAGATGAGCCAGAACTCCGAAAGACTTAGCTGGACATTTGAAGAGGTTGATTCCAAATTACAGGGAATCATGGTTAATATTTTCCATAACCTGGATGCAGCAGCTAAGGAATATGGCAAGGAAGGCGACTATGTAGCAGGCGCTAATATCGCAGGCTTCTTAAAGGTTGCTGATGCTATGAAGGCTCAGGGAATCGTATAACGAATAATTATTCAAAAATGAAAATCCCACACATGACTGGAAACAGCATAAGTGTGGGATTTTTTGATTTTACAAAAATGAATAAGTGTGCAATAAAACAAGAAAATATTCATTGAAAAGTTCATGGAAAGTGTATATTTATAAAACGAGGTAAAACATAGCACAGGGTAGAGGTAAAATTTTAAGAGAAAATCAGATTGTCGAGATATATAAATTATGGTACACTACCGACATGAGAAGTAATCGAATACAAGTTTAGCCAAGCTAAAGCTGGTGGCAGCCTCCCATACTTGAAGAAGAGGGGAGGTGGTGCTGATGGATATATACGAAGTATTAAGCCTATTATTTTTAGGCGGCTCGTTCCTCATTGCACTGCTTGCCTACATAGATAGGAACAACAAGCGAAAATAAATAAGCCACCTTTGTCTTAGCCGGACAGGTGACTTATTTTAATCATCTTACGAGGCTGCCACTTTGTAGGCGGTTGCTTCTATTTATGCTTATTATAGTATGCTGAGGATAAAGTTTCAAGAAGAAAATTGTAAATAGTTTATGACGGTGTGTATTGTCATGAAAACTCAGGGTATTGTATAATAACTGAATCTTAAAATAATAAATAATTTAAAATGTCCTGTAAATAAGACGATTTCGTCTGTGTTTACGGGACTTTTTTAATGATATGACTTTAGTCATGTTAAAAACAGCTCTTTTTTCACTACCACTCATAGTTCAAAATTGATATGATGACCATATGAAATGACACATTTATGAAGAGGAGACCGCCATGGAAGATATGATTTTGAAAACTACAGATTTAACTAAGAAGTACAACAATAAGGCAGTTGTTGACAGCTTAAACATAGAAATCAGAAAGGGCGAGATTTTTGGTTTGCTGGGACCAAACGGAGCGGGAAAAAGCACGACCATGAATATGATCTGTTCTATTGTCCGCCCCACTGTAGGTTCCATTGAGCTGTTAGGAAAGAATCCCTGGAAACAGAAAAAAGAAGTGATCCATAAAATCGGCTATGTACCCCAGGAGCTTGCAATTCATGGGAATCTGAAGGCTTGGGAAAATGTAGAACTGTTTACTTCTTTATATGGAATAAAGGGCGCAAAGCTGAGAAAAGCAGTTGATGAGTCCTTAGAATATGTTGGTCTGTTAGATAAAAAGCAGGAATTCGCCAAAAACTTTTCAGGGGGCATGAAGAGAAGGCTGAACATTGCCTGCGCCATTGGTCATGATCCTGAGCTGCTGATCTTTGATGAGCCCACTGTGGGAATTGATCCTCAGTCCAGAAATTTTATCCTGGATAAAATCAAGGAATCCAACCAAAAGGGGGCAACGGTCATCTATACCAGCCATTATATGGAGGAAGTGGAAGCAATATGTACACGGATTGCCATTATGGACAATGGAAAGATCATTGCCTGCGGAACCAGTGAGGAATTAAAGAAACTTGTAACAGACGGCAGCGAAAATATTACGCTGGAGGAAGTGTTTTTGACCCTGACGGGCAAGAAATTGAGAGATTATGTGGAGTAGTGTGAAGGAGAAAAGACATGATTCGATATCTGATAAAGAATAATTTTAAGCTCATGCTTCGTAATACGTGGAGTCTTGTGGTAATGCTTTCAGGTCCCATTCTGGTCATTGCGGCTTTGTCCAGTGCGTTTTCTGAGCTGTTAAAGTCCTATGAAGGTGTGGATGAATTTAACATAGGGTACAGGGTAGAACAGGACAGCGGGCTATCCGATTATATGGAACTGATCAGGGAAGCAGGAGGGGAAAATGGGATCACCTTTTATGAATATCCGGAAGGGGAAGTGAAAGCGGTAATAGAAAATAATGATCTTGCCGGATTTGTAGAGTTTACCAAAGATTCATATGTGTTATACCAAAGCGCTGATTATGAAGTGGAAGGAATTGCCCTGGAATATTTTTTAAACAGGGTAATGAATGAAAGCGTGAATGCCTCTCTTTTGATGATGAGCCCGGCGGCTGAAGGGGATGTGAAGTTACCCGTTGCGCAGCTGGATTTTATGCCGGCAGTAGACTCAAAGGACTATTATGGAATCATATATATTGCCTACTTTGGATGGTGTGGGATAGTGTGTGCAACCGGTGTACTGAGTAATGAGAAAAAGTACGGCATCGAAAGAAAGTTCCGGGTGTCCTGTTTATCTGATTTTCAGTTATATATGAGTAAGCTGATTCCCATTATATTGACAGCGGCGGCAGAAATGGCAGCAGCTGCATTGATAACCATTCTGCTGTTTCGGATTCATTGGGGAAATGCACTGGTATCGGCTGCCATTGTTTTTCTGATGATATCAGCGGGAACCTCATTGGGAATGATGTTATATAATATCTCTGATAATTTAGTGCTTACAATAGTGGCATTGTTCGTAGTTGTCTGGTTCATGGGCTTTTTTGGCGGAAGCTTTGAGACTTATATGTTCTCCTCCATGCCGGATATTGCAAAGCAGTTATCGCCGATTTACCACGGAAACAGAGCACTGGTTGAGCTTTCCTGTATGGGGCACAGTGAGTATGTAGTCAGTGCAGTTGTTTATTCGCTGGCAATTACAGTTATCTGCTCCGGGATCGCGGTTTTTGCCGGTAGCATCAGAAAGAGAGGGAAAGCATGATTTCATTGATAAAAATGAGTTTAAAATTGTTGCTGCGGAATAAGGGATTTTTGTTTTTCCTCATAGCAACGCCGGTAGTGTCTGCATTTATTCTGAATATAAAAGTAGAACATGCAGTTTATAGTGGCAGTGCAGACTCACCTGTTATGATTGAACTGGATGATTGTACAGAAAGGGCAGTTTATGTTGGCGATACATCGGCTTTTATAGTCAAGGTGTATGATGCTTCCGGGTCAGAACTGTCGGAGTATGTACTGGAAAAAATGGTTGAAACAGGCATGTTCTCGGTCTGCAGATGTGATGTCAGCAGTATGACGGAAGAAGAGGTTTTAGCTCAGGCAAAGAAAGATGCATTTGATGACAGGGCAGGAATTTTACTTTATTTAAAGCAGGACTTTGACCAGGCGGTTTTAAAGGGTGACTGGGAATCAGGAATGCAGCTGTATAAAGTGTCTGAGGATGAAAGGGAGCCGTTGTTTGAGTCAGAGCTTGAGAATGTACTAAAGCAGATAAAGCAGGTGCAAATGACCGCAGGCGGGGACAGTGAAGAAATTGTTGATATGCTTCATACCATTGCCGGACAAATGCCCCAAAAGGAGATCGTAAACCTGGCAGGAAAAAAAGACATTCTGTTGACAGATGAGCAGATCAACCAGAAAACACAGATCGGATATGCGTTTGCGATTATGACATTAGGATTTCTGTTCTGTGGTGTCTGTGTTGCACACACCGTTATTGAAGAACAGAATAACAAGGTTTTTACCAGAATGATGATGTCAGGGATTTCAGGAAAAGTGTATTTCTTTTCAAAGTTTGTTGTAGTATTGATCATAAGCATTATGCAGACTCTGGTATTAGAGATATATTTATCCGCTGTTAAAGACCTTGATTTCGGCATCAGTAAGTTGAGTTTCTTTTGGGTAATATTTCTGCTGGGACTGATCTTTAGTACATTAAGCCTTTTGCTGGGCATATTGATCGGCGATGTGATGAGTTCAAATTATGCTGCGTTTGCAATATGGAGTATTTCCGCATTGCTGGCAGGATTGTATTTCCCACTGGAGGATACCACGAAAGCATTGAAAACGCTTTCTTATCTGATGCCCCAGAAATGGTTTATGAATGCGGCGGAAATGCTGCTGGTACAAGACAAGGGAGCATATTCTATGTTATTATATGTTACAGCCGCTTACCTGATCGTGATCATCAGTTTGGGGAGTGTGGGAATAAAGATAAAACGAACCGAAGCCTAGAGAAAGGAAAAGGGGCTATGGAAGAACGGCTTAGAGATCATTACTTTTTAGCAGTTCGGATGGGACTGCTGTTGGCAATAGAAATATATATTCTTTTATCAAAGTCTGTGTTTACAGGGGCATCTGTCAGGGTGCTCCTGCTTCTTGCATTTTTTACGGGAGCAATGGCAGGAAAAGAATTGGTGGAGAAGTGGAAGAAGATCCCCTTTTTTGTTGTGGCAGTATGTTTGCTTTTTATGATATGTTTTATGTTAGGAACAGAATTTTTGCTGTTGGGAATTTTTTTGTGTTATGAGATCCTTTCCTGGGTGAAACCCGGAATAATCTGGTATTTTGTTCCGGTGTTTTTTACCTGTTTTCCGGATGGGATAAATGTGTACGCAGAACTTATGATTACTTTGCTGATGAGTGTTATTTATGTTCAAAATGACTTTATTGCAGAGTCTTACCGGAAACGGACCAGGGAAGATGATATAACGGAACAGCGTTTGAAGCAAAATATGTATCAAAGGGAGCATGAAATGCAGGAGGAGGTCCGTAAAGGCATGCTGATGGCTGAAAATCAGCTTTTGGAGGAACGGGCAAATCTTTCCCAGACATTACATGATAAGCTGGGGCATAATATCAATGGTTCCGTATATCAGCTGGAAGCAATCAAGGTTATGATGGAAAAAGATCCGGAAACATCAAAGAAAATGATCCAGGCAGTCATCGACCAGTTGAGAACGGGAATGGATGAGATCCGTGCCATTTTGAGAAAAGAAAGACCCAAAAAATATAAGCTTGCATTGCTGCAGCTGGAGAAACTTTGTGAAGAGTGCTGTCAAAAAGGCGTGGAAGCAAAACTTGTGACAGAAGGCGAATTGTCAGAAATACCGGAGAAATATTTGGAAATTATTTTGGATAATGCCTATGAGGCAGTTTCCAATTCTATGAAATATGCCAAATGTACAAAGATTGAAATCAGGATTCATGTGATGAATCAGATGATCAGATGCAGTATATGGGATAACGGAATCGGATGTAATGAAATCATAGATGGTATGGGCATTTCGGGGATGCGCCGCAGGATCAGGGAAGTAAACGGTATTCTGGATTTTAAGTCCGAAATGGGATTTGCCATCAATATGCTCTTACCATTATAAGAGATTTTTGAACAAAATAAATAGGAAAGTATAGGGAAAAATGATGGAAAAGATAAAAGTGATCATTGCGGATGACAGTGAGTTTGTCCGAGGCGGTATGAAGATCATTCTGGATGTAGATGAAGGGTTTGAAGTCATCGGCTGTGCTGCAAACGGAAGGGAGGCAATAGAGATTGCCAAAGTGACGGCACCGGATGTTTTTTTAATGGATATTCAGATGCCGGAAATGGACGGAATCGAAGCAACAAAGTATATTGTAGAACATGATCTGGGAAAAGTGCTGATCCTTACAACTTTTGATGATGATGAGCTGGTGCAGAAGGCACTTCGCAACGGAGCAAAGGGGTATTTGATCAAAAATCATACGCCGGAGCATTTAAAGCAGATGATCAGATCCGTATATAACGGAACAGGTGTCATGGAGGAAGCGATCTTAGAAAATCTTGCAAAAAATACTGATGTAAGAGCAGGTGGATTTAACGGGGAGGGATATACCTCCAGAGAAATGGATATTATCAAAGCAGTTGCAGAAGGGCTTTCTAACAAAGAAATCGCCAGTCAGCTTTTCATAACGGAAGGAACTGTTAAAAATTACATCACCTCCATATTAGCCAAGGAGAATCTGTCCCACAGAACAGCGCTTGCGGTATATTATCTTACAGGTAAGAAGAAAGAGGAGTAAATTTTCTCAATTGCACTGCCGCCTAAAATAAGAACAACAAGGGAAAATAAATAAGCCCGTCTTTGCACATGACCGGTTCAAAGGCAGAATTGACGGAGCCTCTGAATTAAAGTAGAATTTAAAAGAATACTTATGAAGAATGGGGGATGGAGCTTATGAATACAAAACCATACAACACGGAAGATGAAAAGATCTTCAGGCAGTTTACTGATGAACTGGAAGAGTGGAGCAGGAGCGGTGAGGCACCTTCTACGGGCAATCAGGATATCAGATATTATCTGGATCTGCAAAAAGGACGTCTCAGGGAACGGAATCTTAAGATGGAATACCGGATGAAGCTTAGGGGAGAGCATTTGGACCGGATCTTTCAAAAAACCTACAAAGACCAGATTTATACCAATGAGTTTGTTTTCTCAAGCTATTTACAGAAAACAGCTTTTTGGCGTGATGAAAAAAAGGTATATGAGAAAGAAAAACCACAGAATTTTTATCAGACAATAACTAAAATGGAACAGCAAAAGATAGATGAAACCTATTGCTGTCCCAGCTGCGGTGCGGTCAGTTCCATAAAGGTACTTTTGGACGGATGCCCTTATTGTCATACCAGATTTCTGATGTCTGATCTCTTTCCTGTGGTAACCGGTTACTTTTTTCAGTATGATTTTTCTATGAATCAAAAAGAGAGCAAAAACAGGATCAAAAAATGGGCGATAGGCGGGATCATATTGGTCTGGCTGTGCTGGACGATTCCTGCCCTGATCCAGGGGAAGATATTTTCCATATTCTTAAATCTTTTGGGAAGTATACCACTGGGAATTTTTCTGGGGTATTTGGCTATGTGCATGTGGATGTTCATGAGTCTTTTGGGTTTTGCAGCAGTAAACATTCCCAGACTTTTCAGGACTGCAGGCACGAAGTTGCGGCTGAACAGGCTGATGAAGCCTTATGATAAGAGTTTTTCCTATGAATATTTTATAGGCAGAATCGTAAGTCTTTTAAAAATTATGATTTTTGCAGAGGATGTTAAGGAACTTACGGTTTATAAGGGAGAAGGGGAAATCCCCGATCTTTCTGAAATTGTGGAAGCGGCTTATGGAGGATACATAGGGCTGAATAAGAAGTGGATCGAAAATGGATATTGTTATCTTGATCTGGATGTATATATGGCTGACATTTATGATAAAGGTAAAGTTTATCAGAAGACCGATATATTCCGCATGGTAATATGCAGAAAACTGGAGAAGGAATCAGATTTTGGATTTTCCATCAGGAAAGTACAGTGTGCAGGCTGCGGCGGAAGTTTTGATGCTACAAGAGAACGCTATTGTCCTTTTTGCGGCGGGGAATATCATTTGGAAGAGGATGACTGGGCAGTAATCAAGATTCGGAAAAGATAGTAAAACAGTTTGGAGAATGTGTAATGAAAAAGCCTGTAGTGGGAATCCTGGCACATGTGGATGCAGGAAAGACAACTTTATCAGAGGCATTGCTTTATGAAAGCGGAACGATCAGAAACATGGGGAGAGTGGACCATCAGGATGCTTATCTGGATACGTTCAGGCTGGAGCGGCAAAGAGGAATTACGATTTTTTCCAAACAGGCTAAGGTTGTTACCGATGGGATGGAAATGACCCTGTTGGATACACCCGGTCATGTGGATTTTTCTACGGAGATGGAGAGAACCCTGCAGGTGCTTGATTATGCCATTTTGGTAGTCAGTGGAACCGATGGTATTCAGGCTCATACGGAGACTGTATGGAAACTTTTGGAGAAATATCACATTCCCACTTTTCTATTTATGAACAAGATCGATCTGCTGGGCGCGGATTTTTCTGATGAAGACAGGAAAGAAATGCTTTCCGGAATGAGGGACAGGCTCTCGGCAAACCTTCTGGATTTTACGGAAGAAGATTCTTTTATGGAAGAGGCAGCCCTGTGTGAGGAAAATGCCATGGAAGAGTTTTTGGAAAAGGGGTATCTGGAAAAGGAAACCATTTCCCTATTGGTGGCAGAGCGGAAATTATTTCCCTGCTTCTTTGGGTCAGCATTAAAACTGAAAGGGATTCGGGAACTGTTAGATGGAATGAAGGATTATTGCTGTGACTTAAATTATCCTTCTGAATTTGGTGCAAAGATCTATAAGATCGCAAAAGATGAACAGGGAAATCGTTTAACTTACCTGAAGGTTACAGGAGGAAACCTCAAGGTCAAAGAGCTCTTAAACGGGGAGAAGGCGGACCAGATCCGTATTTACTCCGGAAGCAGATATGAAACTGTAAGTGAGGTAAAAGCAGGAAGCGTCTGTGCTGTTACGGGACCGGCAAAAACCTATCCCGGGCAGGGTGTAGGAATAGAAGAGGAATCCCCAGAGCCCGTATTAACTCCGGTCATGACCTGCCAGATGCTTCTTCCGGCAGAAACTGATCCGGCTGTCATACTGCCAAAAATGCGGGAACTGGAAGAGGAAGACCCTCTGCTTCATGTGCTGTGGAATGAAAAACTGAAGGGAATCCATGTACAGATCATGGGTAAGGTGCAGCTTGAAATCCTAAAGGATATGATCTCAGAGCGCTTTGGGGTAACTGTGGAATTTGACAGGGGAAGCATTGTCTATCGGGAAACCATTGCTGCAGCGGTGGAAGGCGTGGGGCATTTTGAGCCTCTGCGCCACTATGCGGAGGTTCATTTATTGATGGAACCTCTGCCGGAAGGAAGCGGGTTGATCTATGACAGCGATTTAAGTGAGGACGAACTGGATTTAAACTGGCAGAGACTGATCCTCACCCATTTAGGGGAGCGGGAGCATCCCGGTGTGCTCATGGGAGCCGCCATAACCGATATGAGGATTACACTTGTTGGAGGCAAGGCGCATCTGAAGCATACGGAGGGAGGAGACTTCAGACAGGCTACTTATCGTGCGGTCAGACAGGGGTTAAAGAGCGGGGAAAGTATTTTGTTGGAACCTTTTTATGCCTTTGAACTGGAGGTTCCTACGGAACAGATCGGCAGGGCAATGAGCGATATCCAGAGAATGAGCGGTCAATTTGAGCCGCCCCGGACTTCGGGAGAAACATCTGTGATAAAGGGAACAATTCCGGTAGCCACTTCCATTGATTATGTCAGTCAGGTAGCTGCTTATACAAAGGGAAGGGGAAGGATGAATCTCCAGGCTGCAGGTTACAAGCCCTGTCATAATACCCCGGAAGTACTAAAGCAGGCAGCATATGATAGTGAAGAAGACCTGGAAAACCCTACAGGTTCGGTTTTCTGCGCCCATGGGGCCGGTTTTTATGTAAAGTGGGATGAAGTGCGTCAATATATGCACATAGACAGTCATGTGCCGGATGTCTCCGGGAAAGCGGGGGAGACGGTTGATGAGAAAGTACGCAGAAAAGTCAATAGGGAGAAACAGGAGAATCGCAAAGACGGCAGCGGGTATTCTGACCGTGAGCTGGAAGAAATCATGCTGCGGGAATTCGGTCCTATGAAAAGAAGGGAATACGGCAGCAGCCATACCAGGTATGTAGCAGGCGGAAAGAGCGTGGATGCAGGGGAATACTACAGGAAACAGAAGAATAAAAATGTAATGCCTGTAGAAAATTATTTGTTAGTGGATGGTTACAATATTATTTTTGCATGGGATGAATTAAAGGAACTGGCAAAGACTAATCTGGACGCAGCAAGAGGACGGCTTATGGATATTCTCTGTGATTACCAGGGCTTTACCAAATGCCATCTGATCCTTGTATTTGACGCCTATAAGGTTAAGGGCAATATGGGAGAAGTGGGGAAATATCACAATATCCATGTCGTTTATACCAAAGAGGCGGAGACTGCGGATATGTATATTGAAAAAGTAACTAAGGATATAGGAAGTAAGCACCGGGTCAGAGTGGCAACTTCCGACGGATTGGAGCAGTTGATCATTATGGGACATGGTGCCATGAGAGTGTCCGCCGGGGAATTTGAACGGGAAGTTGCAGATGTAAAGGAAAAGGTGCGGGAAATCATAGATGGAAGAATTTGAAAACAGGACGGAACAGGGAAATAGAATACCATGTGAAAGAAAAGGATAAAAAAGAGAAAAATCGCAGAAAGGAAATTCATAAAATGAAATTGATGAAAAGGGAAGAACAGAAAACAGAAGATACCTGGGCATTGGAGGATCTTTATATCAATGATGACGCATGGAAAAGTGATGGTGTCAGGCTGCAGTTTGCCATTGACCAGATAAAAGAATATGACGGGCATCTGCAGGAGAGCGCCCGTAAGCTTTTGGAATGTCTGAAGGCGTATGAAGAGGTAAACTGTCTGATGGAAGCTTATTATGTTTATGCGAACCAGAGATATCATCAGGATACGGCAAATTTTTATTATCAGGGATTTGCAGGAGAAGCAGAGATCAAAATGAACCTGCTCCAGGCGGCTGTTTCCTATATGGTTCCCCAGATTCTGGAGATTTCCCGGGAGAAATTAGATGAATTTTATGAAGAGGAACCGGAGCTTTCTGCATACCGTCTGTTTATAGAAAATATCCAGAGACAAAAGGAACATACTCTGGATGAAAAGGGGGAACATATGTTAGCGGCTGCTAACGAAATGGCAAAGGGAGCTTCTAATATCTATTCCATGTTCAATAATGCGGATATCAGGTTTGCGGATATCACAGATGAAAAAGGAGAGAAGGTCCCCCTTACCCAGGGTAGATTTATTTCCTTTATGGAGAGCGGAGACAGAAGAGTCAGACAGGAAGCCTTTACTTCTCTTTATGCAGCCTACCGCCAGAATATCAATACTGTTGCGGCAATGTATGATGCCAATGCCAGAGCCACAGCTTTTTTTGCAAAGGAGAGGCATTATGACAGCGCTTTGGAAGCGGCACTGGATGATTCGGAAATCCCGGTGAATGTGTATCATAAGCTGATCGAGGCTGTTCATGATAATCTGGACACCATGTATGATTATGTAGCTCTTCGCAAAAAATTGTTAGGTGTGGAAGAACTGCATATGTATGATGTATATGTGCCCATGGTAAGCGGCGTGGAAAAGAAATATACCTTTGAGGAGGCAAAGAAACTGGTTCTGGAAGGATTGGCGCCCATGGGAGAGGATTATCTGGAACTGTTAAGAGAAGGATTTGACAACCGGTGGATTGATGTATATGAAAATGAAGGAAAGCGCAATGGCGCCTATTCCTGGGGAGCATATGGAGTGCATCCTTATGTGTTGCTGAATTTTCAGGGAACCTTAAATCATGTATTTACGCTGGCGCATGAAATGGGTCATGCCCTTCATTCTCACTATTCAGATAAGCATCAGCCTTATTTATATGCAGGATATAAGATTTTCGTGGCAGAAGTGGCTTCTACCTGTAATGAAGCGCTGTTAATTCATTATCTGCTGGAAAAAACTGAGGATAAAAAGGAAAAGGCTTATTTGATCAATTATTTTCTGGACCAGTTTAAAGGTACGTTATACCGCCAGACTATGTTTGCGGAATTTGAAATGATGACCCATGACATGGTTAAGGAAGGGAAGACGCTGACAGCTCAGGTGTTATGTGATACTTACCGGGAATTAAATAAGAAATATTTCGGGCAGGATATGGTGATCGACGATGAAATTGCTTATGAATGGGCGAGAATTCCTCATTTCTACACGCCTTTTTATGTTTATCAGTATGCAACAGGATTTGCGGCAGCAATTGCCATCAGCAGCAGGATTTTGAATGGGGAAGAAGGGGCAGTAGAAGATTATAAAAGGTTTTTAAGCGGAGGCAGCAGCATGAGCCCCATTGAATTGTTAAAGCTGTGTAAGGTGGATATGACCAGCGGCAAGCCGGTGCAAAAAGCCCTGGAAGTATTTAGGGAATATCTGGAGATGTTAAAACAGATTTGAGCAATATAAGATTATTTTGATTGCTGAATAAAAGGAAAAAACCTTTTTTTAATCATTATCAGGTCAAAAAAGTGTTAAAATTGTATTTTTTTTCATACAATTGAGATCATGTATACACAATTGAAATCCAATGTGCTAATATATCCGCGATATAGAGAGAGGAGGCATTGGAATATGACAAAAGATTTAACAAAAGGCTCACCTATGAAGCTGATCTTAGGTTTTGGAGTTCCTTTACTTTTTGGCTTGTTATTTCAGCAGTTTTACAATATGGTAGATACCATTATCGTAGGCAGGATGCTTGGAGTGGATGCCCTGGCGGCAGTGGGGGCTACAGGTTCCGTGAATTTTATGATCCTGGGATTTTGTATTGGTCTTTGTAACGGTTTTGCCATTCCCATTGCCCAGAAATTCGGAGCAAAGGATGACCACGGCTTGAGAAAATATGTGGCGGGCTGTGCATGGGTATCGGTTATTTTTGCTATAGTCATTACCCTGATCGTAGTTTTTCTTTGCAGAAATATATTAGTCTGGATGCGGACACCGGAAAATATTATGGAAGATGCCTATGCCTATATATTCATAATATTTATGGGCATTCCGGCAACAATCTTATATAATATGGTTTCAGGTATCATCCGGTCTTTGGGTGACAGTATTATGCCCTTGGTATTTTTGGTAATATCTTCTTTATCCAATATTGTGCTGGATATTGTTCTGATCTTTCCCTTTGGCGTTGCAGGCGCAGCACTTGCCACAGTCATCGCCCAGGGAGCGTCAGGCATTATCAGCCTGATCTATCTGGTAAAAAAATATGATATTTTGAGGATGTCACGGGAAGAGAGAAGATTTGATCCTGAATGTATCAGAGTCCTTTGCAAAATGGGCGTGCCCATGGGACTGCAGTATTCCATTACGGCAATCGGCAGCGTTATATTGCAGTCGGCAGTTAATACTTTAGGTTCTGATGCTGTAGCGGCAGTTACGGCAGGCACTAAAATCTGTATGTTTTTGTGCTGTCCTTTTGATGCCATGGGTTCCACAATGGCGACCTATGGAGGTCAGAATATAGGAGCAGGATACCTGGATAGAATTGATGAAGGAATAAAAGACTGCTCCAAGCTGGGAATTGTTTATTCAGTTATCAGCCTGATCTTTGTATTGCTTTTAGGCAAGACCTTATCCCTGCTGTTTGTTTCAGCGGACGAGGTGGCGATCATTGACCGGATTCATTATTTCCTTATAGCAAACGTAGTTTTCTATATTCCTCTTGCCTTTGTCAATATTGTCAGGTTTATGATTCAGGGCTTGGGGTATTCCAACTTTGCCATACTGGCAGGGGTGTGTGAGATGGCGGCAAGAAGTATTGTGGGATTTGTTTTTGTTCCCATATTTGGTTTTGCTGCAGCCAGCTTTGCAAGTCCGGTGGCATGGATCTGTGCAGATTGCTTTTTGATTCCGGCATATTTCCATGTAATGAAGAAGCTGCGCGGGCATTTTAACGAAAGAAAAGAAATGGTCAGTCCGGCATAAAAACAAAAAACTCTGACATAGCAGGAGAGATTTGATGGAAGAGACGAAGGTTTTGATAGTATTTACGGGAGGCACCATCGGTAGTGTACCGGAGGAAGGTTTTCTGACACCGGGAGGAGAGGCTCCACGCAGGCTCTTGTTAGAGCGCTTTATAAAAGAAAAGCGGGCTTTTTATGAAGAGCGGTTTCAAACAAAGATCCTGTTTGAAACCGCCTGTCCTTATGAAATATTAAGTGAGAATCTGAATGGGAGATATTTGGATTCTCTTTGGAATACGGTAAAAGATGCCGGGGGTTATGATGGAATCATTATCACTACGGGAACGGATACTCTTGCTTATTCCTCAGCAGCCATGGGATACTTATTTGCAGATGCGCAGGTCCCTATAATAACAGTGTCAGCGAATTATCCCCTGACCCATAAAAAAAGCAACGGCTTTGACAATTTTGAAGGAGCCATGCTTTTGATCCTGGAAGGAAAGCATAAAGGTGTGTTTTGTTCTTACAAAAATGAAAAGGAACATTTCATTCATTATGCAACCAGGCTTTTGATGCAGAATAATTACAGCGACCAGGTGTTTAGTGTAAAAGACAGGGTTTATGCAAAGATAGAAAACGGTAAACAGGGGTTGGAATGTGTAACAGAAGCAAAAGAGCGTTCATCAGATGCCGTTCCAAAGGCTTTATTAAAACTGAAATGTGCGAATTTGCCCAATATTCATATTTACTTTCAGAGACCTTATCCGGGAATGGAGTTTTGGATTCCTGATGATTGTGATGCTATCCTGATGGATACTTATCATTCAGGAACCCTTCCTGTAGCATTTGGCGGATTTGAACATTTTCTCTCTGAGGCCCAAAAGAGAAAGATTCCGGTTTTTATTGCAGGCGTTAGCCGGGGACTTAACTATGAAACGGTCAGAAGCTATGAAAAAGAAGGAGTTTCTGTGCTTTTGCAGGCATCTCCGGCAGCAATGTATATAAAATTGTGGCTGCTTTTGGCAAATGGATTGGATGCCATGAAATATTTGAACATTTCTTTAGGAAACGATATTGTTGTATCATGATCAGTAGAAAATGCCTGCCACAGGTCGCTTTTTACTGGCATGTTCTGAATGGTTGATGATAGCTTACAGGGCTATTTTATAAATATCTGCCATTTCATTTTCATGTATAAAGCTTCGTTCATAGATACCGCCGTTTTTGACAATGACCCTTACGGAGGGAATATTAGTTCTTTCTACAGATATATGAAGTTCATCCATGCCCCTTTCACGGGCGAGGCATATGATCTGGTGCAGCATTTTTGTAGCATATCCCTTTTGACGCTGGGATGGTCTTACGCTGTATCCGCAATTTCCCAGGTTCTTTAAAAAGTCATTGAGGCTGTGACGAAGGTCGATAATACCTACGATTTCCTGATCTCTTTCCCTTATTGCAAAGAAAGTATCCGTAAGAACCCAGCTTTTATTTACGGTTTCAGGATTTGCATTTTGTGTAACAGCATCCAACCATTCTTCATAAGATTCGGTCCGGTCTAAAAGCTCGCTGCCGCTTATGATATGTTCTCCATGAAGGAAGTGTTCCTTTCGATAGTTCAGAGCCTGTTCCTTCCATTCCATAGCAGGTCTTACTAAAATGACTGCATCTTCTTTTTTCATGTTTTTATTCCTCCTTTTCCTGTTATGGATTATTCCGCCGCTAATATAGATTGAATCTGTTTTATGACTCTTTGGGGTGTTTTTTTATCAAGCTCCATCATCTTGCTGTACATTCGGATTCCCTGATAAGAAAATGCGATCAGATCAAAAACTGCTTCCGGATCGACATTTTTGAATTCCCCGGTATTCATGCCATACTCGATCAGGCTTACCCACATTTCTTTAGAGCATAAATACTGTTTCCAAAGGGCATTTTCTCTTTTGGAAATTTCCGGATTACTGAAAAATTCATAAATTGCAATACTGAGTGAATTTCCGGAATCCGGCATTTCTTTTTCATAGCGGGTTAAAATCTCATCCAGTATTACAGAAGCGGGTACATGATCTTGGATTTTACTTTGAAATTCATTTTGTTGTCTGTCCAGAAAACCATTGAGAATTTCCAGGAAAATCTGTTCTGTACTTTCATAATGGCGGTACAGACCACCCCGGCTCAGACCGGTTATTTCACATATATCTTTCATGGTAACTTCCTTATATCCTTTTTTGGCAAAGACAGCATATGCCTTTGTGCGAATCAGTTGTCTGGTCTGTTCTCCTTTTGCTCCCATTTATAATCTCCTTTGCGACACTTGTGTCTCTTATTGTGCGACATGAGTGTCTCTTTGTCAACAAAAAAATGAAACGGAATAGAAATAAAGTATAAAAAAAGATTGACATACCGAATAAATTGTTTTAAACTTTATTCAGTTAAAGAGTTAAACCATTATAAAACCGATGAGCAAGAGAAGTAGGCTATGGAGTACATCACAGAGAGCTGCGGCAGGTGGGATGCAGTATGAAGGAAATGGTTGAATGGACTTGCGAGGGTGACTTGAAACCGAAAGGGAGTAGACGTCAACGGGTTCCCTGCCCGTTATCAGGAGGGTGCATATTGTGAGTATGCAGAGCGAGTGGATAGTCAAAGACTATCAATCAGGGTGGTACCGCAGAAGAATTTCAAGCTTTTGTCCCTATATGGGATAGGAGCTTTTTTTATACCCTAAAAGGCATAAAAATAAAGATGCTTCAGCATTTTGACGGACCGCCCGGATTGCTGCCATATTACAAATCTAAGAAAAGGAGTAAATAAAATGTATTATCCGGATTATGAACATGCCAGACAGTATGAAAAAGAATATAACATCATTCCTGTCTGCCGTGAAATCTATGCAGATGTTGTAACACCGATTACGCTGCTTCGGAAACTGGCACAGATAGACAGCCGGTTCTTCCTGCTGGAAAGTGTGGAAGGAGGAAGCCGATGGGGCAGATATTCTTTCCTGGGGGTAAATCCCCTGATGCAGATTTCCTGTAAGAATGGGATCGTTACTTTAAAGAGCGGAGCCATTGAGCAGAAGGAAGAAAAAGATCCTATGGAGGCTCTTCGTGAACAGCTTGCTAAGTTTAAGACACCGAAGATCGAAGGAATGCCCTCTTTTACAGGCGGATTTGTAGGACACTTCTCTTATGAGATGATTGGCTATGCAGAGCCGAAACTTCATTTAAAGGAAAGTGAATTTGATGATTATAACCTGATGCTTTTTGATAAGGTCATTGCCTATGACCACTTAAAACAAAAGATCATTGTTATTGTCAATTACAGAAGCGATCAGGGTGAAACCGGTTATAATGCTGCAGGGCTGGAAATCGAAAAGATCATTCATATGATTTATGATTCCACTCCCTTAAAACCTGAGGAGGCACAGGAAGAGGTAAACTTTACCTGCAATACTTCAGAGGAAGAATATTGTGAAATGGTGGAAAAGACCAAGCACTATATAAGAGAAGGAGATATTTTCCAGGGAGTTATTTCCAGAAGATTTGAAGCTGATTATAAGAGCAGCCTGTTAAACACTTACAGAGTGCTCCGTACTACAAATCCTTCCCCTTATATGTATTTTATCCAGTGTGAGGATTTACAGATCGCAGGAACTTCTCCTGAGACCATGGTAAAACTGGAGCAGGGGAAATTAACCACTTTCCCCGTAGCAGGAACCAGAAAAAGAGGTGCAGATACCAAAGAGGATGAAATGTTAGAAGAAGAACTGCTGGCAGATAAAAAGGAATGTGCTGAACATAATATGCTGGTGGATCTGGCAAGAAACGATATTGGAAGAATCGCGGAATACGGCAGCGTAACGGTTGAGGAATATATGAAGATACACCGTTTTTCCAAGGTTATGCACATTGCATCTGTTGTATGCGGCAGGCTGAGAGAAGATAAAGACGGATGTGATACCATTGCAACCATGCTTCCGGCAGGAACCCTTTCAGGAGCGCCAAAATTCAGGGCATGTGAGATCATTGATGAACTGGAGAAGGACAGCAGGGGCATTTACGGCGGTGCCATCGGTTATCTGGACTTTTCAGGAAATCTGGATGTCTGTATCGCTATCAGGACAGCAGTTAAAAAAGGCGATAAGGTCTATATTCAGGCAGGAGCCGGTATCGTTGCGGACAGCGTACCTGAAAACGAGTATCAGGAATGTGCTAACAAGGCAGGAGCGGTAATTGAAGCCGTAAAACGGGCAAGCGAGGTGAACGGATCATGATACTTTTAATCGATAATTATGACAGCTTTTCTTACAACCTGGTACAGCTCATAGGAAGCATTGCAAAGGAAGAGATCAAGGTTATCCGTAATGATGCCATGAGCGTGGAGGAAGTGGAAAAGCTGGCACCGGAATATATCATACTATCTCCGGGACCGGGAAGACCGCAGGATGCGGGCATTTGTGAAGATGTGGTAAAGAGAATGCAGGGTAAAAGCAAGATCCTGGGCGTATGCCTGGGACATCAGGGAATCTGTGAGGTATACGGAGCAACGATCACTTATGCAAAGGAACTGATGCACGGTAAGCAGAGCCTGACTTCCATTGATCAGACGGATGAGATTTTTGCAGGGCTGCCGGAGCAGATTCCCGTAGCAAGGTATCATTCTCTGGCGGCTGATCCGAAGACCATGCCGGATTGCCTGAAGGTAATAGGAACTACTGCGGATGGCGAGATCATGGCGATCAGGCATAAGGAATATGAAGTGTATGGACTGCAGTTTCACCCTGAAAGCGTGCTGACGCCCGACGGAGAAGTGATCCTGCGGAATTTCCTGAATCAGAGTTAGCCGGGAAAAGTCAGAGCACGATAGAAATAAAATATATAAGCGGTAAAAACATAAATAATAATAGAAATAATAAATCATGAAATGAAAGATCAGGAGGAAAAAAAGATGATCAGAGAAGCAATCGCACAGTTAGTTGAAGGTAAGGATTTAAGCTATGAAACAGCAGAACAATGTATGGATGAGATCATGAGCGGAGAGGCAAGCCAGATGCATATGGCAGCTTATCTGACAGCACTTCGTATGAAAGGTGAAACCATTGATGAAATCGCAGCATCTGCCAATGGTATGAGAAAACATGCAACAAAATTAAATCATGATATGGATGTGTTGGAAATTGTCGGAACAGGCGGAGATGAAGCATACAGCTTTAATATTTCCACAACAGCGGGAATCGTAGCCGCAGCAGCAGGAATTCCCATTGCAAAGCATGGAAACCGCAGCGTTTCCAGTAAATGTGGGGCAGCAGATGTATTAGAAGCTCTCGGGGTTAATATTACCATTGAACCGGAAAAGATGGAAAAAGTATTAAAAGAAGAGAACATTTCTTTTATGTTTGCCCAGATTTATCATAAGGCAATGAGATTTGTGGCTCCGGTTCGAAAAGAATTGGGAATCCGTACGATCTTTAATATATTAGGACCCTTATCCAATCCAGCTTTTGCCAATATGCAGTTAATGGGTGTTTATGAAGAAGGACTTGTAAAACCCATGGCAGAGATTTTGATGAAATTAGGTGTAAAACGTGGTATGGTAGTGTATGGCACGGACAGACTGGATGAGATCAGCATCAGTGCACCTACTATTGTATGCGAGATCAAGGATGGAACTTTGACCGATTATGAGATCACACCGGAACAGTTCGGATTAAAGACAGCTGGGAAATCCGATATGGAAGGTGGAGATCCTGCTGAGAATGCTGCAATTACAAGGGCTATTTTTGCAGGAGAAAAAGGACCTAAGCGGGATGCGGTAGTGCTCAATGCAGGAGCATGTATCTATATTGCAGGAAAGGCAGAAAGTCTGGCTGATGGTATTAAAAAAGCACAGGAAGTAATTGACAGCGGCAAAGCAATGGAAAAACTGGAAGCCTTCATTAAAGCAACAAATGCGTAAAGCGTAAAAGCTGTTGCAGCATCGGATTGCAATGGAAATGCTGATAAGATGGCGGATAAAGTAATATAGCAAGAGGAGAACACATGGCAGAAACGATTTTAGATATTTTGGCAAATACGGCAAGGGAACGTGTTGCCAAAGATAAAGAGAAAATTTCTCTGGAAGAAATGAAAGAGCTTGCCAGATCAAAAGAATGTATCACAGATCCTGAGAAAGGATTTCCTGTTGAGCACGCCTTGAGGAAAAAGGGCATATCCTTTATCTGTGAAGTAAAGAAAGCCTCCCCGTCAAAAGGGCTGATCGTTGAAGATTTCCCTTATGTGGAAATAGCAAAGGCTTACGACCAGGCAGGAGCGGATTGTATTTCAGTTTTGACGGAGCCCAGCAAGTTTCTGGGAAGCGACAGATACCTGAAGGAAATCGTACAGGAAGTAAAAACCCCTGTTTTAAGGAAAGATTTTACGGTAGATGAATACCAGATCTATCAGGCTAAGGTATTGGGAGCTTCTATGGTGCTTCTGATCTGTGCCTTGCTTGAAGAGAATGTCATAAAGGAATATATTAAAATCTGTGACAGTCTGGGCTTATCTGCTTTGGTGGAGGCACATGACGATGAAGAAATTGCAATGGCAGTCAGAGCAGGAGCAAGGATCATCGGTGTCAATAACCGGAATTTAAAAGATTTTACCGTGGATGTGCATAACAGTGAGAGATTGAGAAAGCTGGTTCCTCCCCATGTGCTGTTTGTAGCGGAAAGCGGAATCCAAAATGCCGGAGATATCAAAGTATTAAACGAGGCTGGTGTCAACGGCGTGCTGATCGGGGAAACTTTGATGAGAAGTCCTGATAAGAAAGCAATGTTAAATGAACTGCGGAAGGGATGCCTATGAGTCAGATCAAAATATGCGGCTTAAAGCGCATGGAAGATATTGAAGCGGTCAATGAATACAGACCGGAATATATCGGCTTTGTATTTGCCAATACCAGGCGGTTTGTATCAGATGAAACGGCTGCAGAGTTAAAGGATGCGCTGGATTCGTCCATTAAAGCGGTAGGTGTGTTTGTCAACGAGCCGGTAGAGCATATGGCAAAGCTTGTGGCAGAAGGAACCATTGATATGGTCCAGCTGCATGGTCAGGAAGATTTAGATTATGTAAACCAACTGAGAGCGGCAGTCAAAGGCGTTCCCATTATCAAAGCGGTACGCATAGATGCTTCTTTGGAAGTAACAAAAGAGCGGGAGCAGGAAATCCTTAGAGAGAATCAAAAGCTGATCGATGAGGCAAAGGCTTTACAGGTTGATTATCTGTTGTTTGATGCTAAGGTAAAGGGAATCCTCGGAGGCAGCGGAAAGAACTTTGATATTGCAGGACTGCCATCTGATGAGGCGATCGGAATGCCCTATTTTCTGGCAGGAGGAATTGGTTTACATAATGCAAACGAGCTGATACAATTAAGACAGCCATTCGGAATCGATGTCAGCAGTGCCGTGGAAACGGATGGATATAAAGACAGAGAAAAGATAAAAGAAATCATAGATGCAGTCAGAAAGGAGTCAAAATGAGTAAAGGAAGATTTGGACAATATGGCGGGCAGTATGTTCCCGAAACATTGATGAATGCCATATATGAGTTAGAGGAGGCTTATGAGCATTACAAAAACGATCCTGAGTTTATCCGGGAACTGGATGAATTGAACAGAAATTATGCAGGAAGACCTTCTTTATTATATTATGCGGAAAAGATGACCAGAGATCTGGGCGGACCGAAGATTTATTTAAAACGTGAAGATTTAAACCATACCGGTTCCCACAAGATCAACAACGTTTTAGGTCAGGTGCTTTTAGCAAAGAAAATGGGCAAAACGAGAGTGATTGCAGAGACAGGTGCCGGTCAGCACGGCGTGGCAACCGCAACGGCTGCAGCCCTTATGGATATGGAATGTGAAGTATTCATGGGCAAAGAGGATACTATCCGTCAGGCGTTGAATGTATTCCGTATGGAGCTTTTAGGAGCAAAGGTACATCCTGTTACCAGCGGCACAATGACCTTAAAGGATGCTGTCAATGAAACCATGAGAGAGTGGAGCAACAGAGTAGATGATACTTTGTATGTGCTGGGGTCTGTTATGGGTCCCCATCCGTTCCCCACGATTGTAAGAGATTTCCAGAGCGTGATCAGCAAGGAGATCAAAGCGCAGATGTTAGAACGGGAAGGAAGGCTGCCCGATGCGGTTGTTGCATGTGTAGGCGGCGGAAGCAATGCCATGGGAAGCTTTTATGAATTTATTCAGGATAAGGAAGTGGCACTGATCGGCTGTGAGGCAGCAGGTCTGGGCGTGGACAATCCTAAAAATGCCGCTACCATGGCAAACGGAAGTGAAGGTATTTTCCATGGTATGAAATCCTTATTCTGTCAGAATGAATACGGTCAGATCGCTCCGGTCTATTCCATTTCCGCAGGTCTGGACTATCCCGGCATCGGACCGGAACATGCTATGCTCCATGATACAGGAAGAGCGCAGTATGTACCGATTACGGATGAAGAAGCTGTAGAGGCTTTTGAATATCTTTCCCGTACAGAAGGAATCATACCTGCCATCGAAAGCTCTCATGCGGTAGCACAGGTCATGAAGATGGCAAAGACCATGGATAAGGATAAGATCATTGTATGTACCATTTCCGGACGCGGAGATAAAGATGTGGCAGCCATTGCCAGATATCGGGGGGTAGAGTTATATGAGTAAGATCGGAAAAGCATTTGAAAACGGAAAAGCATTTATTGCATTTGTAACCGGAGGAGATCCGGATTTAGAGACCACGGAACAGATTTTATATGCCATGGAAGCGGCAGGCGCAGATCTGATCGAGATCGGCATTCCTTTTTCAGACCCTATTGCAGAAGGTGCGGTAATTCAGGAGGCTAACGAAAGGGCGCTGGCTGCCGGTTGTACCACTGATAAATTGTTTGATACCGTTAAAAAAGCAAGGGAAAAGGTTACAGTTCCCATTGTATACTTAACCTATGCTAACGCAGTAGTAAAATATGGCAAAGAGAAATTTATGAAACGCTGCGTGGAATGCGGCATTGACGGCTTGATCGTTCCGGATATTCCTTTTGAAGAAAAAGAAGAACTGTCCGGCGTATGCGATGAATATGGCGTGGATCTGATCTCCATGATAGCACCCACTTCCCATGAGCGGATCAAAACCATTGC
This sequence comes from Lachnospiraceae bacterium, assembly GCA_017936785.1. Taxonomy (GTDB): domain Bacteria; phylum Bacillota; class Clostridia; order Lachnospirales; family Lachnospiraceae; genus UBA2882. The sequence goes on along the minus strand of JAGBEV010000028.1, from coordinate 29,444 downwards.
CAAGGAAGCAAAAGGCTTTGTATACTGCGTATCCTCTATGGGTGTTACCGGAGTCAGAAAAGAAATCAAAACGGACATCGGTGCTATGGTAAAACTGGTAAAAGAAGTAACTGATACGCCTTGTGCCATCGGCTTCGGTATAGCCACACCGGAACAGGCGGAAAAGATGGCATCTCTTTCCGACGGTGCGATCGTGGGCAGTGCTATTGTAAAGCTGGTAGCCCAATACGGAAAAGAAGCGCCGGGATATGTGGGAGAATATGTGAAGTCCATGAAAGAGGCTGTTAGAAGAGCGGATTAAAATATGTGGCGTATTTTCCATATGTTGTGATTTCACGGTATGCCTGTTATAATCAGATCAACAGGGAGGCAGAAGCAATGAATATTGTACCATGGCTCATAGCCATTGGGGTGGAAATAGTCATAATGTGCATTATGCAGGAGACGGTCTGGCTGGGAATTGTGATCATTACAGTTGGTTTTATGTTTCACTCATGTTTTTTGCATGGAAATGTACAGAAGAGAAAGAAACATAAGCATATTTTTATGACAGGATATTGCTTTCTGTGGGGAGCGTGTATCGTAGGACTTTATATTGCAGACCGTATAGTGGGAGGCATGGATGCTTATGAAAAATATGCCGTTGTAATAGGCTTGGGACTGGTATTGGTGCTGTTTGGTGTGAGTTTGATGGCAGAAAAGCTGCAGTGCAGGCTGAAAAAACGAGCTGTTTATAAAGAAACAGCTCGTTTTTACAATAATACCCGGCATACTTCAAGGTATTCGCCGGTCTTTATCTATGATTATGAAGGCGGGCACCATTCCTGCACCAGTTGGGAAACATTTTCTTCTGAAGAAAAAATCCGGAAGAAATTTCAGATAGGGGAACAATACGATATTTATATTAACCCTAAGAATCCCCAGAACTTTGTTCTTAGCAGAGGCATAGAAAAAAAGGCTGTTGTCATAATCCTGATGGGAATCGCACTTATCATTTCCGCCTTGTAAGTATCATTTTTAATGACTTTTTTGCGGTTTTGAAGTATTCTTAAACTATATCATCTGAATGTACAGTTATATTTTAAGAAGCGGGGGAAAGATGGATGGTTATTTTTTTCTTGTTGATCGCCTGTATTGCGGAAGTGATCATAGGAAGTATAACAAAAGATTTTATTTGGTTCGATCTCATGATGATTACCATTGGTTTTATGTTATTGGAGTGCTATCGTCAAAAGAACGTTAAAATTCAAAAAGTATTTACTTATTTTACTGCAGTCTGGTTTCTGTGGGGGATAATTATGCTTGGATTTACCGTGGCTGAAAAACTGACAGGGCTTTTCCAAAATTATGATGTTCACGTCTTTATATTCGGAATAGGGGTTCTTATTATGTGGTCCGGCGTCTATATGGGAATTATCAAAAAGCTCCGATGCAGTTACAAAATATCAGCCAGATATACGGGACCCCAGTCTTATACTATAAAAGGGCGCACTTCTTATACACCCATATTTTCTTTTCAGTATAATGATGTAGTTTATTCCAATACAAGCGGTGAAGTATTCTCCAAAAGAAAGCTGGATAAAAAGTTTCAGATTGGAGAGGAATATGAGATTTATATTGATCCCCGGGAACCCAACAGTTTTCTGACAAACAAAAGGATAGGTATTTCCTGGCTGTTTTGGGTGTTGTTGGGCTTACTGTTTCTTTTTGTAGCTTTCTCGTAATAAATGACATACTTATTTAAAAATAGAGGAAATGGTCATGACAAAACAAAAGACAAGTGAAATTTTGAAAATATTAGACAGGGAATATGGAACTGTAAAGGAAGGCTTTTTACATGACCATGACTGGCAGCTTTTGATCGCCATTATGCTCAGTGCACAGAGTACTGATAAGCAGGTGGATGAAACGCTTCCGGCTTTGTGGAAGCAGTTTCCATCCCCGGAGTCAATTGCAGATGCTCCTGTAGAAGAAATTGAGCATGCCATCAAAAGCATCGGACTATATAAAATGAAGGCAAAAAATATGAAAAACTGTTGTGCTAAAATATTAGGCGAACATGACGGGAAAGTTCCGGTTAGCATAGAACAACTGGTTGAATTGCCCGGAGTGGGAAGAAAAACAGCAACTTTGTTTCTTGCCGACGCCTACGGAATTCCGGGAGTGACTGTGGATACCCACGTATTTCGTATCTCCAAGCGTATAGGATGGGCAGAAGGCAAAAATCCGGTTCAGGTGGAGCAGGAATTGATGAAAGTACTGCCTAAGGAGCATTGGAACCGCATCAATTTTCAATTGATCTATCACGGAAGAAGCATTTGTACGGCAAGAAAAGCACATTGCGAAAGGTGTGTTTTAGAGAAGTGGTGTGAAAAGAAATTGTATGAGAAGAAATCGGAATGAGCGCAGAGGCGTGGGGCGTCATGGAATTGGGGGATAATTCCTTTGGAGAAAAGGTTTTACAGTTTTTGATGATCTTTTAAATTAGGTGTAAAGCGGAGGGAATGGAAAGTGGAAAAAGGATGGAGAGCGGCAAATGAACAGGACAGGGAAGTGATCGTAAAAGGTGAAAAAGCATTTATGCAGCGGATGATAAAGTATATCAGTATTGGCGGAATTGTTATAGGGATTGCTTTTTTTCTGATTATGTCATGTATTCATGCAGCAGAGCAGGAGAAAAAAGTTGAGAAAATTTTGAGAAATTCGTCCTCATCCCTGATCGGTTCTTATTATCCGGATAATTTATATGATTACACGTATATTTTGGACGATAAAAAGGCTGATGAGAACAAAAGGGAACGCACAAGGGAACAGGTAAGGGAACAATTGAGAACTTCTCATATGACTCATTATGCAGTTGGTTTTGGAATTATAGGGCTGATATATATTACGATCATGTTGGGATTAAAAATCCGGTATCAGAGATATAAAAATGAAAATATTCTGGTATGTAATGCCAAGTGTATCGGAAAAGAGCGATTGAGTTCCCAGGAATATAAATGGAAACAGGCAGAGAGAATAAGGAATGGACAGGATCTGATGAGCGGACAGCTTTGTGGATTCTGCATTTTGAAATTGCTTTTAGAGGATGAAACAACCAGGGAAATGGTGGTTTCGGTTCATTTATATGATGATGCGGGAATTGATATGAATATGCTGGTAACACGATTTGAAAACAGAATGGTGTCAGGCGGAATCGAAAGCATTTATGTTGTGTAAGTACTGAATTGCTTCCCAAGTGATAAACATAGAAAGAGAGACTGCCCGTTCCGTGACAGTCTCTTCTGTTTTTTTGTATTCTATTCCATATCCATCAATTCCTGCAGCAGGTTGCAGTAATCAGTCCTGCCTTCTTTGATAAATTTAATAGCAGTAGAAGGATGGCTGTTTAAAATTCCTGTTAAAAGATAGGGGATGTCATAGCCCCATACAGCACCTTCCTGTTTCAATTTCAACATATGTTTTTCCACAAAGCGGATGATCGGTACCTTATCGTATTTAGGGTTTTTCAAAAAGCTCAACAGGGATTCGGAATAGCAGTTTCCCGCACCTCTGCCCATGCCATTTACAGTGGCATCCAGATAGTTGACACCTACACGGCATGCTTCGATTGTGTTAGCAAATGCTAATTGCTGGTTGTTATGTGCATGGATACCGACAGTCTTACCGGAAGCATCAGCAATAGCCAGATATTTTTCTGCCAGCTTGGTAATCTGTTCCGGATAGAAAGAACCGAAGCTGTCAACCAGATAGATAACATCTACACTGCTGCGTGCCAGAAGCCTTAAACCGGCATCAAGATCGTCAGAATTTACTTTTGATACTGCCATAATATTAACAGTTACTTCATAACCTTTTTTCTTAAAATCCTCAATCATTTCAATAGCTGTAGGAATCTGGTGAATGTAAGTAGCCACACGGATCAGATCGATCACGCTGTCCTTTTTAGGCAGTATATCCTTTTTAAAATCGCATCGCCCAACATCTGCCATTACGGAAATTTTAAGAGGAGAGTTATTGTCTCCCACAATGGCACGGATGTCCTTTTCATCACAAAATTTCCATTTGCCAAAGTCCTTGGGATCGAACAGTTCCTTGGATGCCTTATAACCAAATTCCATATAATCAACACCGGCTTTGATATTAGCCGCATATAAATCTTTTACGAACTCATCGGTAAAAGCAAAGTTATTTACCAAACCGCCGTCACGCATGGTACAGTCTACAACCTTGATGTCCGGGCAGTAATCCATTAATGTTCTTTCGTTGCAATTTCCAGTATTCATCATTTTTTCCTCCATCTGTGCTGCGATCTTTTAAATGTCACGCTTTAAATTGCTAAACTTTAAATCGCTAAAGCGTATTTATCATACAAAATATAGGCTCATTTGTCAATGGATTTTGCCAAAATGGACAAAATATAAGCGAATAACAGGCGCCTGGCTCTGCTATCCGCTTTTTGTCACCGGTAAGTTATATGAAGTTTTAGAAGGGGTCAGGCTTCGTTTGAACCAAAGTTGGTGTAAAAACTGATTAAATAAAGTCCGCCAAGTCCTACAAGGGCATAAATGATTCTGGAAATCCAGCTCATACCTCCAAAAATTGTTGAAACAAGGTTGAAACCGAAAAATCCGATCAATCCCCAGTTAATGGCACCGATAATGACAATGGTCAGAACGATGCAGTCAAATGCTTTGTTTCTCATGTGAATGCCTCCTTTCAAAAAAGATGCCTACACTCATACTATGACCAGTGGAGAAATCATTTATGCTGGAAATAATTATCAAATTAAAGTATGATATTAAAGAAATCCTATAAATTGCAGGTAAGTGATAAATGGGGAAATTATTTTGAAAAAATATCCGAATAAATTTTGATGAAGAATTTGTATCAGGGATATTGTAAAGGATAGAAAAATGAGTGGCAGAAAACAGATTAAAAAAGCAAATGAAGAAATCCGTTTAAATAAATATTTGGCACAGGCGGGCATTTGTTCCAGAAGAGATGCGGATAAGCTGATCGAAACGGGGCAGGTTACCATCAATGACAAAACAGCAGCACAGGGAGCAAAAGTATATCCGGGAGACAAAGTATGCTATAATGGAAAAATCATTGGCGGAAGGCAGGATAAGGCAGTGCTTGCCTATTACAAGCCTGTAGGTGTGATCTGTTCGGAGCGTGATAAACATGCGGATAAGCTTTTGACCGATGAACTGCATTATCCCGTCCGGGTAACCTATGCGGGAAGGCTTGATAAGGATTCAGAAGGTCTGCTTTTGCTGACCAATGACGGAGATCTGATCGATGCTCTCATGCGGGGGGCAAACCGTCATGAAAAGGAATATGTAGTAAAGGTAAAAAGTGAGATCACACCGGAATTTTTGAAAGACATGTCCCAAGGGGTTTATTTAAAGGATCTGGACAAAACAACGAGACCATGCAGGGTGGAGCAGGTAGGAAAGCTGACTTTCCGCATTATACTGACCCAGGGAATGAACAGGCAGATCCGCCGGATGTGTCAGGAACTGGGATACGAGGTACATTCGTTAAAGAGAATCCGGGTGGCAAATATACGACTGGATAAGTTGAAACCGGGAGAATACCGGATATTAAAGGGAGAAGAATTAAAAACTTTGTATGAGATCGCAGGAGGAAAGTAAGAACAATGGCAGATATGGGAAATGTGATGAATAAAACAGATAAAATGAAAGAACTGATCACAAAATTAAACGAGGCAGCCAAAGCATACTATGCCGAGGACAGGGAAATCATGAGCAATTATGAATATGATGCCCTTTATGATGAACTGGTGGCTCTGGAAGAAGAAACGGGAATGACCCTTTCCGGCAGCCCTACAGTAAGTGTAGGCTATGAGGCTGTTGACGAGCTGCCCAAGGAACGCCATGAAAAACCAATGCTTTCTTTGGCAAAGACCAAAAGCAGGGAAGAACTGCAAAGCTGGCTGAACGGAAAGGAAGGTCTGCTTTCATGGAAACTGGATGGTCTGACCATTGTTTTAACCTATGAAAACGGCAGGCTGGAAAAAGCTGTCACAAGAGGAAACGGAGAAGTAGGAGAAGTTATTACCAATAATGCCAAGGTGTTTAAGAACATTCCTCATACCATTTCCTTCCACGGAAGATTGATCCTGCGGGGGGAAGCGGTCATTACCTATTCGGATTTTGAAAAAGTAAATGAAGAAATTACAGATGCGGACGCAAAATACAAGAATCCCAGAAACCTCTGCAGCGGTTCTGTCAGACAGTTAAATAATGAGATTACAGCAAAAAGAAATGTCCGTATTTTTGCATTTTCACTGGTCAGTGCACAGGAAAACGGTAATGACGTGGATTTTAATAATGACAGGGAAAACCAGTTTAATTTTCTGAAAGAGCAGGGCTTTGATGTAGTGGAATATAAGCGGGTCAGTCCTGAGAATATACTGGAAGCCATTGAAGAATTTGCAAATAAAATTTCCGGCTATGATGTACCTTCGGACGGTCTGGTATTGACTTATTGTGATATGGCTTATGGTGCATCCCTGGGAAGGACTGCAAAGTTCCCAAGAGATTCCATTGCTTTTAAATGGGCAGACGAAACTGCGGAAACCACTTTGAAGGAAATCGAATGGAGTCCCAGCCGGACAGGGCTTATTAATCCGGTGGCGATCTTTGAACCGGTGGAACTGGAAGGAACTACTGTTTCCCGCGCCAGTGTCCATAATCTCAGTATTATGAAAGGACTTAAGTTAGGTATTGGTGACCGTATTAAAGTTTATAAAGCAAATATGATCATTCCCCAGATTGCAGAGAACCTGACAGAAAGCGGCAATCTGGAAATACCTGAATATTGTCCGGTGTGTGGTGCAAAAACGGAGATCAGTAAACTGAATGATGCGGAAACGCTGATCTGTCCCAATATAGAATGTGAAGCAAAGAAGATCAAGGCATTTACCCTGCTTGTCAGCAGGGATGCGCTGAATATTGACGGCTTGTCAGAGGCAACTTTGGAGAAGTTTATTGGAAAGGGCTTTATCCATGATTTTGCGGATATTTTCCATTTGGACCGTTACCGGAAGGAAATCACTGAAATGGAAGGATTTGGAGAAAAGTCCTATGAAAATCTGATGGAATCCATTGAAAAGGCAAAAGATACCACCTTGGCGAAATTTATATATGGACTGGGCATAAGCGGCATTGGTTCTGCCAATGCAAAAATGATTTATAAGGCTTTTCATGATGATTACGATTTGCTAAAGTCTGCCACTATGGAAGAGTTATCAGATATTGAAGGAATCGGAGAAGTGCTGGCAGAGGGCATCTGTACTTTCTTTGATGACGAGAAAAAGAAGGCATCTGCGGATAATCTCTTAAAGGAACTGCGGATAGCCAGAACAGAAGTAAATGCAGAGGAACAGATATTTACAGGAAAGACTTTTGTCATTACCGGAAGTGTAGAGCACTTTGCAAACCGGAACGAAGTGAAAGAACTGATCGAAAGCAAAGGCGGAAAAGTATCCGGAAGTGTTTCAAGTAAAACAGATTATCTTATCAATAATGATATAACGTCCACTTCAGGGAAAAACAAAAAAGCAAAGGAACTGGGAATACCAATTATTTCTGAGGAAATGTTTTTGGAGATGCTTTAAGGGACAAGAAGTTATGAGGCTGGTATTCTCAGCCTGTTTATGTGGCTTTTGGGTTTACGGAAAGCATAAAAAATGTTAGTATAATGTAGCAGCTTTGCTATGATGGCAGATACAAAACAAGCCATTTGAGAAAACGGCGATATAGCGCTGCAAAAGAAAAATATTTGTAATGCAAAGAAGGAATAGAAATGCCGATCAAGACACAAAGCGATCTCCCTGCAAAGGAGATTTTGGAAAACGAAAATATATTTGTTATGGATGAATACAGAGCGCTGCACCAGAATATCAGACCCCTGCAGATCTGTATTTTAAATCTGATGCCTGTAAAACAGGATACGGAGCTGCAGCTGTTGCGCGCCCTTTCCAATACCCCTTTACAGGTGGATGTGACTTTTTTGAATATGAAGAGCCATATTTCCTTAAATACGTCTGCAAACCATCTGAATAAATTCTATGTTTCCTTTGAGGATATCAAATGGAAAAAATTTGATGGTCTGATCATTACCGGTGCGCCGGTAGAACATATGGAATTTGAAGAAGTGGATTATTGGGAAGAACTGGTGGAAGTGATGGAATGGTCCAAGAAGAATGTGACTTCCACGTTCCATATCTGCTGGGGAGCCCAGGCAGGACTTTATTATCATTTTGGATTGCAGAAACGCCTGATGCCGGAAAAGGTATTCGGAGTATTTGAGCATAAGGTTATGAACAGAAAGATTCCCATTGTCAGAGGCTTTGATGATTACTTTATGGCGCCTCACAGCCGTCACACGGAAGTGGCAGCCGAGGATATCCATAATTGTAAGGAACTGACTGTACTGGCAGAATCGGAAGAAGCCGGCGTATATCTTGCCATGGCAGGAGAAGGAAAACAATTTTTTGTTATGGGACATTCTGAGTACGACAGGCTGACACTGCGGGATGAATATTTCAGGGATGTGAATAAAGGTTTGGAGATTGCAGTGCCTAAAAATTATTTCCCGGATGATGATCCTAACCAGAGACCTCATTTGCAGTGGAGAAGCCATAGCAATAACCTATACAGCAACTGGTTGAATTATTATGTATATCAGATCACACCCTATGACCTGAATGAACATAGATGATACTTCTTATGGAATGTGGATTTAGAAATAGTTAAGGCGGGAAAATTTGAAAAATCAGATTTTCCCGCCTTTATTATCTGGTTTGAATCAATTGCATCAAAGTGCTCATTTTATGATCGATATCTCTGAGAATATTTACATTTTGTTCTTCTGAAAGCAGAGTTTCATTGGCATGAGCGGATACTTCTTCTGAGATTGCGGAAATCGTCTGGGTAGAATCGATGATCACATAATTTGCATCCTTTAAATCAGCAATGTTTTGTGCCAGACTTTCTATATGATCTCTAATAGAAAAAGTATTGTCCTGAATTGCCTGAAAGCTTTCAGAGGCATTCAGTGTTGACTGGCGCTCCTCGTTGATTCTGTCGATCATCTGGTACATAACATTTACCACATCCCTGATAGAAGTGGATACATTTTGGATGAGCTCAACAATATGTACAGTGGCATCGTCGGTCTGAGTAGCCATTTTGGAAATTTCTGAAGCAACCACGGAAAATCCTTTTCCGGATTCGCCTGCTCTTGCTGCTTCAATACTTGCGTTCAAGGCTAAGAGGCTTGTCTGGGTGGTGATCTCACTGATGATTTCTACAATGGAATTCATTTCTTCCATATCTTTTTCAAGATTTTTCAGTTTTTCCGTAACCTGGGAGCCGTTTTGTACGGAATTTTCTACCTTTTGTACCAACAGGGTAATATCTTTGCCTCCGGTTTCCAGAACTTCCAGTGTATGCTGCATGTTTTGCGTAATATTGGCAGCGGCGTGATCTACAGAATCGATTTGAGTTCTGATTGCTTCTGTCTGCTGTGTCTGATTTTGGACAGCTTCGGCAGTTTCATTGGTACCGGTGGATAATTCCTGCATGGTAGCTTTGGTTGTTTCTGATGCCTGATTCAGCTTTTCCAGCTCCAGATATATTTCTTCAATTCCGGATGTCAGATTTTGGGAAAGCTTTGAAGCTTCCGAGAGAAGTTCGTTTGTTTTTGCCTGTGCGTCAGCTACATTTTGCAGTTTCTGCTCAGAATTTTCTTTTAGAGTTTTAGCGGTCAGGATAGAATAAACGCCGATGATCATAACAAATACGATCTGAATGATGGCAGAATCCGAACCCGCATAGCCATAGCCGGAGGTTTTTGCACCCAGCGCTACAATAATAATACTTTCCAATATGACACCGATATTGATCAGAAGTGAATAACGGATATCATTATAAATGGAAACAATCAGGATCATGGGAATGACAAATACAAAAACCATATTGTTGATAGAAGTAAATAAGGTATAGGTATAAAAAACAGCAAAGCCTATAGCAACCAAATGCTTAATGGCAGAAGTAGATTTATTTTTTCTGTATAAAATAAACTCCGCAATAGTGGGACCGAATCCAAGAACAGCTACAATGACAGGGTATGTCCATGGCTTGATGCCGCCCACAGCCTGCAGCAGGCAGAATAAAAACATGATAATGACTTCTGCAAAGTGTGCAGTCATGGCAATTTTATTGTTTCTTTCTATCTCAGTAAGTATCTTTTTATTCATAAGTATGTCTCCTGTAAGATTAGTATAAAATAACTATAGCATTTGAAATTTTGATGTCAACAGATTTGAGAGTTATTGGACATGAAAAGCAGGATTGTTGCTTTTCTGAAATGATTGCATAATCATGGGATTTCCACTATGATAGATTTGTATTAAAGTATATTGAGATATTGTATTGATTGAAAAATCAAAAAATATCGTATATCATGGATATAGAATATTCAGCAAATAAAAAGGAGAAATAAATTATGGTAAATATGCGGAAAATAGCAATGATAGGCTGCGGTTTTGTAGGATCCGCATCAGTGTTCAGCCTGATGCAGAGCGGACTCTTTTCGGAAATCGTGATGATAGATGCTAATGGGGCAAGAGCAGAAGGAGAGGCAATGGATATCAGCCATGGGCTGCCCTTTGCAAAGCCCATGAATATTTATGCGGGGACTTATGATGATATTGTGGATTGTTCCATTATCATCATTACTGCGGGAGCAAATCAGAAGCCGGGAGAAACCAGGCTTGATCTGGTAGAAAAGAATGTGGGAATATTTAAAACGATCATTCCTGAGATCGCAAAGCGTAATTGTGAAGGACTTTTGCTGATCGTTTCCAATCCTGTTGACATTCTTACTTATACAGCCATCAAGCTTTCAGGCTTTGCACCTAACAGGGTGATCGGTTCCGGTACGGTGTTGGATACAGCCAGATTGAAATATCTGCTGGGAGAGCATTTGAATGTAGATAACCGCAGTGTCCATGCATTCATAATTGGAGAGCATGGGGACAGCGAAGTGGCGGCATTCAGCAGCGCAACGGTTTCAGGTGTTCCTTTAAATACTTTTTGTGAATTAAAAGGTCATTTCCATCACGAAGAAGCAACAAGAAAAATTTATGAAAATGTCAGAGACAGTGCATATCAGATCATAGAGCGGAAAAATGCCACCTATTATGGAATTGCCATGTCCGTAAGGCGAATCTGTGAGTGTATTATCAGAAACGAACGTTCTATTCTGCCGGTTTCCAGTCTGGTACAGGGGGAATACGGAATAGAAGATATCTGCTTGAGTCTTCCGGCTATTGTCGGCGCTGACGGAGTGGAACAGATCGTACCCATTTCGCTGAATGAGGAAGAATTAGGCAAAATTCATAAATCGGCAGAGGAGCTTAGGGCAGTTGCGGATAAAGTATTGTCATGATAGAACCGGACAAGTCATGGTGAAATGCAAAGTCAAAAGAAAAGCGTATTAATAAAAAACTTATAAATAGAAAACATATAAAAAGAAATAAGGAAGAAAACGGAGGTAGTAAAATGTTCATCAGTGAAAATGTAAAATATATCGGAGCAGATGATCCTGATATTGATCTGTTTGAAAGTCAGTATGTAGTGCCCAACGGTGTTTCCTACAATTCCTATTTGATTCTGGATGAGAAGGTTGCTGTTATGGACACTGCCGATGCCAGAGTGGAAGAAAAGTGGTTTGCCAATCTGGAAAGAGAGTTAGAAGGCAGAACGCCGGATTATCTCATTGTTTCCCATATGGAGCCGGATCATGCTGCATTGATCGGCAAATTTACGGACAAATATCCTGACACAAAAGTTGTGGGAAATGCCAAGACTTTTCAGATGATCGCACAGTTTTTCGGTGCAATCGAGGAAGAGAAAAAGGTAACCGTAGCAGAAGGAGAAGAGTTATCTTTGGGAGAGCATACGCTGGTATTTTATATGGCACCCATGGTTCACTGGCCGGAAGTTATGGTTACTTATGAAAAGAAGGAAAAGATTCTTTTCTCTGCAGACGGTTTTGGAAAATTCGGTACTCTGGATACAGACGAAGACTGGGCTTGTGAAGCAAGGCGTTATTATTTCAACATTGTGGGTAAATACGGTGCACAGGTACAGGCTTTGCTAAAGAAGGCTGCAGGACTTGAGATCAACACCATTTGTCCTCTTCACGGACCGGTTCTGAATGAAAATCTGACTTATTATATCGGTAAATATCAGACATGGAGCAGTTATGAGCCTGAAGATAAAGGCATATTGATCGCTTATGCTTCCATATATGGAAACACTGCCGAAGCCGCAGAACTTCTGGCAGAGGAATTAAAGGCTAAGGGAGCAGAGAAAGTGGCTGTCTGTGATCTGGCAAGAGAAGATATGGCTGAGGCCATTGAGGATGCCTTCCGTTATGACAGAATGGTGTTAGCATCAGCCACCTATGATGGAGGAATGTTTACATGGATGGAACATTTCTTACAGCATTTGAAAGCCAAAAACTATCAGAAGAGAAAGGTGGCGCTCATGGAAAACGGAACATGGGCACCTATGGCGGCTAAGCAGATGCGCGCTGTATTAGAGACCATGAAAAATGTGGAGATCTTAGAGCCTGTAATCTCTATAAAATCCGCATTAAGTGATGCCAATAGAGAAGAAATCAAAAAGCTGGCAGATGTTTTATGCCAATAAGGAATAGGGGAATCAGATGAACTATAACTGCCTGATCGTAGATGATGAAGCCGATTTGGCTAAGATGACATGTGAATATTTTGAACTGTTTGATGTATCCTGTGCCTATGTAACGGATGCGGCTTCCTGCAACAGTTTCCTTTTGGAAAATCAGGTGGACCTGCTGCTTTTGGATATTAATCTGTCTCAGGAAAGCGGCTTTATGCTTTGTAAAAAACTCAGGGAGACCTGGGATATGCCGATTTTATTTATCAGTGCCAGACAAAGCGATGAGGATATCCTGGTTGCGTTGAATATCGGCGGTGATGATTATATTAAGAAGCCCTATACATTAAGTGTTCTCTTGGCAAAAGTAAAGGCTGTCCTGAAAAGGATTCCTTCCCGGGAGAAGGATGATGGAACGGATAAAGATAACAAAGCAGAACAGGGAACGGTAACAGCCGGGCATGTAGGAAAATGTCCGGAAGAAAAGGATTTTATTCTGGATGAAAAAATCAGAAGTGTATTGATCCGCGGCAAAAGGGTGGAATTAAAGGCAAAGGAATTTAAACTGCTTCAATGTCTTTATGAGAACAAAAATACCATTGTTACCAAGGAACGGTTGTTTGATGAAGTCTGGGGAGATGCCTTTTTCAGTGACGGAACCTTAAATGTACATATCCGCAGACTGAGAGAGAAGCTGGAGGAAAATCCCAATGAGCCGAAAATCATAAAAACGGTCTGGGGAACAGGTTATATATTGGAGATTTAAATATGAAAATCAGATATCTGGCGGCAGTCTTTACTGTGTTTATGGGCATTGTCTTAGCTTATTTTTTGCTGGTGACAGGACAAAATGAGCAGGCAGCCCTGGACATGGTATATTACAATAAGGAATTAAAGGAAATCAGTGAGGCAGTCAGATCCGGGATCGAAAAAGAAAATTTGGAGGCTGAGTATGACTGCAGCCTTCTTTTTTTGACTGATGAAGACTATAAAAGCCGATTAAATGAGGCTTTGTTAAAGGGATATGTGATCCTGGATTATGAAGAAGATGGGCAGGTGGCAGGAAAGGTAATATGGGACAGGGAAAGCCGCCTGTACCAAACATGGAAATCCCGGATGCGCAGAGAAATTGTGATCTTCTGGTCAACAATGCTTGCTGCTGGTTATCTGTTGCTAACGATTTTGTATCTGCGTTTTGTCCGTCCCTTCCGGCAGTTACAGGTGTTTTCTGCAGAAATTGCAAAAGGCAATCTGGATCTTCCTCTGCCTATGTACAAGCATAATTTTTTCGGAGCTTTTACGGAAAGCTTTGATATTATGAGGGAAGAATTGAAGAAGGCAAGAGAAAGTGAATATCTGGCAAATGTGAGCAAAAAGGAGCTGGTGGCAGAACTGTCCCATGACATCAAGACGCCTGTTGCGGCAATCAAAGCTACTTGTGAGGTAATGGAAGTTAAAGAAAAGAATGCAGATACTTTGGAAAAAATCAAGGTGATCGAGACAAAGGCGGATACGATCGATCATCTGATCGGCAACATGTTCCATGCCACCATGGAGGAGCTGCAGGTGTTAAAGGTAAGAGCATGTGAAGAGAGCAGCACATTGATTCCCGGAATGTTTGAAAATTTAAAATATTATGGGGATATCATCATAGAAAATGAAATTGCCGGGTGCCTTATTTATATGGATAAAATCCGTTTGGAACAGGTGATAGACAATATTGTAAACAATTCCTTTAAATATGCCAAAACACCGGTCCGGGTTTCCTTTGGAGAAACAGAAGAAGGAATCAGCATAATGGTCAGGGATGAAGGACCGGGCGTGGCTTCAGCGGAATTAGCTTTGGTTACAGAAAAATTCTACCGGGGCAGCAACGCAAAAGGAGAATCCGGTTCCGGTCTGGGGCTGTATCTGGCAAAAAATTTCATGGAGCAAATGAAAGGCGGCATGGAGTGTTTTGTGGAAAAGGGTTTTGTGGTGAACTTGTTTTTAAGTAAGGTATAAAAAAGTTTAAGAATCAGTTAAGGAATATACAAGACTCAGTAAAAGATTTTTTCGCCCAATCTTCCTATAATAAAAAAGGAAAAGGAAAACAAGGCGTTTTGGAACAGAGAAATTGCCTTTTGACATTTTGAAAGGGAGGATTTTATGGGAACCATATTAAAAGCGAAGGATCTGTGCAAAAGTTTCTCAAATGAAAGTGTGCAGCAGCATGTGTTAAAAAATTTAAATCTGGAAATTGAGCAGGGGGATTTTACGGTCATTATGGGAAATTCCGGATCGGGAAAATCTACCCTGCTTTATGCTTTAAGCGGTATGGACCGGCCGACCCTTGGGAGCATTTGCTTTCAGGAGGAGGAAATTTCAAAGTACAGCAATGATAAACTGGCTCTTTTCCGCAGAAATCACTGTGGATTTGTATTTCAGCAGAATTATTTAAATGATACCATGAGCGTTTTGGATAACATTATGGTAAGCGGACTTTTGGTGAGCAGGGATCGGAAAGCCATTGCTGAAAGGGCAAAGAAGCTGCTTTCACAGGTGGGATTATCAAAGGAAGTCTATCATAAGTTTCCTACCCAGTTGTCAGGAGGGGAACAGCAGCGTGTGGCGATCGTCAGGGCGGTCATCAATGAGCCGCAGATTCTTTTTGCAGATGAGCCTACAGGCGCTTTGAACCAGAAAAATACAGAGAGCGTTTTAAATGTATTGACAGATCTCCACAAGCAGGGGCAGACCATCATCATGGTAACCCATGATATATGTTCAGCCAGAAGGGGAAATCAGATTCAATATCTGCAGGACGGAGTCATCACAGGAAAACTGGAGCTGGGAGAATATGTCAGCGGCGATGAGAAAAGGCATGAAGCTCTGCGCCATTTCTTACAGGAAATGGGGTGGTAGTATGTATCGCTTATACTTTATTGCAAAGAACAATATGAAGAAAAAGAAAAGCGATGTGGCTGTATTGATCGGATTAATCGCTCTTGCAGTTTTGATTCTCTATATCAGTCTTTCGGTTCTTTCCCGTATGGGTGATGTGGTGGATACGGCTTATGAGGCTTGCAACTCTGCCGACTGGTATATGGTGAATGATGCAGAAAGTGTAAAAGGATTAGAAAAAATATTTGAGGACAGATCAGAGGTGGAAAGTTTTGAGATGACGCCGGCACTTCTTGCCGGTGGTGTTGAATACAGATTATCAGAAGATGAAGCCGGAAGGGAGTATACTTTTTTGTTGGGTGCTGTGGATGAGGAGCGGGATATATGCCGGATCAATCCTGAATTTTCAGAAACGCTGGCGGATAATGAGATTTTGCTGCCATACTATTATAAGACTGCATTCGGATGCAAAACGGGAGATGATTTTTTTCTTGTTTTGGAAGAACATACTTATGAATTTCAAATTGCAGGATTTACAGAAGACCCCTTATATGCCAATCCCAACAATATAACCGTCTATAAGTGTTATATTACCCAGGCAAAAATGGAAGAGTTTAAGCAGGAAGAGAATGCTTTTCTTTCTTATATGGAGTGCAAAGCCAAATTAAAAGACGGAGTGGATGCAGATAATTTTTATATGGATATTTCAAAGCAGATCAATGAAAAAATGCCTCAGGGGAAAGGAACTTTGAATTATTCATTTAGTTGGGAGGCAATGCGTGGCGGAGATGTGATGATAGCAAGTATCGGAATGGGTATTATGCTGGTATTTGCGGTAATTTTAATGGTAATCGCACTTATCATCGTCAGATTCAGCATCGGAAATTTCTGTCGGATGAATCTGAAAAATATCGGTATCCTGCGGGCTTCCGGTTATACATCGGGACAATTAACCGGCAGTTTTGTAATGGAAATGCTGATGCTTTCTATTCTGGGCAGCATCCTGGGTTTGGGGCTTGGAGCCGCACTGGGGAAATTTGTGGGAAATATACTGGCATCTATCATGGGGCTTTCCTGGCATTTGGAGTTTTCTGTAAAATCTGCCGCTTTTGCCATGGCAGCCAGTGTTCTTATCATTATGCTGGTTGCATGGTTAAGCAGCAGAAAATATGGGAAAATGCCGGTGTTGGATGCACTTCGTGAAGGTGTTGTGACACATAGTTTTCATAAAAATTATTTTCCCCTGGAAAAAACAAGACAACCCTTGCTGTTGGGGCTTGGCATGAAAAGCATCTTCAGGGCAAAAATGAAAAATCTGGGCATTCTTCTGATCGTTGCTGTACTGAGCCTTTCAGCATGCATCGGGTTTGGATTGTATCAGAATTTTGTCCTTGATAACGCTTATCTGTTGAAACTGGTCGGAGCAGAAACTGGGAATGCGATAATTATGGGAGAAGATATGGAAGAGATCGGGAAGGAAATTGAAGAACTTCCGGAAGTTGAAAAAGTCTGTTATTATTCAACGGCAGATGTTTTGATTTCTCATAAGGATAAAGAGCAAACAGTTACCTGTGATTTTTGGAAAGAACCGGAGGTGTTAGAAAATGAAATACTCATACAGGGAAGGCTTCCTGAATATGACAATGAAATTGTATTGACTACCGTTATTTGTCATGAATTGGGGATAGAGCTGGGAGATGTGGTCTATGTAAAAGGCTCCGGAGAGGAAAAGGATTATATTCTTGTAGGGATTGACCAAAAGATCAATAATTCGGGAAAGAAAGGCATGCTGACTTTAGAAGGTCAAAAACGGCTGAATGGAACTACTGTGGTCAATGGACTTTATATTTATGGGAAGGAAGGGGTTAGCAGTAATGAATTGATAAATAAATTAAAAGAAACCTATCCGGATCAGGAAATGGCTGATAGTGAGAAAATGGTCATGGATTCCCTTGAAAGTATCGTAGTTGCTATGGAAGTTATTTGTGTGATATTTGTAGTCATTACGGTTTTTGTGGTAGGTATGGTAGTATTTCTGCTGATCAAATCTACAGTTGTCAGTGAACGAAAAAATTATGGAATCTACAAGGCACTGGGCTTTACTACAAAGCAGCTTTGCATACAGGCTGTTTTTTCTAATCTGCCTGTTATGTTTACAGGAGCTTTGGCGGGTGCGCTTCTTTCCAACTTTTTGGTACAGCCCATGGTAACGGTATGCCTTTCCAGCGTAGGAATTCAGAAATGCGATATGAGCATTGCACTACTCTGGCTTGTATTGACAGTGGTTGGAATTACAGTGGCGGCATTTCTGGTGGCGCTGTTTACCAGTGCCGGAATCCGGAAAATTGAGCCGGTTAAGATGTTGACGGAAGATTAAAATAAATGGCAAAATGATAGTTAAGTCAGAAAAAATCAGAAAATTTTGATTTTTCTTGACTTAACTATTTTAAATTGCTAAAATTTTAGCATCTGAAAGAAGGTGTGGTATATGAAAAGAAAGATCGAAACCCATTTGCTTGCATGGAAGGATAAAGGGAGTGGAAGGCTTCCTTTGATCATCAATGGAGCCAGACAGGTAGGAAAGACTTATATATTGCGTAAATTTGGAGAAGAACAGTTTCAAAATGTTGTCTATGTGAATTTGGAGACAAATTATACGGTGGCATCCTATTTTGGAGACAATATTTCTCCGGAAAAGCTCCTTCGTTATCTTGAAGTATCCACAGGAGAAAAAATCATAGCCGGAGAGACGCTGATTATTTTTGATGAAATACAATCCTGTGAAAGAGCGCTGACTTCCTTAAAATATTTTTGTGAAGAAACACCGGAATTTCATGTTGTGGCAGCAGGCAGTCTTTTGGGAGTGGCGATCAATCGCAAACAGTATTCATTTCCTGTCGGAAAAGTTGAGACGCTTACGTTGTATCCCTTTGATTTTGAAGAATATTTGTGGGCAAGAGGAAAGGAATTGCTTTGTGAGGAAATACGCCATGCATATGAGACAATGGAGGCATTACCAAAAGCCCTTCATCAGGAAGCGATTGAGTTGTATAGGGAATATCTGATTGTTGGAGGTATGCCGGCGTGTATCAATGCTTTTCTGGATCAGAGAAGCTTTTTGGATGTTTCTTCTGTACAAAATGAGATTTTGGATAACTATATAGCGGATATGGTAAAATATGCCAGCAATACGGAAAGTGTCAAGATACGTGCCTGCTACAATTCTATTCCGGCGCAGCTTGCAAAGGAGAATAAAAAGTTTCAGTATAAGGTTGTGCGAAAAGGCGGCACGGCTGCTATATTTGGTGCATCCATCGAATGGTTGAATTTGGCAGGTGTTATTTTAAAATGTCATCGTCTTAATGAAGCTTTCGAACCGATTTCTGTGTATGCGGACTTGTCGGCATTTAAAATATACATGGCAGATATAGGTCTTCTGGTGATGAAGTCCGGTATTTCTGCGCAGACCATTTTGTCAGGAGAAGGAAATCTTTTTATGGGGGCCGTAACAGAAAATTATGTGGCGCAACAGCTTGCAGCGAAAGGTTATCCTTTGTATTATTGGGAAAGTAAAAGCACAGCAGAACTGGATTTTGTATTACAAAAGGAAAACCGGATTATAGGGATTGAGGTTAAAAAAGGAGAACATGTACGTTCCAGGAGCCTCAGTGTATTTGTGGATGCATATAAACCGGCGTATTCCATTCGGTTTTCTCTCAAGAATTTCGGCGAAAAGGATGGCTTAAGATCTGTACCGCTATATGCAGTGTTTTGTATATAATTGAAATGGTAAAAGAAAGTTTTATTGATAAGGCAGCTTCCTGATGACCGCTTTAGTCTTTGGCAGCCAGAACTGAACCAGAGGCCCGGTCAGAAATGCGGCAACTACGGTTCCGATGCCGACCACGCCGCCAAGCAGAAAACCGATGACGATGAAAAATATGTCACAGGCAATACGGACAAAACGGAACTGAAATCCGGGAAGTTTATCGGAGATCACAATGGCAATCAGGTCGTTGGGACCGGTCCCTGCCTCACTGTTGATAACGACGGACATTCCCACAGACAGGATCACACAGCCGAGCACCATAACAACAGCACGGACAGCAATAGGGCTTCCTTCGTTGACAAAGGGTAAAATGAGCCAGTTGAAGAAATCTATGATCGGTCCGCCGCAGAATGCACAGATGACGGTTCCGGGTTTGATGTAGCCTTTTGTTGTAAATAACATTATGACCATGATCAGGCACAGGATAATCACATGTACCGTTCCGACGGTAGGGAATCCTGTGCCTGTAATTTTCCGGCAGGTCAGGGAAAGTCCCTGGATAAATACGGTAAAGGTGTCGGTACCCATGGCGGATACCAAAAACAGAGATACACCCAGATGGGCAATGGTCAATCCTATGAATAAGACGATCAGGGCGATTGCCCAATCCTTTTTGCTTCTGTTTGAAGTGTCTTTTGCAAATGTTTCTGACATTATTATGTAAACCTCCGGATAAAATAGTGAGAACACAATACAGTAATAAATATATTGTAAGCGTTTAGGATGTAATCATATCATGGTATGCAATGAAAAACAATCATAACATAGTTTCAGTTGAAGAAGGAAGTGGAATTTGTTAAAATAGTAAGCAGAGTGTAGGAAAATCATACGGAGGTAATAACAGTGTCAAAATTTGCTGTGAAAAATGTTGAATGTAATATTTGCGGCAGAAGCAATGAAATAACCATTCTTGCCATGGCAACAACAAACGGAACTGCGGATCTGGATTTCAGACCGCCGGAAGTGCGTAGGAGTGCCATGCCTTTGTGGGTGCACAAATGTGATTATTGCAGAAATGTTTTTTCCACATCAGACCCTATGCCGGAGTATGAAGAGAAATATATTGATTCCAAGGAATATGTCAACTGTGCAGGAATTGCAGGACTGCCGGAGCTTGGCAAACGTTTTGTAAAGCTGGCTTTGATCTATCAGCATTGTAAGGATTACAAAAAAGCGGGAGATGCGTTTTTATGTGCAGCATGGGCATGTGATGATGAAAAACTGGATGTAACAGCGATCATATGCCGTAAGAGAGCCCTTGCATGTTATAATGAAGTGGATGTTTCCCAAATATCCAAAAGAGAGCTGCCGGAGTTAAAACTGCGGATCGTGGATGTGCTCAGAAGGGCGGGCATGTTTGAAGAGGCGGCATCTTTTGCAGGACATTTGAAATTTCGGACAGAACAATATATCCGGATTCAGCAGTTCCAGATAGCCAGGGCGAAAGCCGGAGATAAGAAATGTTACCGGATGGAGGATCTTTAAGATCAGTCCGGCTGTGATTTTCATAGAACCCACATATAAAAGGACACAGGATACGGGGAAGAATGATGACCCGTTCATGTGTCCTTTTCTTTGTAAAAAATCTACAGGAAATATTCACCAGATTCCCAATACATGCTGTAACAGCAGGCTGACGCATGTAATGCCCACCCAGCAGCAAAGTCCCATAAATATTGGCTTTCCGCCGGTCTTAATGAGCTTTACAATGTTGGTATTGATACCGATTGCCGCCATGGCGAGAATAATAAAGAATTTGCTCAATTCTTTAATGGGATTAAAAACGGATGCGGGAGCGCCTAAGCTGGTGGCAATTGTGGTAATGACCGAGGCAAGGACGAAATAAAGGATGAAGAAAGGAAAGATTTTCTTCATATCTACCTTACCGCCTTCGGCATTTTTCTCTTTTTTCGTGCGGATCAATGCCAGTACCAGGGTAATGGGAATAATAGCCAGAGTTCTGGTCAGCTTTACAGTAACTGCTTTATCCAGAGTCTGGGAGCCCAGATTGTACATGGCATCCCATGTAGAAGCCGCCGCAGTAACGGAAGAAGTATCATTAACGGCTGTGCCTGCAAAAATACCAAAAGCGTCTCCTGTTGTGGTATCAAAGCCGATCAGTGTGCCGAAATTGGGGAATAACAGTGCAGCAAGCACATTAAAAAAGAAAATAACGCTGATCGCCTGTGCAACTTCTTCGTCATCTGCATCGATAACAGGAGCTGTGGCAGCTATGGCAGAACCGCCGCATATGGAAGAACCAACGCCCACCAGAGTGGAAATCTTTCCCGGAATATGCATGACTTTACAAAGTACATAAGAGATGATCAGGGATGTACTGATGGTAGTAACAATGATCGGCAGGGATTGCGCACCGGTCTTGACGATCACATTCAAATTCAGACCAAAGCCCAGTAAAATAACCGCCCATTGAAGAATTTTTTTGGAAGTAAACTTGATGCCGCTTTCCAACATACTTTTGTCTCTCAGTAACAGGGTAATGATCATACCCGCAATAATGGCAATGACCGGACCGCCGATAATAGGAAATTTTTTGCCCAGAAACCAGGAAGGAACTGCAATGACCAGGCAAAGAAGAAATCCCGGCAGATTTTCTTTTAGTGTTTTCATAAGAATCCTCTTTTCTTTCGCATTTTGATTTGGGGCATCGTCAGCAGTTGAAAAACAATGTTCCCTTATATGGATAATAATGGAAAAGTGTGATAAAGTAAAATGATAAATATTTATGTATTGATAAAACAAATTTATGGATAGATGGGAGATATAAAAGATGCTGGATGCAAAGGTGGAAACGTTTTTATGTGTGTGCCGGTGTATGAATTTTACAAAGGCGGCAGAACTGCTGCACATTACGCAGCCGGCTGTTTCCGTTCAGATGAGACAGCTGGAAGAAGAATATCAGGTAAAATTATTTCATTATGAAGGAAGGCAGCTTTCTCTGACAAAGGAAGGAGAAATTTTATATCAGGCAATGATGACCATGAAGCATGATGAAGGATATCTGAAGGAACATTTAAAAGAAAATGGCGGTCATATGCGAAAGATGAAGATGGGAGCCACAAAAACAGTGGGAGATTTTGTGCTTCCCCATGTTATGGGAAATTTCCTGAAAAAGAATCTTGATGTGTCTCTCAAGGTTAAAGTGGCTAATACAGGAGAATTGTTAAAGGATTTAGATGAATGTGAACTGGATTTTGCCCTGGTGGAAGGATATTTTGATAAAAGCAGATATACATATAGAAATTTTTCTAAAGAACGTTTTGTAGCAGTATCGGCAGAGGGGCAGTGGGCAGAAAGAAAAACAGTGGAATTGGAAGAAGTATTTTTACAGCCGCTTTTTATCAGGGAGCCCGGGTCCGGCACAAGAGAAATATTGGAAAGGGAGCTTGCCGGACGGAATTATTCCATTAAAGATTTCAGACAGGTTCATGAAGTCAGCAATATCCATCTCATACGCCGTATGGTGTTGGAGAACTGCGGCATCAGTTTCCTTTATGAAACAGCAGTAAAAGAGGAATTAAGGAAAAAACAGCTTTATGAGATACCTGTCAATCATATGGAGAATGAACATCAATTTACCTTTGTCTGGAGGAAAAAAAGTATTTTTGAAGAAGAATATCTTAAAATTATGACAGAATTAAAAGAACTGTGGGAAATGGTGGAAAAAATTGCAGAGACGGAAAGCTGTGTCCGGAATCGGTAAAATAATAATGACGAAAAAATGGCTGATGGAGTATGAATTATTTGTATATTAAGACAATTGACATATTCCATACATACTGATAAAATTTTACGGTAAAAGTTTGCGGGCAAAACCCGTATATGGGAGGAAAAGAAATGAAAAGAACAAAAAGATTTTTAGCATTGGTAATGATAATGATCCTTTCTTTATCATTAGTGGGATGTGGTGACGACTCAGCAGATCTGTATGGAACATGGGAAAAAACCTATGATGTTACTGAAGCTATGATGGACGGTGCCGGTGATGAATATGCAGATTTCAATGAGAAGATCGAACTGAAGATGATCCTGGAATTTAACGAAGACGGTTCTTATGCATTACATGCCGATGAAGAAGTTACAGAAGCCAATTTCACTCAGTGGATTGAAGCGCTGGCAGCTTATGAGGCAGAAGTGGTTTATTCCACATATGAAGAACAGGGATTTTCCCGTGAAGAAGTTGATGAACAGGCACAGCAGCAGTATGGATGTACAATGGAAGAGTATATGCTGGAAGCAGCAAAAGAAAGCTTTGATGTTGATACGCTTATGAGCAATCTTGAATCAGAAGGTGTTTTTGAAGCAAAAGGCGGCAAGCTTTACATGGGAGACACAGAAATCCTTGCCAACCAGTATGATCTCTATACTTTAGAAGGTGATACCCTTACAATTAATGCAGCATCAGAAGAAATCGAAGCTGAAGCAGCAGAGGTTCCCGGATTTGAGTATCCTTGGGTATTTACAAAAGTAGCTGAATAATATCAGGAAGTTTTTAGAGACTGCCCATTATGAATGGCAGTAGCCCATAAGGAAACATTACAAAATTTATGACTTATGCCAGGTAAACGGAAAAATAAAAATGCTATGCAAAAAGGTTCGCCGATTGCATAGCATTTTTTATTTCGTCAAATGCTTTTATCTGTCTGCCGCAGCTTTTTTATAACGTACTTCCATATCATCAGTAAGTCTACGAATACGCTCTTTCACTTTTTGAATGTTGGGCGGCATATCCTCCAAAGGCATATTATCATGTACGGCGGTGGTTCCTGCTTCTAAGGCTACTTCATAAAGCCATGTTTTGTATTTCAATACATCCAACGCATCCTGCAATTCTGTGATTTGTTCCTCAACGGATTCCTTCTGATCCATGATAATTTTTAAGCGTTGCGCTATTGTGGAATCGCCCTCATCACAAAGTATAGTAAATTCCCGAATTTGTTTGATTGACATTCCCGCCCGTTTTAGAGAGGCAATAATAAATAATCGTTCAAAATCGGACTCCTTAAAAATCCGGTTGCCATTCTGATCGCGGTCAACAAAATCCAGCAATCCCTCTTTGCTGTAAAAACGAATGGTATGTGGTGAAAGATTTAGCCGCTTAGCGACTTCGCAGACAGTATAGTACATAGGCATTTGCTCCTGTTCATATAAAATTCACAAAAAACTGGGAGATACTCTCTTGACTGATAGTATACTCTAAGGTCTATGATAATGTCAATGTGTGAGGAGGAGAAAAAAGATGAAAAAAACAGCAATTTCAATTTTAATAGCGTTCTTAACGCTCTCTATGGCTGCTTGCAGCAGTACCAATTCACAGTCTACTTCGTCTGACGAATCAATAGTAAAGCCTGATGAAGCCCTTGTGGAATCCGATAATTCTACGGTAAAAGAACTGGAAGAAAGCGAGAACAACGCCGTAATCTCACAATATGAGATTGGAGACATTATTCTTGCGGACGGCTCTGTAATAAGAGAGGCTGATTTAACCATTATTGATAGTAGCAATGTTCCAATAGCGGTGATTGCCGGATTTCAGGAGGACGGGACGGCTTTTGGTGTTGGTGTTCATAGGAGCGATACGCCCTTACAGTGGGCGGCGGATGATTCTGGCGGATATGTAACCAATTTTGCAGAAAATATTTGTATACAGGAGTCTGATTTCGACTTCTCTGGTGATATAGATGGCAGCGATAACTGGACTGTGATTTGTGCGCAAGACAACGAAGATACTGCCGATGCCATAACAAATTATCCGGCGTTCTATTTTGTAAACACATATGCGGAAACCTATAAGTTGGCAGGTGATTATGCTTCCGGCTGGTATATGCCGAGTATTGCTGAATTGTGTGACATATACCAAAACCGGGAAGCTGTAAATGATTCGTTACAGCATATATACAGTCTTGACGATCATGCGGCCATGAATGGACTGGAAACAAACTGGTACTGGTCATCCTCGCAGGCAAGCTCAGAGGATGATTATGCGTGGTTTGTACACTATTTCAACGGTTATGCCGGAGAGTGCCCGAAAAACTTTACGAATGTTCACGCATTGGCTGTCCGGGCATTTTAAGGGGGAGCTTATGGTTTTCAGTAGCTTACTTTTCCTGTTTCGATTTTTGCCAGCAATATTGCTGGTTTACTATATTGTACCACACCGTTTTCGTAATCTTGTGCTGCTCATATTTAGCCTTGCCTTTTACGCTTGGGGCGAACCGATTTACATTATTTTGATGCTGGCATCTATTTTGATTTCGTATACGGGAGGTATTCTTGTTGACCGGTTCAAGCAGATAGAAAAAATGAAAGCGGCAAAGTGGGCGCTAATCATATCATGTGTTGCCGGTTTGTCGTTACTCGCCTTTTTCAAATATGCAGGATTTGCTTTTGAAACTGTGAATAGTCTGACCGGGGCGGAAATCGCTATGCTGAACATTGCCCTGCCCATTGGTATCTCCTTTTATACATTTCAGATGTTATCTTATACCATTGATGTATATCGTGGAGAGGCGGCAGTGCAGAAGAATCTAATTTCTTTTGGAGCTTATGTAACAATGTTTCCGCAGTTGATTGCGGGACCGATTGTTCAGTACAAAACCATTGATACGCAGCTTCGTACACGAACAGAAACGGCAGAACAGTTTGCGGAGGGTATTCATCGCTTCATGATCGGACTTAGCAAAAAGGTTCTAATTGCGAACAATGCCGGAGCGCTTTGGGATACAATACAGGCTTCCACATATTCAGAAGTACCGGTACTGACTGCTTGGATGGGGCTTGCGGCATATACCTTTCAAATCTATTTTGATTTTTCGGCGTATTCTGATATGGCAATCGGACTTGGACGTATGTTTGGCTTTCGCTTTTTGGAAAATTTTAATTATCCTTATATATCGAAAAGTATTACGGAGTTTTGGCGCAGATGGCATATATCCCTTGGCACATGGTTTCGGGAATATGTGTATATTCCATTAGGTGGAAACAGAGTGAGCAAGTGGCGGCATATTCGTAATATTCTTGTTGTCTGGCTGCTGACCGGAATCTGGCATGGAGCAAGCTGGAATTTTCTGATATGGGGAATCTATTATGGCGTACTGTTGCTTGCAGAAAAGTTTGTTTTCGGAAAGTATCTGCAAAAACTGCCAGCTTTGTTTCAGCATATCTATTGTATGATCTTTGTTATGCTCGGCTGGAACCTGTTTGTATTTGAAAATATGGGACAGGGAATCGAATTTTTGAAATCGCTGTTCGGTTTTTATGGGCAAGGATTTTTGAACACACAAACGGTTTACCTTTTATATAACAATATGGCATTGCTGATTTTATGTATCTTTGGAAGTACGCAGCTTCCAAGTAAATTCGGGAAATGGCTGTCTGCAAAGCTGGCAGGGAATGAAATTGTACTGGCAGCAGTCAAAAATACATTTTATATCGGAGTGTTCCTTCTGTCCATAGCGTGGCTTGTAGACGCAACCTTTAATCCGTTTCTGTATTTTAGATTCTGAAAGGTGGAGGTGATAGGAAAATGGATTCAAAGACAAAAAGCTGGCAGCCATACGTTACCGTTATTGTGTTTTGTCTACTTATATTCGGATTTACGGCAGCAACGATATTATCTCCTCCGATGGGGTTTTCAGAAACGGAGAACCGGGTTTTAGCAGAAATGCCGGAAGTGAAAATAAACACAATACTTAGCGGCGATTTTGAAGCAGATTATGAAGAATATCTGACAGATCAGTTTGTTATGAGAAATCAGTGGATCTCATTAAAAACCTCTGTGGAAAGGCTGCTCTTAAAAAGAGAAAGCAAAGATATTTATTTTGCAAAGGACGATTATCTGATTGAAAAGCATACCGGCTCATACGAAACACAGATGGCGCAGCGCAATATTGTAGCTCTTACAGAATTTGCACAGCAATATGAGGAACAATTCGGGCAGTCACATTTATCTATTCTGATTGTACCAAACGCAGTGGATATTTTATCGGATAAGCTGCCGCCTTTTGCGGAGTCTGGTGGTGGGAATGAGTATCTGGAACAGATTTCAGAAATCCTGCCGGAAGGCATTTGGTTTGATGGAGCCTCGGTTCTGCGTGAGCATACGGACGAAGAAATCTATTATCGAACCGATCACCATTGGAAAACTCTTGCCGCTTTTTATGTATATCAGGCATGGGCAGAAAGACAAGGTTATACTGTACCGGAGCTTACAGACTATGAAATTCAGACGGTGACAGATTGTTTTGAAGGGACGATACAGTCCAAGCTGGGAATTGGGACAGCGGGCGATACCATTGAGCTATTCTTCCCCTTAACGGAACCTGCCTATACCGTGTATAGAGAGAGTACGGAAATAACAGAAAATAGCCTTTACGACTATGCCGCACTGGATACGAAAGATAAATATGCTGTATTTCTTGGAGGAAATGAACCGTTCCTGAGGATTAGAACAGCGGCCCCAAATGGGCGTAAAATTCTGGTGATTAAGGATTCTTATGCGAACTGTTTTATCCCGTTTATGCTGGGAGAGTTTCAGGAGATTGACGTTCTCGATTTAAGATATACCAATCAACGATTAAGCGGGATACTTGCAGAGGGCGGATATACCGATATATTGATTCTCTATAATGCCTCTGGATTTGCAGAGGACATGAGTATTTCAAAACTTACACCTTATTGAACATTAGTAGTTCAATAAGTATGAATTAGGAGGTTTCCATGAAAAAGTTATTGTGTTTCATTCTCACGTTATTACTTATATTTTCCATTGCAGGTTGCTCCAAAAAGCAGACATCGGAAACGGATATGTCCCTTGACGATATGATAGGAGTTATTCAGCTTAGTCAGCAGGAACTCCCGGAATTAACGCATATTACCCCGGAAGATGTGGACTTTACTACGTGGCTGTCGGACTATTATTTAATGCAGTCAGAGCAAGTGGCCGATGGAGTGATCTGTTATGCAGATGGTGTCGAGGCCAGCGAGATTGCTGTGTTGGTAATGGCAGACGAAAAGGATTGTAAAGAAGCCGAGGAGGATTTGAAAGAATATATCCAGAATCGGGCTGGTATTTTTGAAGGCTATGCGCCACAGCAGGCCGCAATGGTAAAAGCAGGGATTGTTGTGGTAAATGGCAGATATATTGCTCTGTTAATTTGTCCGGAACCACAAACGGCGGAAAAAGCGTTTTTGGATTGTTTTGGAGAAAATGCAGAAAAGCCGGAGCCATCTGCTGGGATGGAAAATTCTTATGATGCCGAGGCAGTTTTACAAGCCTACCGGTCTGGTGATTCTTCGTCTTTATCGGAGGCTAACCGCAGTATTTTGGATGCAGCGAAAGACGTGATTGCATCAGAAATCAGCGATGATATGAGCGACTACGAAAAAGAACTTGCAATACATGACTTTATCACAGGCTGGTCAAGATTTGATTATAGTGTCTTTGGACGGTCAGCCGCAGACGGTTTTACAGATGGAAGCGATACGCCCTATGGTGTTTTGATCGACCAATCAGCTATGTGTCATGGCTATTCTTCCACCTTTCAATTATTCATGGATATGCTGGATATAGAATGCATGACTGTCTTTGGTATTCCCGGCAGCAATGGAGTGGAACACTCATGGAACATGGTAAAACTGGACGGAGAATGGTATTGTGTGGACTGTGCATGGGATGATCCAATCGGAGGAAGTCCCTGCCACACTTACTTCAATGTAACCAGCGACTATTTGCGGAGAGGCAGTATTCACCGATGGGATGAAACTTCTGTGCCGGAGGCAACTGGTACAGCTTACGCTTATGGCAGCCATTAACAACGAAAGGTCCTTTAAGCCTGCAAATAAAAAGTCAAGGCTAAATTGCTGAACATTGAAAATTTTATACAGGTTGAAAAACAGGTATCACAATAAAACCACCACACCAGTGCTGGTCTGAAAAAAAGCGTTGTGGAATTATTCGGACTCTGGAAGTG
>JAGBEV010000027.1 GCA_017936785.1 Lachnospiraceae bacterium | reverse complement strand
TTTCTTTTAATTGTTCATCATATTTCTCATTGCTTCGTCTACATTTTGGAATGACTGTGCAGCTGTATCTATGCTTCCTACAAGCTGCAGGCATGCTTTGGACATGGCACTGACCACTTCTTTTTCGGCTGTGATCTGGTCCTTGACTGCTTCAAACATTTCGCCGGCTGATTTTGTCATGTTATCAGTCAGTTTCTCATAATCCGATACAATATCGTCAAAACCTCCACCGTTTGAAGTGCTGATATCTGCAGATAACTGCTGTACTTTTCCATAATCTATCGCTATATTTTGTTTACCCATTTCTATACCTCCCATTTAACAACAAGTATCTACATTATCTATTGCTCGCTGAAAGCTATCGATTGTTTCATTTTCAGAACTTTGTACTTGCTCGATAGCGCCCTTGATCGTATCAATCGTTGTTAAAAGTTTTTCCACGTTTGGTGTCAGATTTTCAGCATAAAAGCCTCCGTCTTTACAATTTACCTGTTCTATTTTACTTTTTACTTTTTCAATTTGTGCAATAAAGTCATCCTGTGCACTTTTGAATTCTGAACACAACAAAGTGTATTCATCTTCCCCTACTCCAACTTTTGCTGCCGCCATAATTTACTTCCTCCTTACCTATAACTGCCCAACCAAAGCCGCTCTCTGGCTGGAAAGCCTGCTTTCATACGCTTCTAACGCACCGATCTGAGTATTTAATGCGCCTAATAAAGTTTCACTATCCGAAATGCCTGTATTGATATCCGATACCACAGTACTCATATAGGTTTTTAAACGGTTTGCCATTTCTCCTTCAAATACATCTGTAGTCACGATTTGTGTATATCTGACATCACTATTTAAAGTTGTCCTGACACCTTTCCAGCTCACAATTTCCGAATCCAATGACGTCTTATAACCGGAAAGCGTGCCTCTTACCTGCTTGCTTGCACTTATCTTTCCGTCAATTACTCTGATCTGTCCCATAATTGCACTGATTCTCTGCTGTTCCTGTTGCGTTTTCCCTGTATCTGCCATTTGCTACACCTCCATATACTTGGCTAACATTATTTTTTGATTTACACCATTTGTATGACGATATCCATATTCTACTCTACGGTTTTCCTCTCTAAGACCGGTAAATTCAAATACCTTTTGCTCTTTGATATTTCCTAAAATGATGCCCGTTTTGCTCTGTCCCACCAGTTCCATAAACTTTCCTGAACGAAGTGGAATTTTAGGTTCTGAAGATACAATTACATAAATTCCCCATTTTACCGCCTCCTCTAAAATATCCATTTCTTCTGCTGCTCCTTCTCTTTGCAGCAGCGCATATAATTCCTGCACAATATCAATTACAACATACACAGGTTCTTTCGTTTGCAGAAAGTCATATAAAGTAAGTGTAAGATTATCCAATTTTGCTTCCTCATAGTCTTCTTTCCTGCATTGACACTCTCTGTCTATATCACCCAAAATGCGATGAATGGAATCAAAATCTGCTCCATAATCAAATCTTTCTACATTCATAAACTCCGCCGATGTACGCTTTTCCTGGTCAAGAATCCAGACTTTTCTTCCCTGCAGATAATGCAAGGTCTGATGAAGCAGATTCGTGCGTCCTGTACCGGCTCCGCCTATGATCATTCCTACGCCTTTGCTTATATCCAGATATTGAACATTCAGATCATTAACTTCTATGCCCACCGGAATCTTATGACTACTCTCCTCATATCCCGGATACTGAGGCAGCATTTCGGAATATAGTTCTTCCGGTAACATGGGAATGCCTTTGGCATGTTCTTCCGTACTGGCATGTGAAATGTCACTGACCAATGCTTTTAAATTTGCATTATATGCCAATTCAGACTCGCATGGCACAGGTGTATAGATCTGCATGACATTAACATTATCACGTTTTACCAATACCCTTCCCTTTTTGTCTTCCGGCAGGTTATAATCGCTGCGCCCTATTAATGATCTGTTTTCTCCTGCCTCAAAATTATATCCTGCAATTCTTTCCTTAATGTTATTTAACACAGCCCCTTTCATAGAATTGATCCTGCCCATAGTGATCAACAGATAAATTCCCAATCCCGCTCCGTCACGGGACACCTTCTGAATAAACTGATCTGCTTTATCTCCCAATTCTTTAAAGGAATCAAAATTATCTATCAGAATTACCAAAATCTTCAAAGGCTCCGGCTGGCTGGAATTATAAACAGAAATACTCTGTGCCATGGCTTTTGCAAATTTCCTCTTTCGCTCTGCCATTTCATCCAAGATCAGTTTTTGGAATTTTTCAATTTTCTCACCGTCATCCAATCCCATATAATCCGCCACATGCGGCAGCCCTTTCAAAGGAATCAGACCACTGTTTCCCAGATCTAAAATATAAAAATTCAGATTTTTAACAGCATTTTTCATGGAAAGCCCTAAAGCAATATTTGTTAAAAACATTGTTTTTCCATATCCGCTGGATGCCATATAAAGTAAGTGCCCATTCTTTATCAGATTTAGCACATACTCTTCCTGCAGTTGTTCCTCCGGCACATCTATCATACCGATTCCCAGAGTATAATCTCCCTGCTGAAATGCCGCACTGTCCTGTACCT
Organism: Lachnospiraceae bacterium; assembly: GCA_017936785.1. GTDB lineage: Bacteria > Bacillota > Clostridia > Lachnospirales > Lachnospiraceae > UBA2882. Next base: position 57,576 of record JAGBEV010000027.1, on the reverse strand, counting down.
GTTTTGTATACGGCGATTGCATCAATTCCGGTAATGACGGCAGCCACGGCTTTTTTACTTCCACCGCTTTTTCAGTTTCATAAATATCATGAAGATGTTCCACAATGGCATCTAACTGGGTCGCTTTAATCTGATTGCTCTCTACTGAACCGCTCAGATCCTGATTGATCAATCTTCCCTGTCCCAAAGGGCTGATCAGATATACCCTGTCATCTTCTTTCTCCTCTTCAGTTTGTTCACTGCTATATGTAGCACCACTCCATGCCGATTGAAATAATTCATAAATTTCATTATTCCCCACCTGTAAATAGGCTCTTCCTGCCTGTGTAATATTTGCTGCATCCGGAGTCTTTAACATCTCTTTGCTGTCTCCGGCATTCTGCACCTTCAGACATAGACGGAATTTACTGTTTGTCCATATCTGATCATCCACTACGCCACTGGGCTTCTGAGTGGCAAGAATCAAATGGATTCCCAAGCTTCGACCAATACGTGCCGTTGAAACCAGTTCGCTCATGAACTCCGGCTGTTCCTTTTTCAGCTCTGCAAACTCATCGCTGATCAAAAACAGATGAGGCAATGGTTCCGCTACTTTACCCAATTTAAACAGCTTATTGTATCCATTAATGTGATTTACATTATTATCACTAAAAATCCGCTGTCTGCGGGATAATTCACTTTTTATGGATGCCATTGCACGCATACTTTCCGCTTTATCCAGATTTGTAATGGTTCCCAGTAAATGAGGCAGCTTCGCAAATAGATTTGCCATACCGCCACCTTTATAGTCAATTAGCAAAAATCCCACTTCATGAGGATGAAAATTAACTGCAAGTGACAATATATAGGATTGTACGATTTCAGATTTTCCTGAACCTGTTGTTCCCGCCACCAGTCCGTGAGGGCCATGGGCTTTCTCATGTAAATTTAATTCAACATAATCATTTTCAGCCCTTACGCCAAGCGGCACTGCTAATGATTTATGGGACTCATTTTTCTTCCAGCGTTCTTTAATCTGTAATTCCTCAGGATGGGTAATTCCATACATATCAAAAAAAGTAATGGATTCCGGTATTTTACTGCTGACACCCTGCTCATGGATCAAAGCGCTTAAGCTTCTTGCCATCCCTTCCAGATCAACTTCATTGATATGCTGAACCTGAAATTTTCTGTCCTTCTTTTCGCCCTCTTCTATGAGCAACGTTCCGCTCTGGGAATCGTGTAATATGCAGACAGTCCTGATATTTTCAGGCAGATTTGCCTTTTGATCCGTGGTATAAATAATACTGAATCCCAGTGTCATCTGTTTACTCTGCAAATATTCCATGATCGCGTGATTGAGAATCAATTTAGGTTCGTCAATAATAAACAAATAATAAGGTGAAAATACTGTTTCCTGCTTTTCCTCCTCCTGCTTCATTTTTCTATCTTTTAATATTTGCTGGATACTTCCCAGTATCTGGTCTCTTGCCTGTTCCGAGCTAATCCTTCCATATACATTTATTGCCTGTATACGCAGGTGCGGATACCAGTTAGCATATTCAAACTCTTCATCATATCCCCTATTATGAATCAGGATGATCTGTAAATCCCTATAGCTTTGAAAAAATGTAATCTGCGCAAGCAGATATTTAATCTGTTCATGTACATTTGCCTTGGAACCCACAAGCCCCAGATGAGCCCTCTTTAAATCAATCTGAACCGGAATATGATCAATTTTGCGGAAATCTTTCGGAATCGCTTTTGCTTCCTCTGCCAGTTCATCCTTTTTTATTTCCAGATCCTTTAACTGTGTTGTCACCTCTACGCTGGACTTTCCTCTGTAATAGCCCAGATTTACATTCAGGAAGTCATCATCTAAGATACTTCTTTCATAAATACGGCTGCTATAACTGCTGACCATATGTTCCAATTCCGAAAGTGTAGGATTTTGATATTCCAGTGCAGTTCTTTCTGCTTTTCTTGCTTTCAGAATACGTTTCCTGGTATCTAAAAGGTAGTTCTCATACATGATTTCACGGTCTTTATTTTCTTTTTTGATATCCTTTGTATCCGAAATAAATTTTTGTACCGAAAAAATAGTGGTAATAATGGTCATTCCGATACTCATAAAAATATAAGACCCTCTTTTTAACAAAACTCCCATAGCTATTGTAAAAGCCAGCATACAAACCGGCGGAATGATCATTTGTGCCAATCCGCCCTTTGTCAGTTCCTTTTTCTGAGGCGGACTTTGGATTTCTATTTTTTCTTTTTGAATCTTGTAAATGACCCTTGGAGAACGCTTATAGAAAGGGAATCCTTCAAAATAGTTATTCCTGTTTTTGCAGGGTAACAATGTTGTCTGAATGCGTTCCTCATCACCTTCCATTTCTATATAGGTATCAAAAAATGTAATTGAAATCTGATCAAAAGTCAGAGTATCACCTTCTGATATTTGTAATCTGTTTTCCGTTACAAGCGTATCATTGAGGCACACTTCATCCGATAATTCCCTTTTTATCACAACATCATTTCTATCTATCAATAATTGTATTGACAGGTCATGAATCCGAATGTCCGCATGACATATCTCATTCTGATCTGCAATCCAGATTTTTTCTTTCCTTTCGTAACAACGCATCTGCCTCTGCTCCTCTGCATTACTGCTCTTCTGTGGTATATTTTTCTCCCAAAGCTTTGATTTCACTATTTAATGTATCCAGCCTTGATTTCTTTTCTTCTCCATCCATATCGTTTCTGTTTTCCAATATATCTATTTCTTTCATATATGCATAAATCAACAGCTTATCATCAGACAATGCCAATGCTATATTTTCAGCCTGGGAAACATCCAGCCTGCCCAGATAAATCCAATACTCCAGTTCCTTTTCATTGCTGTTAATAGATAACTTGGAAATGATCTCACTGATTTCTTCCTGCTTGAAGCTTTCAGTGCTTGCATATGACACTGCCAGAATGTATTTGGTATGGGTATCCATATCCTCTACTTCCATTTTTTTCACACTGTCAATGCACCCTACATAATCTTTGGTAATAAATCTCTCATTTGCCATAACCAAAGCCTTTTGTTCGGGAATGATAAATCCTCCGTAATATGTGGAAAGTCCCCCCGCAATGATTCCTACAAGCAGCATGACGATTGCCAAAGTCCTCCATATGCTATACTTTACTTTGGATACCTGACGGAACTTCTTTTCCTTATTTTTAATAAAATCAGCTCTGGAGCTTCTCAATATGCCAACCAGCTCCTGTATATTCCCTGCCGCAACAATATCACTCAGACTTTTATCTTTCTTTAAAATTTCCAATCCGCTGTCTAAAACCTGGTTGATCTTGTATTTCCTGCTTAAAATCCCTCCTGCTATACATTTATAGGCATATAAAAAATCACTTTCTTCCGCTTTTCCTTCTCTCCCATACAAATCCCTTGCTTTTACATAGGGAAGCATGTTTTCATCATAAAAAATATTTTTTTCATTTATGTCAATATGATATTGCTCAAAAACCTGATATAATCCCACAAAATTAATCAAAAACTGTCTTTTTCTTTCCTCTGTTTCCCGCTCAATATCTTTTAAGGAACTCAGCCCTGTCAGATCATATTCAAAGGTTATCTCTTCCAACGTTTCCTCAAATGTGCAGGGTATCACTCCCTGTACATTTGCTGTTATTTTTAAATAATCAAAAGTATCCTCTGCTGCCATTGAAGATTTTCTGATCGTTTCTTTTGCAAAATTATTTTCCATAATACTTTCTGCTTTCTGCACTTTTGTCACTCCTTATCTTTTGTCATTCACTGCAAAGCAGTAAGATATCTCCACTAAAAATCATTTCATGTTCATAATTTCTATTTAAATCAATTCTTCTTTTGGTTCTTTGTGACTTTACTTTAACATTACCCGAAAGTCCTTCCATGACATCCGCCAGATTATCTTCCAAGACCCTGATCGTCGTTCCGATTTTCTGCCCGTTATCAACCTGAATATTGCATTCTCTGTTACTGATGCAGTTTTTTATGGTAATTGTTATTTTCATTTCTTTTTTCTCCTTCGGTCAATAAGCCACAAAATTCCTCCGGCAACGGCAATCCCACAAAAAATATAAAAAATTGCCCAAAAATCAAAGTTTTTTACACCTTCCGATGTATAATCCGCCTTAACGATAACATCCGTATCTGCTGACATAACTGTTGCAAATATCTGTTCGTTTTCATTGTTGCCTGTTTCATCCTGAAACATCACATTTTCAAAAATGCCATCTATATTTTCCTGTTCAGCCTTTTTGACTGTCTGTTCTGCCTGCTCGAATTCTTCAGTAAACATATGTATTTGAAATCTGTCACACAGGGAGGTCGATTGTTTTCCCTGCCAGTTTAAATCATCTACATTAAGATTTAATACCGCATCTGAACCTGCATCATTTTGGCTGACAGAGTTATTATCTGATATTAAATCGCTCATTTGCTTTCCTCTATATAGTAATTTTCTCAGTCCTCTACTGCTTTAAAATAAACTGGTCCTATTTACAAAATTTATAAACATATAGTTATTATTTTTAACCTTTAGTTAAGATTATAACACATGACCTGTGTTTTAACAGGTCATGTGTATCATCCTGCAAGGACAATGATTACATCTGTCCTGCCATGTCGGCATCTGCCTGTGCGAAATTGTCGGAAATTGTCTGCATCTGTGTAGACATATCTTCGATCAACTGCCTTACTTTTTCCAAAGTGGGTTTAGCATCATCAAACTGCTCAACATATTTATCGCAGGTTTCTGCTTCCCAGATATCAGGCAGTTCACTGATAACCTGTGACATAGTAGTGATACAATCTTCAAATGTATCCCCCTGCTGACTTAATGTTTTTGCTGATGATGCTAATGCTTCATAATCCAGTCTTAACATTTCTTTTCCTCCTTCTCCTTTTTCTTTATAACTACATAAGATTTATCTTATGAAAAGTTATCCATTTCCTCTTTTTCCAATCTCTTTACTTTTTTCCAAAACAGGGAAATCCAAAACAATATCATGACCAATGCGGATAACCCTGCAATAACCATTAGAATATAATGCTGATAATTGCTCTGTATTTCAAGAATGGTCTGATCAACATGATTTTCCGTAAAATCTACCGGAGAAACAATAAAATCATAGGCTTGTACCTTTCCCAATGACCCCAGTCTTGTATATGCCAGTTTTTTCGTAAAAGGCTCCAGCAATTCTTTATTCTCTTGTGAAGTTTCCGCTTTACTTTCCTTTAACAACGCTATGGTGTTATCGACATTTTCTTTGGTTATTTCCTGAGATTCCTTCAGATTTTCATCAAATGCTTCCTGATTCTCTTCTGTAACCTCATAGATTTCTTTCACTAAGTCCCAATATTCTTCATCATGCTCCCCTTGCTTTGTTTCAACTTTATCTATATTTTCCTTAAAGATTTTTAAGTTTTCATCCAATCTCTCATCATCGATATAGTCATATGGATCAAATTCCGTAACCGCCTCATGATACAATTGGATCTGATTTAACAATTCTTCATTTTCATCCTGTATCAATTCCCTGGTTTCAGCCTGCTGTACCAGCAATTTCCTTATAATCAGGTCATCTATGATCTCCATCACACCATTCATGCTGACACTGGTGGCTTCATCCACAGTTTTTATAAAAGAATCGGATAGCCTCCAATTATATGACAAATTCTGAATATCATTACTGCTTATGCTTTCTGAAATTTTCAATAAATCTATCCTTACCGGTTCAGAAGGTTTTCTGATCCCATTTTCAATTAATCGTTCCTCAACATCACTATAATCTAATAAGTCATTTCCACTTATACCTTTACTTTCTAAAGTTCTATTTTTATCATCAAAATAACTTTTTATTGCATTTTCCACTACATCACAATAACTGCTCCATTGCTGTGCGGAATCAACACAATCATTTACGGAAACCTGAAGCATTTCCATCTGTGCCTTAACTGCAATAACACCCAGATCATATGCCTCATTCCTTGCCATCTGCCTGATCTCTTCTGCCTTTCCCTCCTGCGCTCCGTTATATCTGGCAAAATTCTCGCTTAAAGTATCAATTCCTTCCTGATATATTAAGGCACCTGTTGAATCATAGCCCGGATGATAATTCTCAATTGTGCTTTGCAGACTGTCAGAAGCTTCATTGACACCCGTACTCTGACTCTGCAATTCCTGATATGCAAGTTCTCCTGTTTGCAGGTCTTCTTTTAATCCTTCTTTTATTTTTTCACTAAGCAGATTATTAGCTTCAAACAATTCCTGAAAATTTAACTCTTCTATTTCTTTTTCAACTTGTCTCAATTCCGGATAAGTCAGAATTTTAATCAACTCTTCTGAATTCACTGCCTGTAATTGTTCCTCATCGGACAGATCATTGGACAAAACAACCTTTGATGAATCCTGAACATCATGAAATTCTTTTAAAATCGCACTTATATATATGTATGAAATATCATAATTGATATCTCCGTTAAACGTTTCCAGATTCTTAATGGTTCTTTCTTTTGCGGTACTGTTAAGATAGGGATTTATGGCATACATTAAATTTGCCTTTTCCGGATCATAATTCACACTTTCAACTTTTTCCGAAAAGTCAGCCGGTAAAATGATATAAGCTGCATATCTTCCTTCCAATATTCCGTTACGTGCACTTTCCAAGGAAACTACATCAAATTCTATACTGTTATATCTTAACAATTCATTGGAATAGTAAAATCTTTCAGTCGGTTCATCATACTTTAAAACCCCTTCATCCAGATTAACAACTGCTATTTTTTCAGTTTCCTCATTGGACACTGTCTGTAATTTCTGTTCCACATTAGTCCCTGCATAAAAACAGGAAAGCATGAGAATAATAACAATCATTCCGGCAGATATATTTCTTAGGACTTCCCTTTTCATTCTGTTATCTTTTCTCCTTCATCATTTGCTGTCTTTCGATTTATATTCATCTTTCTCAATTAGTTTTTCTTTATTATACTGGAATATTTTTCCAATAAATACAAAAAACGCATGAGTGTTGCAAATTAAACATCGAACGTATTTTTTCTATCATTTTTTGTATTTAATGACAGATAAAATGATAATCCATAAATATTCGATATTTTATAAGCAACGCACATGCGTTTTCTAAATTTACTTATTTTAATAATGATTCATTATTCAAATGTTATACTATTGCCAAATTCCTCACTTATTTTCTTTTTATACACACGACCGAATTCAACGACGCCATAGCCGTCCTTTAGCATGATCTCTCCCCTTCCCATATCAATTTTCCAAATAAACTTTCGATTAACCAATGTATTTCTGTTGCATTGAAAAAAATCACCGTTCCAAATCAGCTTTTTCATATCAGCAATTGATTTATAATACAGCGTTTCCGATCCTTCGGTATTTCTGATAATAAGTTTTCGGCCCTTGCTTTCCATATAAACAATATTCCGAATCTTTTGTTTTACAATGGTTCCTCCGTCTCTTATGCTGATATACTCCTCTCCCTCATATCTTTCAGACATTTCCAAAGCATCTTTGATTACGTTTTTGGCTTCTTCCGCTTCATAAGGTTTTTCCAGATACCGGTAACAATGCAGCTGGTCATAAGCATACATTTTAGAATCGGCAAGAGACGTAATAAATACAACCGGCGAATACTTATAGATACTTATGTTTCTGATATTGCAAACAAAGTCCAGTCCAGATAACGCATTGGCTTTATTTGTATCCAATATTATATCTACAATAAAAACATCTATTCTTTCTTCATCTGCCAATTTACACGCTTCTTCATAATTTTTACACCAATATACCTCAAACGTGCTGTTTATTTCTTCTATGATCTTTCTTAATTCTTCTGCTATACACTGACAATCCTCTACAATCAGTATTTTCTTCATCTTAACTTCCATATTATTTGCCGATCCTGCTTCATGATTTCATAAATTATAAACAATTAAAATAATATCTTTATTTTACTATTTTTTCCCAATTTTGCATAGAGATAGCCGACTATCAGTTTTCCATTCTAATACCCGGCAAATTGTGTCCTTATGCTATTGGTTCATCCCCAGCAACACATCGATCACCCCAAAAAACTTCCTCGTCTCTTCCGCATTTAACTTTGCCAGCCGTTCTTCATATTCCACCAGCCTTGTACGATAGCCGCTCTTCATGGTTCCGTACAACAGTTCATCTGCCGTAACATTCAACTCATCGGCAATGATAATAAAGGTTTCCAGACTGGGTGTTCTTTTACCCCTTTCCAGCATTCCGATATAAGCAACACTCAGGTTTGTTCTTTCTGCCAGCTGTTCCTGTGTCAACTTCCGGGCCATACGTTTTTCTTTAATTCTTCTCCCAACATCGACTAAATCCATCTGTACGTCTCCTATACCCTTTGTTTTATTATTAGTATAGGTTTTACGATTTCTAATATACAGAAACCCCATGTACCGCACTCATACTGTTTGTGCGGAATTAGTCAACTAAATGTTAGCCTTATCTACTTTATGTTAAAATTTCCATCTCAAATGCGGCACTTTCAAATACTGAAACACATATATAAAAAAACGGCAGCGAGATATTACTCACCACCGTTTGAACTATTCATTATGGTTTTTCATAATAGAAGGAATCTTTTCTTGTATATCCCATCTGCTTATAATTGATGATCTGCTCCGTACTGCCGATAAACAGCACACCCTTATGCGCCAGTGACTGGTTGAACTTAGCAAAGATTTCATCCTTTGCCTCTTCAGTAAAATAGATCAGCACATTTCTGCACACAATAAAGTGGCAGTCCGTAGGATAGGCATCCTTTAACAGATTATGCTTTTGGAATTTTACCCGTGCCTTAATCTCATCAGAAATCTGATAAGAAGGACCTATCTTGGTAAAATATTTTTTCTTTAAATCTTCCGGAACAGACGCAATGCTCTTTTCATTATATAGACCTGCCTGTGCCTTTTCCAAAACCTGATTGTCAATATCCGTTGCATAAATACTGATCTGGCTCAAGGGCAGATGCCTTGACAGCGCCATAACCAAGGAATAAGGTTCATCTCCTGTAGAGCATGCAGCACTCCAGATCTTTAACTTGGGACCAAAGTCCTTCAACAATTGAGGGATTACCTCCTTGTCCATATATGCCCATTGCTCCGGATTCCGATAAAATTCGGATACGTTAATGGTCAGATAATTGACAAATTCATCAAATTTTTCTTTGTTGGTACGAAGTAGATCTACATAAGGGGCATAACCGTCAATACCGTTTTTGGCAATCAGGGTATCAATCCTGCGTTTCATCTGCTTTTCTTTGTAGCAGTTCAGATCGATACGGGTCAGTTCATATACCGCCTTTTTAAACTGTTCATAATCAAACAAAGCCATTTTTATTCAGCACTTTCTTCAGATTCTTCCGCAATCACTTTATCAATATCAACAGATACAACATCTGCATCCTCGTCTTCTGCTTCTGCAGCAGGTTCGGGAGCCAGCAACGCTTTTACACTTAAGCTGATCTTCTTATCGGTTTCATTGAAATCAACGATCTTAGCTGTAACTTCCTCTCCAACCTTTAATACATCGGAAGGTTTTTCAATATGGTCTTTGGAAATCTGGGATACATGCAGTAATGCATCAACACCTACTTCCAATTCCACAAAAGCACCGAAGTCCGTCATTCTTGCAACTTTACCTGTTACAACATTGCCTACGGCATATTTGCTTGCTGCATCCTTCCAGGGGTTGGAATCTTCAAATTTTAAGCTGAGAGCGATTTTTGTTCCGTCGATATCCTTGATCAGGACTTTGACAACATCGCCAACCTTAAATACTTTCTTAGGATTTTCAACTCTTCCCCAGGACATCTCGGAAATGTGAAGTAATCCGTCTGCTCCGCCCAGATCGATAAATGCACCGAAGTCTGTTACGTTCTTAACAGTACCTTCCACTACATCGCCGATATGGATCTTTTCAAATAATTCCTTCTGCTGCTCTGCTTTTTTAGCAACCAGAAGCTGTTTGCGGTCACCGATATATCTTCTTCTCTTAGGATTATATTCGCTGATAACAAATTCTATTTCCTGATCCGCATATTTGGATAAATCTTTTTCATATACATTGGATACAAGGCTTGCAGGAATGAATACTCTTACTTCATCCACTACTACGCTTAAACCGCCATCCAATACCTGGGCAACCTTTGCAGTTAAGACTTCCTTATTCTCAAAAGCCTCCTGAATTCTCTTGTTGCCTTTTTCAAGAGCCAGTCTCTTGTAGGAAAGGAGAACCTGTCCTTCACCGTCATTGACTTTGATGACTTTAACTTCCATCTTGTCGCCAACATTCAATACTGTAGTCAAATCTACATTAGCTTCGTTTGTGTATTCATTTCTGGTAAGAATACCATCAGATTTATATCCAATGTTCAAGACAGCTTCATCCGGCTTTACATCGATGATTGTACCTTCAACGATCTCTCCATTTCTGATTGTTTTTAATGATTCTTCCAACATTTGTTCAAAAGTTAATTCTGACATAATTTTGAACCTCCTCAATAATATTATTTGGGGTTGATGCCCCCGCGGTAATTCCCACCAGTCGAGCCGAATCAGGTAATTCCATATTCAAATCATCCAGTGTCTGTATAAAAAAAGTGTTCTCACATTTCTCGCTGCAGATTTCAAACAGCTTCCGCGAATTGGAACTGTGAGTACCGCCTATCACTATCATGGCATCAGCTTTAGCTGCAATCTGCGCAGCCTCCGTCTGTCTTTCTTCCGTAGCGTTGCAAATCGTATTTACAACATTTATATCATAACCTTTTTTAGAAATAATTTCAACTAATTCTTGAAATTTATTGTAGTTAAATGTCGTTTGTGAAACCACACAGACTTTTGTATGCCGGGGCAATGAAAGATTTTCTGCCTGGGAAACCGATTCCACTACAATTGCCTTATTTCGACACCAGCCTTTGATTCCCTCTACTTCCGGATGGGCATCATTTCCGATAATGATGATCTGCTTTCCTTCTTCGCTTTCTTTCTCCACGATCCGGTGGATTTTTTTCACAAAAGGACAGGTTGCATCAACACATTCCAGCTCCTGCTTTGTCAAAATATCGTAGATTTCTTTCTCCACACCGTGAGAACGGATCACAACACTGCCTTCTTTTATTTTTTTTAAAGTTTCCACATCTTCTATGACAGTCACGCCTTTTTTTTCCAGATCGGACACTACGGATTCATTGTGGATGATGGGTCCGAAGGTATAGATCTTCTTACCGCTTTCTATCTGTTCATAGACTTGTTCCACAGCACGCTTTACCCCAAAGCAGAAGCCTGCTGTTTTCGCCAGTTTTACTTCCATTTTCTTTCTGCTCCCGTTACAGCCTGTTCATGCCCACGTTTTTCTTTGTCATGGCAATGATCTCTGCCACCACTTCTTCAATGCTCAGGTCGGAAGAATCCAGTAAGACCGCATCCTCCGCCTGTTTTAACGGAGATATTTCCCGGTTCATATCCCTTTCGTCCCGTTCGATAATATCTTTTTCTATCCGGTCAAAATCACAGGAAACACCCTTAGCGGTCAGCTCATCATATCTTCTCCTGGCACGTACTTCGGAACTGGCAGTGAGATACACCTTTACATCTGCCCGGGGCAGTACACAGGTGCCGATATCCCTGCCGTCCATGATCACATCTTTCGTCTCTGCCAGCTTCTGCTGCAAAGAGACCAGCTTCTTTCGCACATCACCGTTGACAGAGCTTGCCGAAGCCATATTGCCCACCTCTTCCGTACGGATCTGCCCGTTCACATTTTCTCCGTTCAGTAAAACGACCTGCTCGCCATTTTCATATTGAATGGTAATGTCTGCATCCTCACAGGCTTTACTGATGGCAGGACCATCTTCTGCCGGAATGCCCTTACGAAGGATATGCAGTGCCATGGCACGATACATGGCTCCCGTATCCACATAAATAAATCCAAGCTGTTTTGCGATCTTCTTTGCAATGGTGCTTTTGCCCGCACCCGCCGGTCCGTCTATTGCAATACTATAACTCATAATATTCCCTCTTTTTTATATTTATTATCCGGTCATCCGCTTCCATGTCATCATATTACCATGGAATGGACTCTCCCGCCAGATGTCCCGTAGACCATGCGATCTGGAGGTTATATCCTCCTGTCAGAGCATCCACGTCTATTAATTCTCCTGCAAAAAATAATCCTCCGGTCCGTTTTGATTCCAAAGTGGAGGGATTGATATCCTTTACACTGACTCCTCCCCTGGTCACGATCGCCTCGTTATAATCGGCAGTTCCAGTAATGGTCAGCGGCAGCGCCTTGATACCCATGGCAAAAGCCGTCCGCTCTGCCTTGCTGATCTCACACACTTTTTTATCCGGATCAATACCCGATAACCGGATCATAATGGGAATCAGCCTTGCAGGAAACAGACTGTTTAAAGCATTCTTAAACTGCTTCTGGTGATTTTCTTCAAATTCACGGATCAACCTTTTTTGCATCTGCTCCATGGTAAGAGCAGGCTTTAAATCTATCAAAAGCTGCAATTCCTTTTGGGAAAGCGCCTTGTTTACATGACTGCTTGCGCTTAAGATCAAAGGACCGCTGACTCCGTAATGGGTAAAAAGCATTTCTCCGAAATCTTCATACAACACCTTTTTTCCATCTTTTAAAGTAACCTTTACATTTTTCAGGGATAATCCCATTAAATCCCGGCACCAGGTTTCCCTTGCCTTCAACGGTACAAGCGCCGGATAAAGAGCTGTTATTTTATGCCCTGTTTCTTCTGCCATCCGGTGTCCGTCTCCTGTAGAGCCTGTGGAAGCATAAGAAATGCCGCCTGTGGCAAGAATCACTGCATCTGCCTCATAAATCCTGCCCTTTTCATCACAAACGCCTGTGACATGCTGCTTTTCTCCTTCATTCTTTGTAAAAGCCTCATCCTCATTCCCTGCCGGCATATTATCTGCACTGTCTGCCTTATGGTCATGGTTTTCCACAACTATTTTTGTGACTCTGGTATGAAGCTTTACCTCTACGGAAAGCTGCCGGAGTTTTTTCTCCAAAGTCTTTATCACATCAGATGAATGGTCTGAAACCGGAAACACCCTGTTTCCCCGTTCCGTTTTTATCCGAAGACCGTTTTCTTCAAAAAAATCCATACACGCCTGATTGTCGAAGCCATATAATGCACTGTACAAAAATTTGGGATTGGTAACAATATTGGCAAAAATCTGTTCCAGATCAGAAGCATTGGTCAGATTGCACCGCCCTTTTCCCGTAATAAAAACTTTCTTTCCCAGCTTTTCATTCCGTTCCAAAAGCATTACCTGATGTCCTTTTTCTGCCGCCGCTACTGCCGCCATCATACCGGCGGCTCCGCCGCCTACAACGATTACCTTACTCATATTCTTCCCTCGTAAGGGGATTGTGTAATACAGGCTCCTCATCGATAAAATTGATCTCATCATTGAGATAAACCTGATAGTTACCCCAGACTTTTTCCAATTCTTTGAGGTTCTCTGTTACCTGCTCCGGTTTTCTAAGACAAAGAGCCACTACAAGGGCATTGATCAGGCTCAGAGGCGCCACCAGGGAATCCACAATGGAAACCATATCGCTTCTTGCACATAAATTACAGGAAGAATACAGATTCATGGGAGAATGGATGGAATCCGTAATGGCAATGACCTTTGCATTTCTGTCATTGGCAAACTCCATGGCTTTTAAGGTCCTCATGGAATACCTGGGGAAACTGATGCCGATGACCACATCATTTTCATCCACTCTGATCATCTGCTCAAATAACTCGGTTACCGAGGTCGTCCTGATCAAAATAACATCTCCCCTGATCATTGTCAGATAAAAGCTCAGAAAATCCGCAAGAGGCTCACAGCTTCGCAGACCCACCACATAAACATGCTTTGCTTCCAAAATCGTATCCACCGCCGCTTCAAAAGCATCAACATCCACATTCTGCAGGGTATCCGCAATTTTTTCAATGTCCGCATTTAAAACGCTGGTCAGAATTTCCGACTGGGTACTCTTGCCATATTTCATTCCAACCTTTGCCACGCTGTTCCATTCATTTTTCACCCATGCTTCCAGGGCATGTTGAAACTCCGGGTAGCCTTCAAAGCCAAGACCGGAGGCAAAACGCACCACTGTGGATTCACTGATCTCCACTTCTTTTCCAAGTTGTGCCGCCGTCATAAAAACAGCCTGATCATAATGATCCATAATATAGGTTGCGATTTTTTTATGGCTTTTACTCATTTTATCATAGCGTTCTTTTATGATCACTATGATATCCGTATTTTCTGTCCTGCTCGTCTCTTCTGTCATTGCAACTCCCTCTGTTATACCCACATCACTCTCATTTTACAAAACCGGCAATTATTTCAAAAAAGATGCATATGCCTCTTCCAACAGTCCTGCTGTTTCTTTCATGGAAAGATCGTAATCTCCTGTCATCATCATACATGCAGCTCCGTGAATAAAGATCCACATCTTCATAAAGATCCCGCTGGGATCTTTTGCACCCTGGGCTTTTGCTTTTGCGATTTCTGAATGGAGTGCATTGGTCTTTCCGTTCAGAATACCGAATAAAGATGCCCCACACCGTTTTTCTTCCATAAATAACAGGCGGAATAATTGGGGTTCCTTTCCGGCAAACTCAATATATGCCATTCCCAGATTTGCAAAAGGCACACTGCTTTCCCCGGGATACTTTCCGTAAAAATCCGAAAAATATGTTACCGACATCTGATAGACTTCATCATAAAGCTCATCCATACTGCTGTACACACGGAAGATCGGCTGTGTGGAACATCCTGCTTTGGAAGCGAGCTTTCTGGCTGTTACCTGGGTAAGTCCTTCTTCTCTTGCCATTTCAAAGGCACTTTTTATTAACATTTCTTTTGTAATACTGATTTTTCTGGCCATGATTGTAACCCCTTTTCTTTTGCTTTGAGGAACATTCCTCACACGAACAAATGATAACATACGTTATGTTAGTATAAAATGAGGGATTTGTCAAGTTTCAGTGCTTCCGGTCTCCTCCTGATACGGCACTTTCGTCCTACGCTGATACCAACTGTCCTTATATTTTCTGTTCTTCCACATAGTTCATAATGCTTTCATAAATATCCGGGTGCTCTTTTTTCATGCGGATGGGAACCATGTCTTTGCTGACAAAACAGTGGGAGGATTCACCGGTGGCATGAAGCCTGCCGGTCTGAGGGTCTGTAACTTCGTATTGTATGTAAAATTTTACGCCCGAAAAACGGGTGATCTGCATCCTGATCTGGAATTGCTGCCCAAAACGCATGGCATATTTGTAATCGCAGGAAGCGGATAAAACAGGGATCAAAATTCCCTCTTCCTCCATTTTGCTGTAAGGCAGCCCTATTTGACCAAGAAAGTCAATCCTTGCTTCTTCAAACCATCGGATATAATTGGAGTGATGGACGATCGCCATCTGGTCTGTTTCATAATAAGCTACATTTCTTGTATAGGGTACGATCGCTTTCTTCATTTTCATTTCCTTTCTCATTTACCTTAGAAGCATATTGTTATGAAATCAAATTCACATTGTTTTTGTTTCGGTTACCAGAAAATTCCTTCATAAGAGTAAAAAAGCTGCCAGTCATAGTTTTCAAAATCATCACCCGGTTCTATGGATTCTCCCTGTAAAAGATAGTAATGCCAGCCGCTTTCGCCGTCGTAAAGTTTCTCCTGACCCTGGGCACAGCATATATTTACAGCCAGATTGCTGGTATAGTCACTTTCCTGATTGATCGACTGCATCATCCGGAGTACCCTTTCTCTCACTGCTTTTTCCCAGTCCGCCTTTTTTGTTCCTGTCAGCTCCTGGTCATCAATGCTTAGATGTAAGGAAACTTTAATGGGAAAATCCCGAAAAATCTGTTCATAATCCAATTCCCAAAGATGAAGCATAGTTTCTTTATCCTTCAGGCTGTTTAACAGCTGTTCTTCATATCTGTCCCCTGCCTCTTCTGCTCTGTCATATTCTTCTTTTTGTCCGCTTTTAAAACCGTTAATCGGATTTCCCATAAATACAAAGCAATATGTTCTTCCGTTCTCTTCCACCGACAGATCCTGAAATGTGCCTTCCTCAAAATAATCAACCAAAAACTGTTGTTTATAATGCTGCTCTAACTGCTCTTCCAGCCACCAAAGCTGTTGATACTCCAGACCACTTCTGTTATTCAGTATCTGGGTATACTCCTGCCCTGACCGGTCTTTATAAGAAATCTCCCATTGATCATAGATATAAGTATCTGAATGAAATCCACAGCTGCAGTCTTCTCCTTCAATGGTAATGGTCTCTTTCTCTCCGATCCGGCAATCCTCTCCGAATATGATCTGCAGTTCCTCTTCATATAATTTTGTATAGTCTTCTGTATAATAAACAGTTTTTATTTCATGTTTTTGGCGGTATAAAACAATACTGACAACTCCCGCCGCTGCAGTGATCAAAGCCAGAACAGCCAGCATTATGAAAATTATTTTTTTCTTCTTCATACTCAGTTCCCTTTTATGACGCCTCTCAGTATTTTCATCCCACATATCATCATTCTAGCATGTAATCGTATTCCAAAACAAGCTTCATCTGTCAGCCCATAGGATAAAAAAAGCCTATGGGATCACACAAATGCGATCACATAGACTTTTTATTATCTTATGCGTAACTCATTACTTACACCGGGTATGCACCATTCTTGGTGTCAGCCTGTGTTAAGTCAACTTTTTCTTCCTGTGCCTTGCGGTATTTGAAGAAATCTACAGCTACCTGAGGGAATAATGCGTAGGACAATACATCCTCGTCGCTCTTAGCCCACTCTTTTGCTTCTTCTTTCAGTTTATCCCATTCAGGCTCTAATAAATCAGCAGGACGGCAGGTAATAACTTCTGCATCTCCGATAACCTTTTTCTGAACTTCTGCATTGAAAGGTTTAACAGTTGCGCCGTATTTACCGCTTAATAAGTCTTTTGTCTGACCTGTAGCCATCTTGTAAGGCTCGCCCATAAGGACGTTCATAACAGCCTGTGTACCAACGATCTGGGAAGAAGGTGTTACAAGCGGAGGCTCACCGAAGTCTTTACGTACTCTCGGGATCTCCTTTAATACTGTATCATATTTATCTTCCGCATTCTGCTCTTTCAACTGGCTGACCATGTTGGAAAGCATACCGCCGGGTACCTGATACAATAATGTTTTGATATTTACACCCATTACCTTTGGATTTAACAGACCTGTCTTTAAGCACTCTTCTCTGTAAGGAGCAAAGTGGTCAGCGATCTCAGCCAGCAGATCCTGGTCAAATCCGGTATCATATTCTGTTCCTTTGAAGGTTTCAACCATAACTTCCGTAGCAGGCTGTGAAGTACCCATAGAGAAAGGACTCATAGCTGTATCGATCACATCAACACCGGCTTCAACTGCCTTTAAGTATGTCATGCTTGCCACACCGGAAGTATAGTGTGTATGTAACTGGATCGGAAGTTCTGTAGCGCTCTTTAATGCAGTAACTAATTTAGTTGCTTCATAAGGAACTAACAGACCTGCCATATCTTTGATACAGATGGAATCAGCGCCCATTTCTTCGATTCTCTTTGCAATATCCATCCAGTACTGCTCTGTATAAGCATCACCTAAAGTATAGGATAAAGCGATCTGCGCGTGTCCGCCTTCTTTTTTACAAGCCTTAACGGCTGTCTCAACGTTACGAAGGTCATTTAAGCAGTCAAAGATACGAATGATATCAATACCGTTTGCGATGGATTTCTGAACGAAATGCTCAACAACATCATCTGCATAATGACGATATCCCAATACGTTCTGACCTCTTAATAACATCTGTAACTTTGTGTTTTTAAATCCGTCTTTTAATTTTCTAAGTCTCTCCCATGGATCTTCTTTTAAGAAACGAAGAGATGCATCGAATGTTGCACCGCCCCAGCATTCTACTGAATGATATCCGACTTTATCCATCTTATCAATGATAGGAAGCATTAATTCGGTAGGCATTCTGGTAGCGATCAGAGACTGATGAGCATCACGTAAAATTGTTTCTGTAATTTTAACAGGTTTTGCCATTACTTTTTCCTCCATATTTTTCATATACAATAAAATCTAAAATTTAGAATACTCCGAAAATTGCCATGAATGTACCGGCTGCAACTGCAGTACCGATAACGCCGGCAACGTTAGGTCCCATAGCATGCATTAACAGGAAGTTGGTAGGATCATACTCTGCACCAACCTTCTGGGATACACGGGCTGCCATAGGCACTGCGGATACACCTGCGGAACCAATCAGCGGATTTACCTGACCGTGTGTTGCAACGCACATCAGCTTGCCGAACAATACACCGGCTGCCGTACCGAAAGCAAATGCGATCAGACCTAATGCAACGATCTTTAATGTATCTGCATTTAAGAATGCTTCTGCACTTGTGGTAGCGCCTACGGATGTACCTAATAAGATAACTACGATGTACATCAAAGCATTGGAAGCTGTTTCTGTCAACTGTCTTACTACGCCGGACTCTCTGAACAGGTTACCTAACATAAGCATACCGATCAAAGGAGCAGTTGTAGGAAGGATCAGGCTTACCACGATAGTTACGATGATCGGGAAAAGAATCTTCTCTAATTTGCTGACAGGACGAAGCTGTCCCATTTTGATCTTTCTTTCTTTTTCTGTTGTAAAAAGTTTCATGATCGGCGGCTGGATGATCGGTACCAGTGACATATAAGAATATGCCGCTACGGCGATCGGTCCTAACAGTGCTGTCTGTCCTAATTTACCTGCCAGGAATATGGAGGTAGGACCATCAGCACCACCGATGATGGAAATTGCTGCTGCAGCCTTGTCGTTGAAGCCTAATGCAATAGCTCCGAAATAAGCTGCAAAAATACCAAACTGTGCAGATGCACCTAATAAAAAGCTCTTGGGATTGGCAATCAGGGGACCGAAGTCTGTCATGGCACCTACACCCATAAAGATCAGGGAAGGCATGATCGCCCATTCATCCAGTAAATAGAAATAATACAGTAAACCGCCAGTTTTACCTGCCTCAACCGGAGCCATAATATCCGGATAGATATTAACTAACAGCATACCGAATGCTATCGGCAATAAGAGCAATGGTTCAAAACCCTTAGCAATAGCAAGATAAAGGAATACACAAGCAACGATAATCATCACGTAATTTCCCCAGGTCAGGTTAAAAAACGCTGTCTGGTGAATCAGATTGCTCAATGTATTTGAAATATATTCCATCTCGTTAACCTCCTGTTTTATTTACAAACGTATCATGGTCTGTATTAGTTTAATGTAGCAAGTACTGCACCTGCTTCAACAGGATCTCCAACGTTTACATTAATGCTTGCAACTGTTCCGTCTTCAGGAGCTACCTGAGGAATTTCCATTTTCATAGCTTCCAGAACTAAGACTGTATCACCTTTCTTTACAGCCTGACCTACACTTGCTTCTACCTTAAATACTTTTCCGGCTGCACCGGCTTCGATCTTGATGCTTCCTGCTGCACCGCCTGCTGCAGGAGCTGCTGCTGCGGGAGCTGCCTTAGGTGCTGCTTTGGGAGCGGCTTTCGGTGCTGCTGCAGGAGCACCTGTGGATGCACCTTCTTCTACTACTACATCATATACGTTTCCATTTACGGTAATGGTATAATTTTTCATCTTACATATCCTCCTATATTAGGCTCTCTGCCACTTATTTGTGTTTGCTCTCTTAATGCTTCTTACTACAAAGCCATCTGTGCCTGCCGCACCTTCACTTGCTGCAATTGCTGCCGCAATAACAGCTACCAGCTCCGTATCATCAGAAAGCTCTTCTTTTTCAATGATCTGTGCAATCGTATTATCAACTGCCACATCTGTTTTTGATTTTTTCTTAGCCTTCTTATCAGCAATGGATTTCTCGATCTTAGGAATAACACCGAATGCCATGATGATCAACATGATCAGGATCAGAACGATAAATACGGTACCCATACCCAGTAAAGTATTTAATGCCGCTTTTTCCATTTTCTCACCCAAAGTATAATAAGGGCTGATCATCATATCCGGGAAAAGGATGGTGTCTTCTGTATAATACAATTCAACATCCGCATTGCGGTTACTGCCCTCAATTTCAAAGGAAACAGTAAATTCATCAACAGTTCCTTCGATTTTCATGGAGTCTTCCACGATACCCTTATAAGCACCGGTCTCTTCAACAGAGCCTTCCCAGATGCCGCATGCAGCAATAAACTCATCGCCTACGCCGTCGCCATACTGAACATCGAACTGCTCTGCTGCCATTTCCACTTCGCCCTTGGTAACGGCTTCATCCATAATTTCGAAGATCGCATCTGTATTCTGTGTAAGCTGTTCATTTACAACCAATGGGGAATCAGCTTCCTCACTGCCACAGGCAGTCATACCCAAAACACAGCCTGAAAGAGCTAAGACTAACAAGAATTTTTTCATATCTTATATCATCCTTTCTTATACAGTTCCGTGTTTTTTAGCCGGGCGTTCATCTCTCTTTGTGAAAAGCATCTCAAATGCGCCGATCACATATTTTCTTGTATCAGCTGCTTCTACGATCTGATCAACATATCCTCTCTTAGCCGCTCCTGCTGCACTTGTCTGAGCTTCTGCATATTCTTTTGCTTTTTCAGCGATCACATCAGAGCCCTGTCCGTCATACATGATCTGTGCTGCAGTCTTTGCATCCATAGCACCGATCTGTGCTGTGGGCCAAGCCATTGTAATATCAGCGCCGATTGCTTTGGAGTTCATTGCCACATAAGCGCTTCCCATAGCCTGTCCGATCACAACATTTACTTTCGGTACAGTTGCATTAGCAAATGCATATGTAAGTTTTGCAACAGCTTTTGCTATTTTCTTTTCGGAACATACAGTTGCTTCAAATCCCTTGACATTTGTTAAGGATAATACAGGGATGTTGAAAGCATCACAAAATGTAATGAAATCAGCAGCTTTTTCACAGCCTTTTGCTGTTAATACTGCGTCGAATTTTTCTACAGCTTTGCCTTCTTCATCGCATACTTCAGTGCGGTTTGCAACTGCACCTACTGTCATGCCGTTTAATTTCATAAAGCCTGTTACCATGTCTTTTGCATAGTCTGCTTTTGTTTCAAAGAAAGCGTTGTCATCTGCGATCACGCTCAATGCGATGGATGTATCACCGACACATGCAGCCAGTTCTGCAGATGCACGGTTAAGATCATCTGTACATTCAACATAAGATGCATCATCTTCATTGTTGCCGGGAAGCATAGATACTAAAGTTCTGATCTGTGTTAAGATCTCAGCCTCATCTGCAACTACATCTACGATACCTGCTTCACTGCTCTGGAAAGCTGCTGCTGCAGTATCGCATTTCTCAGCATAATTACCGTCCAATGCGTTAGGAGAGTTTACAAATAATTTTGCTTTCTGTCCTTCCATAAATGTAAAGTCGGTTAATGTGGGGATCATTGCAAGTCCGCCGCCGCATGCTCCAAAGATTGCAGTAATCTGTGGAATCACACCGGAAGCCAATGTCTGTTTCATGTAGATTTCACCAAAAGCATTTAACGCATCGGTTGCTTCCTGAAGTCTAAGTCCGGCAGAATCGATCAATCCGATCACAGGTGCTCCCATTTTTAATGCCAGATCATAGAGGTTGGCAATTTTCTTTGCATGCATTTCACCTACGGTTCCGTTTAATACGGAAGCGTCCTGGCTGTAAACATACACAAGGTTGCCGTCAATTACTCCATATCCGGTAATAACACCGTCTGACGGAGTTTCGGTTTGTTTCAGATTAAAATCAGTCGCTCTTGCTGTAACCTGAGCACCGATTTCAACGAAACTGTTGTCATCGAGTAAAGCTGCAATTCTTTGACTCGCTTGTGAAGAATTACTCATTTTTCAGACCTCCATTTTATATTAATTAAAAAAATACGATTTTTGCGGTTGGGCAGAGTATACCCACTGCCGCATCTTTAGAAGTATAACATAGAATTTCAAGTCAGGCTAGATGGATTTTGTAATTTTTACAGTATTTTAGCGGAATTTTCTCTTTTATTTTTCCTGTGCTCCGTAAAGGAAAAGATTGACCAGACGGGTCAGGCAATATTGATAAGTATATTCCTCCATACTGCCTGCGGTTTCAATTGGAATCAGGGAATAAGTTTCTCCATTGACAGTCACTTTTTCGTAGCCTGCGATCTCTCCCTCTTCTACCGGAGCCTCCAGCTTTTCTTTTAAATCAATACTTACATCTACCTGGTCCCAATCTGCCAGAAGCATATTGATTTCCTGCCATTCCATGGTAAGAGCCACCCTGTCTTCCACTCCGTTTTCAACAGCGATCCACTCCGGAATTTCTTCTTTCTCCACCCTTCTGCTGCTGTAATCCTCTACTCCCATCTGCATCAGCGCCTTAGTATCAGCCCATTTATAAGTTTTATGCGGCGGCCATCCGCTGGCAAGCACTACAGACACCAAGGTACGGTCTTCTTTTTGTACCGCTCCCACAAAACAATATCCTGCCTGATTGGTAAATCCCGTTTTAATACCGATGGCACCATCCATCATATTCAAAAACTGGTCCTTATTATTTACCTGAAATCTCCGTCCGCTTTGAAGCTCTGCAAAGCTATGGCTTTTGGTTCCCACCAATGCCACAAACAGATCATTCTGAATGGCATAGGAAGCGATCTTTGCAAGATCATAGGCAGTTGTGGAATGTGTTTTCTCACCCTGGGCAGCATCCAGACCGTTAGGCGTAATGAAATAGGTATCCGTACATCCCAGATCTCTCGCTTTCTGGTTCATCAGATCCGCAAATCCTTCCACACTTCCCCCGATATGTTCCGCAATAGCCACAGCGGAATCATTGTGGGATTCCAGCATTAAAGAAAACAAAAGATCTTTTAATTTATAGGTCTCTCCTTCTCTCATGCCCAAGTGCACCTTGGGCATGGATGCCGCCCGTGCCGAAACGGTGACCTGGTCCTCCAGATTGCCATATTCCAAAGCTATGACCGCTGTCATGATCTTAGTTGTTGATGCCATAGGCAATACCTCATAGCCATTCTTTTCATACAATACTCTGTTGTTAGAGGCATCCATTAACAATGCAGCCTTTGCATAAAGCCGCAGTTCCTCCTGTACTGCCCCTTCTGCCTTTTGCCGGGACGAACCGGATATATCTTCTGCTCTGACCTGTATACCCTTATCCAACAATAAAACCGTAAAAAAATGCAAAATTAAAAAGCACAGAAAAAAGACTGTTTTCCTTCTTGTGCTTTTTGTTGCTCCTTTTTGCATATGCTTTTCCTCATACCGTTTTTTACAGTATATTCGCACATGTTCCTAAATATCCAATTTAAGTTGTACCTCTTTTTCTGCCTGTTCCCTGAATTCTTCTATTCTGTCTGTATTCATCTGAGGCAGTTCCTCCAGACTGGTAACGCCAAAGCTTCTTAAAAACTGCTCTGTGGTTCCGAATAAAAGGGGTCTTCCCGGCGCATCCATTCTTCCCACTTCCATGATCAGGTCAAATTCCAGCAGACGGTTTACTGCATGGTCACAGCTTACGCCGCGGATCTTCTCGATCTCAATTTTGGTCACCGGCTGTTTATATGCAATAATGGATAAGGTTTCCAGCAGGGAATCCGTAAGGGTGTATTTTCTGGGTGAAGATGCGATCCTGATCAGCCATTCATACATTTCCGTCTTGCTGCACATCTGATAGGCTCCGTCCAGTTCCATTAAGGTAACTCCTCTGTCCTCTGCCTGATCATATTCTTCTTTCATCTCTTTTAAAAGGTCATTTACTTCCTTTACAGGTATTTCCAAAACCTGGGAAAGCCTTGATGCATCCACCGATTCACCCATGGTAAATAAAATGGATTCCAGCACCGCCTTCATTTTTTCTTTTTCCACTTATGCTGCCTCCCTTGAGGTAATATAAATATCGTCAAAAGCTTCCTCCTGCTCAATGAGGATCTTGCCGATTTTCATCAATTCCAAAATAACCAGAAAGGTTACGATCACTTCCGCTTTTGAGTGCTGTTTTTCCAAAAGATTGCGGAAACTGCACTTCTTCTGCAGCAGAATATAATCCTGCACATAGATCATTTTAGCATCCATATCCACCTCGTCCTTTTCAATCTTGCCAAAGGTGGAACGAATCGGATCGATCTTGTCCTCCCGCCGCTTTATGACCGATTCAAAAATCTCTCTCAAGCCGGAAAGATTTACTTCTCCGATCAGCTGCTCATAATCTACAGGCGGCGTGTATTCTGCTACCTCCTTAGGCATGGTCTTTGTCTTAAACCACACCTTGGCAGCGTCTAACTGCCTGTCCTTCAATTCATAAGACATATACTTGTACATTTTATATTCCAGCAGTTTTTCCACCAGCTCTGCTCTGGGATCTTCCTCTTCTCCGTCCTCATTGACCTCTTTGGGCAGAAGCATCCTGCACTTAATGTCGATCAATGTGGCAGCCATAACAAGGAATTCACTCATGATATTCATGTCTTCCCGGCGCATCTGCCTGATATAATCCAAATACTGCTCTGTAATGTCAACAATAGGAATGTCATAAATATCCACTTTATTCTTTTCGATCAAATGTAATAACAGATCCAGAGGACCTTCAAATACTTGTAATTTAACCTCTAATGACATAGCCATCCCCCGCGCTTTTTTTCGTGCCAGTTCATAATACTACATCTTGGGTTTAATTGCAAGAGATAAAACTATATATTGTTTTTCATTTCTTTCAACTCTTATGTTATTTATTCCGCTTCCAAAGTTACCAGGATCAGTTCTCCCGGATTAAGAAAACGCACGGGCAGCGTATGGGTACCCAGTCCTCTTCCTAAAATCATGGTGGTATTTCTTTCTTTAAAAAGTCCGCCGTCATATTTAGGGAACAGACGAAGTGCCGGGGAAATTACTCCGCCCAGAAAAGGCAGTCTGGCAATACCTCCATGAACATGACCGGACAATACCAGATCCGTTTTGTATTTTGCATAAGCAGGAAAATAAGCCGGATTATGGGCGATCATAATGGTATAAGCTTCCTCATCCGGCTTCCCCAGCTTTTGCTCCAAATAGCGCTCTTCCATTTCAGGTGCGTGAAATTTTTTATAAAATTCCCTGTCAATCT
Source organism: Lachnospiraceae bacterium (assembly GCA_017936785.1). GTDB lineage: Bacteria > Bacillota > Clostridia > Lachnospirales > Lachnospiraceae > UBA2882. The sequence goes on along the minus strand of JAGBEV010000027.1, from coordinate 32,282 downwards.
CCAGTCCGTAAATAAGGATATTTTCCTTTTCCAGCAAAAATTTCTGATTTTTCAGCCGGACCAGGTTGGGATGCCTGATGGCATCTTCAAATTTCTTTGACATATCCCCGTATTTTTCCGGATAGATTTCCATGCGGTACTCATGGTTTCCGCTGCCGTAGTATACCGGATATTTATCTGCCAGCTTTCTGATAAAATCCACAACTGTATCAAAATTTTTCCCCGGCTTTGCCGTTATCATATCTCCCGCAATAAAGATTCCCTCCGGCGCCAGTTCATCAATTTTATGAAGCAGCTTTTCATGATTCTTTCCGAAGCTCTTGCCATGCAGGTCTGACAACATGACAAAGCGGTAATTTTTCTTCAGTTTTTTTCCTGTCAACGCATACTTTTTCACCACAAAATGATGGACATCCCAGATGATGATAACTGCTGCCATGCAGATCAAAAGCGTAAAACACATGATTAAAATTTTCATTCCAAATCTCCTGTTATCTGTGCCCCAGTATAACACGGAACCATTCTTCCCGTCAAAAACCTCCCATCATGAGATGATAATTCTTTTGTTTTGGCAGGATGATCTTCCCTTCAGATCAAATAAATCCGCCAGATCATTTTTAAATAATCTATGTATTTTGCTTCCCTGATATCCTCTCCGTAAAGTATATTGACACTGCCGATCTTGTTTCCGTTGAGAAAATAGATTGCTTCTCCTGCCGCTTCTCCTGCAGTAATCGGCGCATGATGCTCTTCCTGTAAGCGGATTTCCTTGGTGATCTGGCTTAAATCCTGTCCTGTCACATCCAGATATGTGAACTGATTCTCATAAACAAGATTTACCTGATCCTCCACACCGCCTTTTACAACAGCCGCCTCCAGATCGTCCTGATGGGGGTCCTGATAGATCCGGCTTACAGAAAAGCCATGCTGCAGCAGCTTCATGGCATCAGCAAAACGCACCTTATAATCCGGCGCTGCCATAACAACTGCGATCATATCGATGCCATCCTTGTTGGCTGTAGCGGAAAGACAGTATTTTGCCGAACTGGTGGAACCCGTTTTTAAGCCTGTTGTATAGGGATACTGTTTCAGCAGTTTGTTGGTACTGGTCAGCGTAAAGGGTGTGCTTCCTTTTGCAGTAGTATGGGTGATATCCTCCATCCAGATCTTGGTATAGTCATAAATCTGTGGATATCTGGTGATCAGTTCCCTGGACATGACCGCCACATCCCTTGCGCTGGTAATGTGGGTATCTGAATCCGTCAATCCACAGCAGTCTTCAAAGTGGGTTGCCGTCATGTTCAGCCTTGCCGCTTCTTCATTCATCATCTGCACAAAAGCCTCTTCGCTTCCTGCAATATGCTCTGCCATTGCAACTGCCGCATCATTGCCGCTTGCTACTGCGATACATTTGATCAATGTATCTACAGTCTGGACTTCTCCCTCTTCCAGAAACACCTGGGAGCCTCCCATGGATTTTGCATAAGCGCTGGTGGTCACCTGGTCCTCCAGATGGATCTGCCCCTTTTCCAGTGCTTCAAAGGTAAGCAGCAACGTCATAATTTTGGTAATGCTTGCCGGCTTTAACGGTGTATCCGGCGCTTTTTCATAAATGACCGTCCCCGTAGAAGCCTCCATCAAGATTGCCGAAGGTGCTGCAATATCCAGTTCCAGACCATTCTGTACCGTTTCCTGGGGCACATTCTGTACCTGCTCCTGTGCCCCCTCCACTTTGGGCTGTTCCTGTTCTGATTGTTCTCCCGCTTCTTGTTCCATCTGCTCCTGACCGGGCTGTTCCGTCTCCCCAGGCATTACGGCGCCGGTAACTGATGTTACCAGAACCATAAAGGCAATCTGGAAACTCAAAAAGATCATAATCAATTTTTTCATATTGAAACCATCTAACTTTTATTACTACTATCATAATAAAAGAAGTGATAAATTATGACTGTTAATAAAAAAAGAAAGCTCCTGTCCGGGATGCTTCCACACATATATTAACCAGAAGCAGAAAGTAAAACTGAAATCCGGATCAATCCATTAACTTTTCAAAGGCAATATCTCCCCGGATATACTCATAATCATCTAATTTGATTTCTTTAAATCCAAATTTTTCGTAAATGTGAATCGCCGGTTTCAGTTTGCGATTAGACAAAACAAACAATCTTTTGGCGCCATGGTCTATTGCCCATTTCATCGATGCTTCAAAAACAGCACTTCCACTTCCTTTATGCTCTCTGTACTTATTTGAACCAAGTTTACAAATTTCCCATGTTTCCCCACTCACAGGTTTTGCCATACAGGTTGCAAGCGGGATATCATTTTCAACTGCAAAATAGATCATTGCACCATTCTTTAAGTCTTCATCGATTTTTGCAAATGTTTCAATGTCTTCTTCCTCAAGACATCCAAAATTGTCAACGATCCAATCTGTATTAAACTGAATAAACGAATCCTTATATTTCGGATCATACTCAAAAACTTTCATTTTATCTGCCCCCTAAAATTTCAATAATTTCTTCTAAATGATAGGATAGCTTATCCAAATCACTATCTGAAATCCCCATAATGTCTTTTTCTACCTGCCGGATTGATTCCCCAATAAGATTCTCAGCAAGTGTTTCTCCATTGTTTGTAAGTGAGATAACTGTCAACCTGGAGTCATCATTTGACGCTTCCCGGTTAATTAAAGATTTTGATTCAAGTTTTTTCAATATCCTGCTCAGATAACCTTTATCAACATGGAGATTATTAACGATATCTCTGGCACTGATTTCTTTATTCTCATATATTTCATACAGTATCCGTGCTTCTGCAACTGAATACTCTGTATTCAGATATTTCTGTGTCAAAAGATGGAAATACGGCAAATAAAATCTGTTGAATTTTCTTATGAGTATGGCTGTTTGCAAAGACTTCTTCATTTTACAAATAATCCTCTCTCTGGGGTGTAAATACATCTACCACTTCTCCAGCCTTCAACACCTTAAATGAATGGATTTTATTTCCCGGGATCGCATAACTGTCGCCACTGCCAAGGAGCCATTTTTCATCTCCGATGGTAAGCTCATATTCTCCCGAAATAACATACCCGCACTGCTCATGGGGATGCTGATGCTCTGACGCAAAATCACCATTTTGGTAGTTCATTTTGCATACCATACTTTTTTCTCCCACTGCAAGTGAATCAAGATAAACACCCTTAAACACTCTTTTTTTTGCTTCTTCTTTTTTTACGACCATCAATGTATCCATGAGTTCTCTACCTCCACGCATTTTGTTGATTTTGTCAACATATTAAGCATACTGCATAAAGTTGATTTTGTCAACTAACATATATTCATTTACATTACAAAAAATGCGGAGCAGTTTCCCACTCCGCATATCATCACATATATACCAACTCTTCTATTGCCCGCTATATCAATGGAACCGGGTTTTGATATAGTCTTTGATCACTGCAATCGCCTCATCCTGGGTCAGCTTGGAACTGTCCAGACACAGATCATAATTTCTGGCGTCATACCATGTGTTACCTGTGTGGTATTTGTAATATTCCGCCCTGTATTTGTCAGTCCTGGCAATATACTTTTCCACTTCCTTATCAGGATATCCCAGACGTTCCTTTGCCAGCTTCATACAATAATCCTTAGGCGCATGGACAAAAACGCTGACAACATTTTTCTTATCCTTTAACACATAATCCGCACATCGTCCGATGATCACACAGGACTCCGCTTCTGCAAGCTGTTTGATGATCTTTGCCTGATAGTTAAACAGATTGTCGCTGGATGTGAAATCATCATCATCCGGCGGAATCAGCTGCCCCTGATATACGTTTTTGGTTATTCTAAGCAGAGGGCTTTTCTTAAGTTTCTCATCCGCTGCTCCAAACATGCCCTCGGCAATACCGCTTTCATCAGAAGCCAGACGCATCAGTTCCCTGTCATAACAGTTGATGCCCATATTCTTGGCAAGTGCCTTTCCTAATGTTTTTCCTCCACTGCCGTACTGACGCGCAATGGTAATGATCACATTTTCCATAGACATAACCCCCTTTTTCTTATTCACCTAAATAAGCCTTTTTGATGGAATCGTCATTCATCAATTCATCTGCTTTTCCTTCCAGAACGATCTTTCCGGTTTCCAATACATATGCCCTGTCTGCAATGGAAAGTGCCTTCTTGGCATTTTGTTCCACTAAAAGAACTGTAGTTCCCGCTTCACTGACTTTTTGGATAATATCAAAAATTTCGTTTACAAAGATCGGAGACAATCCCATGGAAGGCTCATCCATAAGGATAATGCCGGGATTGCTCATAAGCGCTCTTCCCATGGCTAACATCTGCTGCTCACCGCCGCTCAGGGTTCCTGCCATCTGGTTTTTTCTTTCTTCCAGTCTGGGAAAACGATCATAAACGATCTGCAGGGAGTTCTGGATTTCTTCTTTATCCTTTCTGGTATAAGCTCCCATGAGCAGATTTTCATAAACGGAAAGCTGGGCAAATACCCTTCTTCCTTCCGGTACATGAGCCATTCCCAGAGATACGATCTTATGTCCGGGAATTTTCACAATATCCTTTCCCTCAAATAAAACCGTTCCGGCTGAGGGTTTGATCAAACCGGATATGGTATGAAGGGTTGTGGTCTTCCCCGCTCCGTTGGCTCCGATCAGAGCAATTACTTCACCTTTATTTACTTCAAAACTGATGCCTTTAATGGCTTCGATGACACCATAATGTACATGCAGATCTTTTACTTCCAACATTGCCATGATAATTGCCTCCTACTCTCCCAGATATGCCGTAATAACCTCATGGTTGTTCAACACCTCTGAGGTATCTCCCTGTGCCAGCACCTCACCGAAATTCAGTACTGTCAGCTTTTCGCAGATTCCGGATACCAGTTTCATATCATGCTCGATCAGCAGGATCGTCATATCAAAATGATCCCTGACAAAACGGATGGTATCCATTAATTCCTTTGTCTCATTGGGATTCATACCTGCAGCAGGCTCATCCAGCAGCAAAAGCTTTGGTTCCGTGGCAAGAGCTCTTGCGATCTCCAGCTTTCTCTGCTGTCCATAGGGCAGATTTGCTGCCAGATAATCCGCATATCCATCCAGCTCAAAGACTTTCAAAAGCTCCATGGCTTTTTCATTCATTTCCTTTTCCACCTTAAAATATCTGGGCAATCTGAGAATCCCCTCAAAAGTGGAATAGTGGTGATGATTATGAAGCGCCACTTTTACATTATCTAAAACGGACATATCCTTAAATAATCTGATATTCTGGAAGGTTCTGGCAATACCGCCCTTACTGATCTCGATTGCCTTTTTGCCGGTAATGTTGACTCCATCCAGCAAAACAGTTCCTTCATCGGGCTTATAAACCCCTGTCAGCAGATTAAATACCGTTGTCTTTCCCGCTCCGTTTGGCCCGATCAGACCATATAACTGTCCCTTTTCTATAGTGACCTCAAAGGCATTTACCGCTTTTAAGCCTCCAAAGGAAATGCCTAAGTTCTTAACTTCCAACAATGCCATATCTTATGCCTCCCCTTCTTTTGCTTTTTTGCGGAAACTGAATTTAGCCCCTATCTTATCCCGCAGTTCTCTTGCTTTGGGACTCCAGTTAAACAACATCATGGCGATCAGCACTACCGCGTAGATCAACATACGGTAATCGTTGAGCCCTCGCAGCAATTCCGGCAGCAATGTAAGAATGACCGCTGCAATAATGGAACCGCGCATATTGCCGATACCGCCTAAGACAACAAATACCAGGATCATAATGGACATATTGTAACCGAAGTTTTTGGGAAGCGCTGTCAGCGTGTTAAGATTGTGTGCATACAACGCACCGCCTACGCCGGCAAGGGATGCTGAGATCGTAAAAGCGATCAGTTTATACTTTGTTACATTGATGCCGATACTTTCTGCTGCGATCCTGTTATCCCTGATAGACATAATGGCGCGTCCTGTTCTGGAATTTACCAGATTCAATACGATAAACAGCGTGATGATGATCAATATAATACCTGCGGTAAAGCTGGAATCATGAGGCGTACCTGTAATGCCCTGGGCACCCTTGATCAGGATCTGTCCGTCCGCCTCCATGCCAAGGGACATGGAATCCTTTAAGGAAATATGGAAACCATGGGAATCCTTTCCCAGATATACAGCATTGATCACATTCTTAATGATCTCTCCAAATGCCAGGGTTACAATGGCAAGATAATCACCCTTTAAACGCAGTACGGGAATACCGATCAAAAAGCCAAATACTGCCGCAGTCACTGCACTTACTAAAATCGCAAGGACAAAACGGAGGGGCGCAAAGGTAATGGTATCTTCCATGCACAAGCTGAACAGCGCAGAAGAAAAAGCACCCACACACATAAATCCTGCGTGTCCCAGACTCAGTTCCCCCAGAATACCCACTGTCAGATTCAACGAAACTGCCAGAATCACATAAGTACAGATCGGCACCAGCAGACCCTTTAACAGATTGGATACTGCTCCGGCATTTACTGCTATGGTTACGACTATGTATACCATAATGATTGCTGCATAAGTCAGCAGATTTTGCATTGTCTGTTTTTTTAACTTCATTTTCTTCATACAGGCCACCTACACTTTCTCCTGAATGTTCTTGCCCAAAATACCTGTAGGGCGGACAATCAGAACCACGATCAGAACACCAAACACGATGGCATCCGACAACTGTGAAGAAATATATGCCTTGCTGAGACATTCGATCACGCCCAGAAGGATTCCGCCGATGAAAGCTCCGGGTATGGAACCGATCCCACCGAATACTGCCGCAACAAAGGCTTTGATGCCCGGCATGGAACCGGTATAGGGAGTTAAGGAAGGATATGCGGAACAAAGGAGCACACCTGCTACTGCCGCCAGTGCGGAACCGATGGCAAATGTCAAAGCAATGGTGCCGTTTACATTGATACCCATTAACTGTGCTGCACCTTTATCCTCAGAAACTGCCAGCATGGCTCTTCCTGCCTTGGTGTATTTAATGAAAGAGGTCAAAGCGATCATAATGACAATACAGACAATGACCGTTACAATGGTTTCTCCTGAAATAGTAAGCTTTCCATCAAATAAGGACAGCGCCGGAACATTTACCACTGAAGTAAATGCCTTTGTATCCGCTCCGAAAATCAAAAGCGCCACATTCTGCAGCAGGTAGCTGACACCGATTGCAGTGATCAGAACCGCAAGAGGTGATGCTGTTCTTAAAGGCTTATATGCAAGTCTTTCAATGACAACACCCAGTACCGTACATACAACTACGGAAATCAAAAGACTTAAAAACGGATTCATTCCCATCTGAGAGAAGGTAACGAACACCGTATATCCTCCAATCATAATAACATCGCCATGGGCAAAATTTAACATTTTTGCAATACCGTAAACCATTGTATAACCCAGTGCGATCAATGCATAAACACTGCCGAGGCTGATACCGTTTACCAAATAGGAAACAAAACTCATTGTAAACACCTCATCCCTTCTGTTTTTTTACATAATAATTCAAATTTATACTTAAAAAGAATACCATAAATCCTTCTTTTACACAAGCAACACATTGAAAAGGGACCTTCCTTGCGGCAAGGCCCCCTTTTAGGTCAATGTATTCTGTTTTCTGTTCCATTATTCCATGGATACATATACACCGTTCTCAATCTTTACAGCTCTGGGCGCTTTGTTAGGCTCGCCGTCTGCTGTCCATGTAATACCTTCACCTGCATCTGTTAAACCTTTAACAGTAATAGTAGGCATTACTTCTTTTAATTTGTCACAGATTGTGGAAGCATCCATATCACCTGTAACACCTGCTTCTTCAACAGCTGTCTTAATGATATAGATCGCATCATAAGCATCTGCTGCGAACTGGTTAGGAGTTTCGCCGTATGCTTCTTTGTAAGCAGTTACGAATTTCTGTGTCATTTCATCTGTTGCATCTGCTGCGAAAGGTGTCAACAGCATAACGCCTTCTGCTAAAGAAGCGTCAAAGTTCTCAACCTGTAAGATACCGTCTAAACCGTCACATCCGAAGAACATAGGAGCAAATCCCATTTTATCAGCCTGTGCCAGGATCAGAGAAGCCTCTGTATAATAGATAGGTAAGAATACCAGATCTGCACCGGCTTCCTGTGCTTTCTGTAACTGTGTATTGAAATCTGTCTTATTGTCTGCTGTAAATGCTTCTGCTGCTACGATTTCAAAAGGCTGGTTTGCAGCTTCTGCTGCAAACTTCTCATAAATACCGGAAGAATAGATATCAGAGCTGTCATAAATAACAGCTACTTTTTCTGCCAGACCGTTTTCACCGATATATTTTGCGGAAGCAGCACCCTGGTTAGGATCGGAAAAACATACACGGAAAGCATTGTCTCCGCTGATACATTCCACTGCAGAACCTGAAGGTGTCAATAAGAACATGTTATCCTGGGAAGCCACATCTTCTACTGCAAGACAGCATCCGCTGGTTACTGTTCCCATCAGTACCTGCATATCCCAGTCTTTTAATGTATTGTATGCGTTTACGGCTTTTTCTGCATCACATTCGTCATCCTGGAAATTCAGCACTAATTCATATCCGTTCACGCCGCCTGCTGCATTGATCTCATCAACAGCGATCTGTGCTGCATTTTTAACTGCATTTCCATAAACCGCAGCGCCGCCTGTTGTAGGTCCGATACCGCCGATCTTGATCGTACCGGCAAAATCCCCTGTACTTTCTGCAGCTTCACCTTCTGCAGTTTCACCTTCTGCAACTTCTTCTGCTGCAGGTTCTTCTGTTTTTTCTGCTTCATTACTTGTGCCTTCTGCAGCTGCATCGCCGCATCCGACTAATAAAGAAGCTACCATTGCTACACTCAAAAGAGCGCTTAACAATTTCTTTTTCATAATCATTCTCCTCCTTTTTGGCTGTTATGATCACAGCCGCCTGACAAACAAAAATGACTTCTTTTGAGAAGAAGCCACATCTTTGTTGCTTTAAAAGCATAATAAAGTATGTTATTTCATTTGTCAATTGAAAAAATATCCAAAAAGAGACAGTCTTAAAACTGAATTAGTTCCATCTTGCACGAAAATCCCTGTAAATATCCTTTACTTTTTCTCTTTTCGCCTTTAAATCATATCCCAATGCCTGAAGCAAATGATAAGTAAAATCCACAAAATAAACGAATATGACACACCAGCAAAGTCTTCTTCCGATATTAAAAGGGACCCTGCTTACCAGATTCATCATGCGTCCATTTAAGAATTTCACAATGATGATTGCATAAAACCCCCATGCAATCGTGCTTTCCAGACAGATGATCCCCTTATAATTAAAGGGCTTCTCATTATAATCCCACCACACCTCATGAAGGGTTTTCTGCATCAATATTCCTACAAGGTATTCAAAGGTAGTTGCCAGAAATGCCCCGATCAGATACAGCCATACCAGGTGTCCGCTGAGGGGATGCATCACAATATAGCCTACAACGCCTCCAAAACCATAAATAGGGCAAAAAGGGCCGAAGGTAAAGCCCCTGTTAGTCCACTTCCGATTACAAAAGGACATGTATAAAGATTCTACTACCCATCCGATAAAGCTATATAAAATAAAACATTCCACAAGATAGATCAGCTCTGTACCAAAAATCTCCCGTGTCCACATAATTCTCCTCCGTTCTTCAGGATATCTTCATCAATGTCTGCTCCCCTGTTTCATTCATATGACATCCTCTTCACAAAAAGTATCACGAAAAATTCCCCGGCAACATGCCGGGGAATTTAATGATTAGTTGTATTTGCGTTTTCTTGCTGCTTCAGATTTTTTCTTACGTTTTACGCTGGGTTTTTCGTAATGCTCTCTCTTACGAATCTCCTGCTGAATACCGGCTTTTGCACAGCTTCTTTTGAAACGGCGTAAAGCGCTATCTAAAGTCTCGTTCTCTTTTACGATTACGTTTGACATAAATCACACCTGACCTCCCTTCAGTCCCTTCAAGTAACACGACTGCTGGGTAATTATTATGCATCATTAACCTATGCACATTTACGATTATAACACAAAATTCCCATCCGTCAACTGTTTTTTATGGAATTATATGACTATTCCATGACGAAAATCTGCAATATTCAGCTATCTTTTACGCAATCTGTCCATCCAGCACATTCTTCGCTTCCGCAATAGCCGCCTCTATGCCTGCAGGGTTTTTGCCGCCTGCCTGTGCCATATTGGGACGTCCGCCGCCGCCACCGCCTACAAGTGCGGCAATGCCCTTGATCAGGTTGCCCGCATGTGCACCTTTCGCCATTGCACCATCTGTAGCCATAGCCACCAGGCTTACTTTGCCCTCCAGGTCGGATGCTAATAAGATCACTCCATCACCCAGTTTTTCTTTCAGCTGGTCACCCAGATCACGCAGCCCGTTCATGTCAACGCCGCTGACTTTGGCTGCAAGGAGTTTCACACCTTTTACTTCTGTTACCTGATCCATAACATCGCCTAAAGCATCTTTTGCAGCCTTGGCTTTCATGGACTCCAGCTCGCTGTGAAGAGATTTGTTTTCTGCAACTAAATGTTCTGCTTTTTCAATAAGGTTTGCAGGATTTGCCTTTAATACTCTGGCTGTTTCCTTAACCTTCTCTTCCATTTCTTTGTAATATTTCATCACACCGTTTCCGGTCAATGCTTCAATACGCCTTACTCCTGCTGCAACACCGGATTCGGAAAGAATCTTGAATGCTCCGATAGCACCTGTATTTTTAACATGAGTGCCACCGCAGAATTCCTTGGAAAAGTCTCCCATCATAACAACGCGGACAGTCTCTCCGTATTTTTCTCCGAAAAGTGCCATAGCTCCGGTCTTCTTTGCTTCTTCCATGGTCATGACCTGGGTATCTACCGCAATATTTTCTGCGATCTTTTCATTAACAATAGCTTCTACTTTTTCCAGTTCCTCAGGTGTCATTGCAGAGAAATGGGAAAAGTCAAAACGCAGTCTCTCGCCGTCCACATAGGAACCATTCTGCTCTACATGGCTGCCCAGAACTGTTCTTAATGCTTTCTGTAATAAGTGGGTTGCACTGTGGTTCTTGCAGGTATCCGCTCTGTTTGCTGCATCTACGGATAAGGTTGCCACATCTCCAACCTTAAACATTCCCTTTGTTACTGTACCGATATGCCCTACCTTGCCGCCTAACAGTTTCACAGTATCGCTTACCACAAACTCTCCGCCGTCTACAGTGATCACACCGGTATCCGCATTCTGTCCGCCCATGGTTGCATAGAAAGGTGTTTCCTCTACGATAATGGTTCCGATCTGTCCGTCAGTCAAAGCTTCCACCAGCTCGGTTTCTGTAGTAAGAACGGTAATCTCAGACTGGTGTACCAGCTTATCATAGCCTACAAATGTAGATGTAATGCCTGGATCGATAGATTCATAAACCGTTACATCAGCACCCATATAGTTGGTTACTTTACGTGCCTTTCTGGCTTTTTCTTTCTGCTCTGCCATAGCCGCTTCAAAGCCCTTTTGATCTACGGTAAAGCCTTTTTCCTCCAGGATTTCCATGGTCAGATCCAGAGGGAATCCATAAGTATCATATAACTTAAATGCATCTGCACCGGAAAGCTCTTTTTTACCTTCTTTTGCCATTGCCTCTTCCATTTCTCCCAAAATGGAAAGTCCCTGATCAATGGTCTTGGCAAATTTGCTTTCTTCCTGTGTCAATACATTAAAGATAAAGTCTTTCTTTTCTTCCAGTTCGGGATAGCCGTCTTTGCTTCCCTCGATAACCGTTTCACACAAGTGCGCAAGGAATGAGCCTTCAATGCCCAGCAATTTTCCATGTCTTGCAGCACGGCGGATAATACGGCGTAATACATAACCTCTGCCTTCATTAGTAGGCATGATACCGTCAGAGATCATAAAGGTTGCAGAACGGATATGATCTGTCACAATACGGATGGAAACATCCCATTTGTATTCTTTCTTATATTCTTTGCCGGAAAGCTCGCAGACTTTGTTGCGCAGAGCCTGAATGGTGTCCACGTCAAAAATGGAATCCACATCCTGTACAACTGCCGCCAGTCTTTCAAGACCCATACCGGTATCGATATTTTTCTGCTCCAGCTCTGTATAGTTGCCTTTTCCGTCATTATCAAACTGGGTAAATACATTGTTCCACACCTCAATATAACGGTCACAGTCACAGCCTACAGTACAGCCCGGTTTGCCGCAGCCATACTTTTCTCCCCTGTCATAATAAACCTCGGAACAGGGACCGCAGGGACCTGAACCATGCTCCCAGAAGTTATCCTCTTTTCCAAAGCGGAAAATTTTCTCTTTGGGAACACCGATCTCCTTTTCCCAGATTTCAAATGCTTCATCATCATTTTCATATACGGAAGGATACAGCCTCTCCTTATCCAGCCCTACCACTTCCGTTAAAAACTCCCATGTCCAGCCGATGGCTTCATGCTTGAAATAATCGCCAAAGGAAAAATTGCCCAGCATTTCAAAAAATGTGCCGTGACGTGCAGTTTTACCGATATTTTCGATATCACCGGTACGGATACATTTCTGACATGTGGTCACTCTCTTTCTGGGCGGGATCTCCTGTCCTGTAAAATATGGTTTTAACGGCGCCATACCGGAGTTGATCAGCAATAAAGAATTATCATTATGCGGTACTAAAGAAAAGCTCTTCATTGCAAGATGTCCCTTGCTTTCAAAGAACTCCAAAAACATTTTTCTCAGTTCGTTTACTCCATAAGCTTTCACGTTTGTTTCCTCCAAAATTATCTTTATGGCTTTTTTATATCATACGCAACGAAAAAATATGCGCAAACGCATATTTTCATACCGCGTATATTATATGTTTTTTTTCTTCATCTGTCAAAAAAATTATGATTTCTTTCGATATGCCCAGAATTTGTTTAAAATAAAGTTGATGGGTACAGTAATAAATATATTTGCAAAGGTTCCAATATACAGAGGGATGTCTAAAATATGAGTCTCTGCATATAAAAGAGCACTTGTAATAAAAAGTCCTGTGATGGAATAGGATATATATACTTTGACCAGTCCTGCCAGGAAAGACTGGTCCTTTGCCGTTTCACTGAAAACAAACCGGCTGTTTGCCATATAGGAAATAAACACAGTAATAACAAATGCCACAATGTTTCCAATCTGCTCATTGATGCCCCAGACATAAAACATCACATTGACAATAACATAAGATAAGACTGTATTGAATCCGCCTACCATGCCAAATTTCACAAATTGTACCAATGCCTCAACCTTTTTTCTCTTTTCTTCCGGCAGGCCTGCCAGAAATGCTTCGTATTTTTTCTTCATAGCATAGGGTTCCTTCATAGGGAAAGGGGATACACGGATTCCCACATATCCCCTTAACATCTTATTTTCCAAATCACCAATACTTTATTTTATGATTTTTCTCCATCAATTACTAAAATGTGAATTTCTCTGCAAAATATGCATCCAGATCAGCAATTGCAATTCTTTCCTGCTCCATGGTATCACGGTCACGGACGGTTACGCAGCCATCTGTTTCGGAATCAAAGTCATAGGTGATACAGAAAGGTGTTCCGATCTCATCCTGACGGCGGTATCTCTTACCGATGTTTCCTCTGTCATCAAACTCACAGTTGTATTTCCTGGAAAGCTGTGCAAATACTTTTTCCGCACCTTCATTTAACTTCTTGGACAAAGGAAGGACACCGATCTTAACAGGCGCCAGCACAGGATGGAAATGAAGGACTGTACGCACATCGCCTTCACCGATTTCTTCTTCATCATAAGCCGCACAAAGGAAGGCAAGAACTACACGGTCTGCTCCCAGTGAAGGCTCAATTACATAAGGAATATATTTTTCACCCTTTGTATCATCAAAATAGCTCATATCCTGACCGGATGTATTCTGATGCTGTGTCAGGTCATAATCGGTTCTGTCAGCAATGCCCCACAGCTCGCCCCAGCCAAAGGGGAATAAGAACTCAATATCCGTTGTTCCCTTAGAATAGAAACATAACTCTTCGGGAGCATGATCCCTTGCACGCATTTCCTCATCTTTCATACCCAGGGATTTCAGCCAGTCAATACAGAACTGCCTCCAATACTGGAACCACTCCAGATCAGTACCGGGTTCGCAGAAGAACTCTAATTCCATCTGTTCAAACTCTCTGGTACGGAATGTGAAGTTACCTGGTGTGATCTCGTTACGGAAGGATTTACCTATCTGACCGATACCGAAAGGAATTTTCTTGCGGGAAGTTCTCTGTACGTTTTTGAAGTTTACAAAGATACCCTGGGCTGTCTCAGGTCTTAAGTATACTGTGTTCTTTGCATCCTCGGTTACACCCTGGAAGGTCTTGAACATCAGATTAAATTCACGCAGCTCCGTGAAATTATGTTTGCCGCAGGTGGGACAGGGAATCTGTTTTTCCTCAATGAAATCCTGCATTTCTTCTTTGCTGAATGCATCAATGGGCTTTTCTAATGTAATGCCCTTTTCCTCACAGAAATCTTCAATGATCTTATCTGCGCGGAAACGTTCATGACATTCCTTACAGTCCATCAAAGGATCGGAAAATCCTGCAAGGTGACCGCTTGCCACCCATGTCTGGGGATTCATCAGAATGGCACAGTCAACACCAACGTTGTAAGGGTTTTCCATGACAAATTTCTGCCACCACGCTTTTTTTACATTGTTCTTCAGTTCAACGCCAAGATTGCCGTAGTCCCATGTGTTGGCAAGACCGCCGTAAATCTCACTTCCCGGATATACAAAACCTCTGGACTTTGCCAATGCTACGATTTTTTCCAATGATTTTTCCATTTCTCTCTCCTCACATTCCTATCATTAACAGGTATTAAATGCCTGTTTTATTCATAAATAACATAAGAAAGTTTTTCTCCGTCGTCAGGAAGGACTGCTGTTTTATGATCTTTTACAGTAATACCTTCACTTACATGGGTAATTTTACCGGAAACCCTGATATCCAGCGCCTCTTCGGAAATAACGATTTTCTTATTGCCTAATTCCAGCACTTCCCCCTGGGAAACTGCCGCACCTGTTTCCTGATCAGTCATGGAAACAAATTCATACCCTGCATTATAAGCATCCGAAACAGTTCCGCAGAACAATTCCCTCTCATTCATCTGCTTATAATCGTCGGCGGAACCATACTGTATTTTCACCTTTACCTGTTTGCCGTCCTCGGTCAGTTCAAAGGAATCCAGTTTTACCTTTTCTCCGCCTGCCGTACTGTTATAATCCTGAATCTCTTTTGTGATCATCCCTTCAAGATCGTCGGCGTTATAATAATCCTTATCAAAATCTTCTACAATGCTTTCAACAACCGTGCCCTTTTTGTCCACAATGATGGTCGTGGTATCCACATCCTCACCAAAAGCACAGCCGCCGAGCAGTAATGTCAGACACGTTACTGCCAAAAGCAGTCTTTTCTTTTTCATAATCTACCTCCTGCATGTTGCTATAATATTATAGCGGACAGTTCCTATATTTTCAACCCACAATTCGGTGAGTTTGTACAAAGCTGCTCCAGTATTTCCAGGCTTTTAAATTTTTTGCCTGTAAATCTCCTGCGGTATTCTTCCGCACACCGGGAAAGCTCTGCCATGACTTCATCGGATACCACAAAGGTATACAGTTTATCCAGTCCTGCTGCCGCCACATATTCTATGGTATATCGGGTATCTGCCAGAAGCGGTCTGTCTAAAGGTGCTCCCGGAAATTCACCATTTACCACAAGTGCCTTCATTTCAAATATGTATCTTACCAGCTCGTTGGGAATGGATGGCAGGGATAAAGCTCTCAAAGACTGATAAATGAGCTTTAACATATCCTTTTCATCGTTGTTTTCCCTTGTATAATAGTCTGCCACATCCAAAAAGTACATGCCGTACATGGCGCCTTCAAAATCTTCCCGGAAGTTATCAAAATAATTGGAGATCTCCGCATCCACCAGATTATAGGAGTTTCTGCCCTCATACAGCTTGAAAGTGCCAAAACAGAAAGGATTAGTCCTTGCCATCAGCTTGCTGTTCTGCCTTCTGGCGCCTTTGGCAAATGCCGATATCTTGCCCCGTTCTTTGGTCAGTATCAGCACTCTCCTGTCATATTCTCCCATGGGAAGCGCCTGTAAAATCATCCCTGTCACTATAACAAAATCCTGCATGTTCTACAGCTTTCTCCCCTTTCTCTTCCTCTTTACTGCGGTTTGCCACCGCTTCTTTGTATATGAGATAATCCTCTACTCTTCCTGTTTCCAAAAAATGCTGCCACTCTTTTGTTTCCATGCTGATACCCTCCTTTGTTTTCTAAAAAGTAGGGTCTTCCATTTCCACTTTTCTATGCGGTCATTTCTTCAGATAAAACTGGAAGTTTTTACAACTCAATTTCCCTGGCATTATAGCCGAAATTTTTTAACAGGAAATCGCTGTCCCGCCAATCCTTCTTGACTTTCACCCAAAGTTTCAGATTTACCTGACAGTCCAAAAGCTCTTCAATGCCTTTTCTGGCATTGGTGCCGATCTTCTTTAACATACTGCCGCCCTTGCCGATGATGATTCCCTTATGGGAATCTCTTTCACAGATAATGGTGGCATCAATATCAATGATTTTCTTTCTGCTCTTCATCTGATCGATGGAAACTGCAATGCCGTGAGGAATCTCATCCTCTAAAAGGCGCAGCGCCTGTTCCCTGATCAGTTCTGCCACGATCTGCCTCTCGGGCTGGTCCGTAATGGTATCTTCATCATAAAACATGGGACCATAGGGAAGGTATTCAAAAACTGCCTCTAATACCTCCTTTGTTCCGTCTCCGTCCTTTGCGGATACGGGAATGATCTGGGCAAACTCCATTTCCTTCCGGTAAGCATCTATAAACAGCAGGATTTCTTCCTTTTTTTGTATGGTATCAATTTTATTGATCAGCAGGATGACCGGCGTGTTGACTTTTTTCAACTGTTCCATAATATGCTTTTCTCCTGCACCGATAAAAGTGGAAGGCTCTACCAGAAATAAGATCACATCCACTTCCTTTAAGGTATGCTCTGCCACATTTACCATATAATCGCCCAGCTTGTTCTTCGCCTTGTGGATGCCGGGGGTATCCAAAAAAACAATCTGCCCCCTTTCATCCGTATATACTGTCTGAATCCTGTTTCTGGTGGTCTGGGGCTTATTTGATGTAATGGCTATTTTTTGTCCGATCAGCCGGTTCATCAAGGTGGATTTTCCCACATTAGGCCTTCCGATCAAAGTTGCAAATCCTGTTCTGCTCTGATTTTCCATATAATTTATCTGAATTTCCTTTCTCCGTAGTATTTAAAATATCCTGTTATCCGTTTCCACCCAGCGCCACACCTTATTGTGTCCATGCCTGCATGATTTCTTCTCATCTCACACCGTTCCGATGAGATTTTCCGTATGCCGGAACAGTTCGCTGCAGTTCCTGATCTTTTCTTCTCCGCCGATCACACAGATATAATCCTGCTCCATAAAGGCACTGATATACTCTGTAAGACTTCGGATCACCTCATCATCAGTCTTAAGCAGTTCATCCCGTTCCTTCTGTTCCATTTCAAAATCATAATCTGCAAAATAAGCGGTCATGGATCTGATTCCCTTTGCCTGGGGAGTCAGAGGCATATCCTTGTCACTGATGGCTCCGATGATATACTTGGTCATAGTCCGCTCATCCGCTTTAAAGTTTCTGATATAATCCGCTGCATTTTCATAAATATTGAGGGTTTCCTTCAGATTAGGATCTCTGTAGGATACAAAGTAGCTCTCTCCTGTCTTTTGGAAATTGTTCATGCAGCCATAGGCTCCGCCCTTTACCCTTACATTAAGCCAGAGATAATCATATCCCATCATGACCTTTAACACTCTTAAAGCTCCGTTGTAAGCCAGCCCCTTTGCTTTATAATTACCGCATCTGCAGACATACTGTACCTGCCCTGAGGTTTTAAATCCTTCGTTATATGCTTTGGGCTCAATGACCAGCTGTTCCTTCTCTGCCGGATTGCAGAAAAGTTTATCCCTGCACGATGAAATCAACGGGATTACCTCATCTAATCCCTCTTTTGTTCCTGTATAATCCACGCAGAAGTTTTCAGGTCTGCATATTTTCTGTACCAGCTCCTGCAGATCCTTTATCAGTTCTTCCGCTTTTGTCTCATAATTTTTGATAAGCTCATCCAGCTGCTTATAAAAGGCGATTCCTCTGATATGCTCTTCAATATAAGCCGTCTTGCTGAAATAAGAAGCCGCCCGGAGCTGTGCCGCTGCGTGACCTGAGCCCTGCAGATTTGCTTCCAGCTTGGATTTGGTTTCTTCCAGGATCTCAAGCAGTCTCTTTTTGTCCCTAAAGTCCGTTTCCAAAAGCAGCTCTTCCATAATATCAAGGGCTTTGTCAGCCTGACCGTACAACGCCTTTGCCTTACATTCCACATGAAGTCGGAACTTTTCATCATCCCTGGCATTTGCGTAGGTATTGATGACCGGAGCAATACCTCCCGTATTCATATAGATTTCATGGAAGAAATCGCCATAGCTGTGCTTTTCGGTGTCCATCAGTCCCCATACTGCCTTTAATACCCCAAGGGTAAACAGGCTTTTCTCATTGATATTTGATGCGTCAAATATCAACCGGATATAGGAAACACCATTGGTAAACAGATCGTGAAACAAAATCTTTATTCCGTCCTGTACCAATACCTCATTGATAAAAGGCTCTGCTTCCTTTTTCATATCTTCCCGCTTTAACATGGGTATTTTAGCAAGATCCTCAGGGGCATCCTCAGATTCCTGATATTCCGCCAAGGCTTTGGTCTCTTCCACCAGCTTTGCAATCTGGCTTTCAGTCAATTGTTCCTTATATGCTGCAAGCTTTTTTGCAAGTTTCTTTTCCTTTTCCACATTCAGTCCCGGTCTGGGCACAACACAGACATAGGATTTATGGGAATTATCCAAAAGATAAGTCTGTATCAGTCTTTCAAAATAATCTGTTTCGATTCTTTGCTTTAAGAGAGCAAAAGTATCATTTGCCTCCACATGCATAAAAGGACTGTTCACATCATAAAGCCAGCTGTCGAACATCTGAAGGCCATACATCAGTCCCTTGGGATAGGAACCAAAGTCCGCTTCCCGGTACTTGAATTCAAAATAATTCAAACCTGCTTTCAGGGACTTCTTGGAAATCCCCTCTTTTACCAGGCGGCTTAATTCCTGCTCGATGGTCTTTATAAATTCTTCCTTTTGATCCGGATTGGCATTCTTTGCCACTATGGAAAAATAGGGCTGATAAATACCATTATCATAAACGCTGTAAATCTCCGTTCCGATCCCCCTGTCAGTCAGGATCTGCTTTAAAGGTGCGCCGGGAGCGGAACAAAGGGCATAGTCCAGAATCTGAAAAGCAATATATTTTTCCTTGTCCAATACATTTCCCACAACCGCATTGTAAGACAAATAGGTATTATCCTCTTCGGATTCATCACTGGTAATGGAATATTCCCGCATCACATCCACAGGCTTCTCAAAAGGCTTCTGTGCCCTGATCTCAGAATCCACATCCTGATATTCAAAATTCGAGAGATAATTTTCATCCAGCCAGTTCAGTTTTTCTTCCATATCCATATCCCCATAGAGATAAATATAGCTGTTGGAAGGATGATAATATTTTTTGTGAAATTCCAGATATTCCTCATAGGTAAGATCAGGAATATCATCCGGATCTCCGCCGGACTCATAAGCATAAGTATTATCCGGGAACAACGTGTTCAAAACCGCCCGGTCCAAAACGTCATCAGGGGAAGAAAACGCCCCTTTCATTTCATTATATACCACACCATTGATCTTTAAGTCCGAATCCACATCTTCCAGTTCATAATGCCAGCCTTCCTGCATAAAGATCTTCTTTTCCTTAAAGATATTGGGATAGAAAACCGCATCCAGATAAACATCCATCAGGTTCTGGAAATCCGTATCATTGCAGCTTGCCACGAGATATACGGTCTTATCGGGATAAGTCATGGCATTTAAAAAGGTATTTAAGGAGCCTTTGACCAATTCCACAAAAGGGTCCTTGACCGGAAATTTACGGGAGCCGCACAAAACCGTATGCTCCATAATATGCGCCACGCCTGTACTGTTTTCAGGTGTAGTCCGGAAACCGATATAAAATACTTTGTTGGGGTCATCATTTTGAAGCACAACCACCCTTGCCCCGCTTTTTTTGTGAAAAAGCAGCGCACCTTTGGAATTTAAGTCCGGCACATCCCGTAATTCTTTTATTTCATATGCTTTACAGCGTTCCAAATTCATGTTCTTTCCTCCTATAACACCAGTATTCTCAGTATATCACGACTTCATTCCAATTACAAAGAAAAGGAGGCTGCTGCATATAAAATATTTCTAAATGCAGCAGCCTGTCATCTACACATGCATCATCATCAAATGACGCTTTTTAAAACTGATCTCCTGTATGAGATATTGTTGCGGATCTTCCCAGTTCTCCTTCTCTTTCAAAAAATCATCCAGAGAATAGTCTTTAGTTTCATAAGTTTCCTTGAGATTTCCTTTTTTATCCGCTTTCTGTATCAGGGCAGTCACTTTGATCCGGATACGAAGCTGGGAAAATGCCAGATAACACATGGAACTGTCATCTAACTGAAGTAAATGCTCTCCAATGGTCATATTCTGGTCTGTTTCCTTATAAAACACTCTATAGAGGGCATCTTTAAAGCGCCCGGGGGTATTGTCATTTTCTGCCAGCTCCTTATAAGAAAAACGTGCCCCTATATAATAGTTGGAAAAATCCTGTATCACATATTTGTAATCGTTCTCATTTAATTGAATCATTTTTTCCTTCTTTTCCCATTCTTCATACTATATATTTCAAAATTCATCCAAGTGCTAAAAATAAATTCAGACTATATAAATACTAGCAATTATAAAGAGGAAAATCAATATTTTTCTTCTCTTCAGCCCTCATCCAGGCTTTTAAAATAGTCCTTATAAGGTCCTGCACAGGTATACGTACTTGTCTTTAAATAATGTTCCTTTAAATTCTGATCCATAAAAAATCACCTCCGATTCTACTTTAAACCCGGAGATGATTCATTTCCTGTTTTATTCTGCTTTCTTTTGTCAGGATCATCCACAAAAGTGCCCGGCATTGCGCCTGCAGGAAGTATACATTTCATAATAAGTCCGGTGATGGTTTCAACCGGCTCCGCACAGTCCTTTCTAAGCCACTCTGTGACAATTCCCATGATCCCCTTAATATAAAAGTATAAAATATAGTTCCTTTCCTCTTCCGGAAAACGAAAGCGTTCCATTATGGGATTAAACAAATGCACAAACATTTTCCGGAAGGCAGTACTTGTATCAAATGCTTCCGGTCTTGTTAATGCTGCTGCAAATAGCCTTTTATGATCTTTTATAAATTCCAGATACGGGTTCAAATATCCGGGTGTTATAAAAATCAGTTCCTCTAAGTTTCCGCTTTTAATATTTTCTATGGTTGTTTTGACGTCTGTTGTAAAATATTCCATAAACCGGGAATTGATATATTCCAGCGACTCCATAAGAAGATCTCTGGTAGTCTCATAGTGAAGGTAAAAAGTAGAACGATTTACCCCTGCATGTTCACAAACAGCTTTTATTGTGATGTATTCAAAGTCCTTTTTTTCTAAGAGGGAGATAAACGCCTCATCCATCCTGACTGCAGTATTAAAATATTTGCTTTCTGACTTATTCAACGTCCATCCCCTCTTTCGACTTTCATCAATATTCCTCATTCTTTATCGCTGATCTGCTTTGCAAGCTCAATGATTTCAAACGCATATTGCTGTTTTCCCTTTTCCAAAATCTTTTTATAGATCAAATAATTGATTCCCATTCCTGCAAGCCCTATGATTCCGATTATAACACCAAGTATCATAAAACCTGTAGTGCCTCCACCGATTACATTCATCGAAAGGCACATACCGGTGCCGGCAACAAGTGATGTTATAATACCAAATGTATAAGCAAATATATTTGCCGGCATTTTTGCCTTCCTATCCAGTTTCTTAAGTGCCAGCACCTTGGAAGTATCCTTAGGTGCGTACTCATTTGCAAGCGATTCCGCATATAGTTTATCTGTGTTCATAGCATATAGCCTCCTTCTGTTTGATGTCTTTATTATAAGGAGGCTTATGTATTAACTGAACATCATAAAACATCAGTTGTGTTGATTTCAGATATATGAGCCATGCAAGTAAAAAAATAAAATTAACCCGGAGAACCAAAATGCTTTTCCGGGTTAATTTCATTTTTTCATTTGCACAGCTCATGTCTTGCCAAACTCAATCGTATCGATCTGCTCTCCACTGAGCCGGAAAGCCTCTTCAATCTCTCCCACCGTCAGATCCGTTTCCTCTGCCAGTTCTTCCGGCGTTATCTTTCTGCGCAGTTCCTTATATAACTCCTCTGCCGCTGCTGCAACACGGTTCACCTGCTCCAATATCTTATCATCGATTTCTTTTTCATCCGCTTCTGCAGACACCAGCACTTCCATGGCATCCATGATCATCCCGGCAAAAAAGCCCTCTGCCTCTTCCGGCTTATCCACACAGCTTGTCATGGAAACTGCCGCCGCCAGCGCCACATTGCCTTCGCCTATAAGGTCTTCCATTAACACTCCCTGTCCTGCATAAAGCTTGGCGATTTCAGCCACCTTAGGCAGAAATATTTCTAATAACCGGCTTCTGGAAGCCTCATCATCTTCCATTGCCGCAAGAATCACAGCCTTCTTTTCCTCCTCAGTTACCCTGGGAAGCGCCTCCAATTCTTCCATGAACATGGCGAGGAAGTCCTTGTCCTCCGTACTCATAACCTCTTCCGGATCAAATTCTTCTTCCACAGCTATTTTATTCTGCATCAAATATTCATATATAAAGGAAATTTTACTTTCATCAATTCCCGAATTGGGAAATGCCTCTTTTACCTGTTCTTCTGACAATTGATTACCCTGGCTTTTTCCAAGGCGCACAAGCTCTGCCAGTTCTTTTCTGAATATTTCTTCCTGTCCCATTTTTATTCCATCAACTTCCTAACTTTGTTTATCATTTCATATGACCCCCATCAGCCTGACCGCTCATCATGATCCCTTTTTCACATGGGTATGAGTATAAATATGTTGGGAACAATATTCATAGTTACCCTCGCATTTGGAACAGAACCGGAACTGCTCATCAGGATCAGTCTCTTCCGTCCTGCCACAGATAGCGCATTTATGCCTTGTTAATTTTTTCATCTTAACTACATGGCGCTGGAATTCTTTCTGCCGTTTCAACTGTGTAGGCGTGCGGAAACTCTTTCTTGTAACGATAAAGAACAACAATACATTTAATAAAGAAAAGCCGATAACGATCGCCACAGCAGTTCCGATCAACATACCCATAAGAGAAAAAGTCCTGAAAATGTTATAGATCATGATCAGTATATAAAAAATCCCTAATATCTTTGCTTTTATGGGAATGATGAACATAAACATCATCTGCACATCCGGGAAGGTAATGGCAAAAGCAAAAAACAACGACATACTGATATAATAGGTGCTGAAAAAACCGGATACCAACATGGAAGCTGTTTCCATATCTATTCCCGCCGTTCCTCCAAGCACCAGATTCATAAGACCATACAAAAGAAAGGCTCCGATTATGGTAAAGATGATTCCGGAAAAAATATATACATTATAACGGAACGTTCCCCATGTTCTCTCCAAAAGAGTACCGATGGAAAAATAACAATACAGCGTTACTAAAGTAAAAATATCAAAAGAATAAGGGGGGATCAGCAGCCATGTGACCAGCCTCCAGATCTGTCCGTGCAGGATCGCATGAACATCCAGTGTCAAATATGACAGCAATGCCGCCGTAACTGTATTTCCCAAGCCTGCCGAAAGCTGCAGTACATAGCCGATGGCATAGCATATGATCAAGTACCACGTCAGGTTTTTGATCGCATATTTCCCGTATTTCTGTTCCAATTTATAAAACCAGATCATCTTTGTCCACACCTCTATCATATTTTAAAGAAAATATCCATAACATTTTATCATGTGGATTTACCACTGTAAACAAAACCGCTAAAAATTCATTTTTCTTTCATAATATTACCAAATTCTTAACACTTTAGGCAATTGCACTTTTAAAAACTTTGTCATATAATGTAGGCTGGTATGCAAAAAGCAAATTAAAGGAGCGAACCAAAATGAGTGAGCAACAATACACTTTAGGAATCGATATTGGTTCCACCACCGTAAAAATTGCGATCTTAAATAATGAACATACTATTTTATTTTCCGATTACCGCAGACACTTTGCAAATATTCAGGAAACTCTTTCCGATTTATTAAAGGAAGCGGTTACCGAGCTTGGGGATTTAAAAGTCAGCCCCATGATTACCGGCTCCGGCGGACTGACTCTTGCCAACCATCTGGATGTGCCATTTGTTCAGGAAGTTATTGCCGTATCAAGCGCTTTGACAGATTATGCCCCCCAGACGGATGTAGCAATCGAGCTTGGCGGAGAAGATGCTAAGATTATTTATTTTGAAGGCGGTAATGTAGAACAAAGAATGAACGGTATCTGTGCCGGCGGCACAGGTTCCTTTATCGACCAGATGGCATCCCTGCTGCAGACGGATGCTTCCGGTCTGAATGAATACGCCAAAAGTTATCAATCCCTATATACCATCGCCGCACGCTGCGGCGTATTTGCCAAAACGGATATCCAGCCGCTGATCAATGACGGAGCAACCAAGGAAGATCTTGCTGCTTCTATTTTTCAGGCGGTAGTCAATCAGACCATTTCAGGTCTCGCCTGTGGTAAGCCTATCCGGGGACATGTTGCGTTTTTAGGAGGTCCCCTCCACTTCTTATCGGAGTTAAAGGCAGCATTTATCCGTACCTTAAAGCTGGATGATGAACATATTATCGCACCGGATCATTCCCATTTATTTGCAGCCATCGGCTCTGCATTAAACGCCAGGGAAGAGGTTTCTTTCAGCTTAATGGAAATGGCGGATAAACTATCAAATGGCATTAAGATGGAGTTTGAAGTGGAACGTTTAGAGCCGCTTTTTGCCTCTCAGACAGAATACGAATTATTTACCACCCGCCATGGCAGCAGCAAAGTTGCTACGGGAAAACTGGAAGAATATAAAGGAAATTGTTATCTGGGAATCGATGCAGGCTCCACCACTACAAAGGTAGCTTTGATCGGTGAGGACGGAAGCCTCCTGTATTCCTTCTACAGCAACAACAACGGAAGTCCGTTGACAACAGCGATTTCCGCTATTTCTGATATCTATAAAAAGCTTCCCGAGGGAGCTAAGATCGTCCACTCCTGCTCCACAGGTTATGGCGAAGCATTGATGAAAGCCGCCTTTCTGCTGGATGAAGGGGAAGTGGAAACCGTTGCCCACTATTATGCAGCGGCATTCTTCTCTCCCGATGTGGATTGTATCTTAGATATCGGCGGACAGGACATGAAATGTATCAAGATCAAGAACCAGACCGTAGACAGTGTGCAGTTAAATGAAGCATGCTCTTCCGGCTGCGGTTCCTTTATCGAGACCTTTGCCCAGTCCTTAAATTACAGTGTACAGGACTTTGCAAAAGAAGCATTGTTTGCACCCCACCCCATTGATCTGGGAACCCGTTGTACGGTATTTATGAATTCCAAGGTAAAACAGGCACAAAAGGAAGGCGCCTCCGTTGCAGACATTTCTGCAGGACTTGCCTACTCCGTTATTAAGAATGCCTTATTCAAGGTTATCAAGGTTTCCGACGCCTCTGAGCTGGGTAAAAAGATCGTGGTACAGGGCGGAACCTTTTATAATGATGCGGTACTCAGAAGTTTTGAGAAAATCGCCGGCTGTGAAGCCATCCGTCCGGATATTGCAGGTATCATGGGCGCTTTCGGCGCTGCACTCATTGCCAAAGAGCGTTATCATGAGAAAATGGACAAACAATGTGACAGCTGTGAACCGATTCAGGAAACTACCATGCTGTCCATAGATAAAATAGAATCTCTGGAATTTACTACCCGCATGGCAAAATGTAAAGGCTGTACCAATAACTGCCGTCTGACCATCAACCAATTTACCGGCGGACGCCAGTATATTTCCGGCAACCGCTGCGAACGTGGTATCGGCAAGGAGAAAAACGCCAACCATCTGCCCAATCTGTTTGAGTATAAAAACCAGCGGATCTTCGGCTACGAGCCCCTGCCCATGGATCAGGCAGTGCGCGGCCAGGTAGGTATTCCGAGAGTGTTGAATATGTATGAAAACTATCCCTTCTGGTTTACTTTCTTTACGAAATTAAAATACCAGGTAGTGCTCTCCCCCGCTTCCACTCACAAGATTTATGAACTGGGTATTGAGTCTATCCCCAGCGAATCCGAATGTTATCCGGCAAAGCTGGCACACGGACATGTGACCTGGCTGATCAGGCAGGGCGTGAAGTACATATTCTATCCCGCATTATTTTATGAACGTGATGAAGTCAAAGGTGCAAACAACCATTATAACTGCCCCATTGTTACTTCTTACTCTGAAAACATCAAGAACAACGTGGAAGAAATCGGACGCGGAGATATTAAATTCCAGAATCCGTTTATGAACTTCCGTGATAAGAAGACCATCGGAGATGTATTGGTAAAGGAATTTCCGGACATCCCCGCTTCCGAAGTGCGCGAAGCCATTGATGCTGCGTGGGATGAGCAGGAAAATGCCCGTGAAGATATGCGCAAAAAAGGCGAAGAAACCTTAAAATATCTGGAAGAGACCGGCAGACGAGGCATTGTCCTTGCAGGCCGCCCTTATCATATTGACCCGGAGATCAACCATGGTATTCCCGAATTGATCAATTCCTATGATATTGCCGTTTTGACCGAGGACAGCATTTCCCACCTGGGCAGACCGGAAAGACCGTTGATCGTTTCCGACCAGTGGATGTATCATTCCAGACTCTATGCTGCGGCTTCCTTTGTGCGCACCACGGACAATCTGGACATGATCCAGTTAAATTCCTTCGGTTGTGGTCTGGATGCAGTTACTACCGACCAGGTAAATGACATACTCTCCGGCTCCGGCAAGATCTATACCTGCTTAAAGATCGATGAAGTCAACAATTTAGGCGCTGCACGTATCCGAATCCGCTCCCTGATCGCAGCTTTAAGGGTTAAGGAGCAGAAAAAGGAAGAACGTGTGGTTCACTCAACTGCTATGGACCGCGTGGTATTTACAGAAGAAATGAGAAAGGATTATACGATCCTCTGTCCACAGATGTCACCGATCCATTTTGAAGTATTACAGCCTGCTTTTAAGGCTTGCGGCTACAACTTTGAAGTGATTCCCGAAAACAACCGCCATGCGGTGGATACGGGACTGAAATATGTAAATAATGATGCCTGCTACCCTTCTTTGATCGTAGTAGGACAGATCATGAACGCCTTAAATTCCGGCAGATATGACTTAAATAAAGTGGCTGTCATCATTACCCAGACGGGAGGCGGCTGCCGTGCTACCAACTATATCGGCTTTATCCGCCGTGCCCTGGCAAAGGCAGGATTAGAGCATATTCCGGTCATTTCCCTGAATATGAACGGGCTTGAGACAAATCCCGGCTTTAAGCTGGATGCCAATATGCTCCTGAGAGCCGTATATGGCGCTATTTTCGGCGACCTCTTTATGCGCTGTCTCTACCGTATGAGACCTTATGAAAAGGAAAAGGGCTCTGCCAACGCCCTGCATCAGAAATGGCTGAAAGAATGTCAGGACTTTGTATCCTGCAAACATCCCTCTTATTTTAAATTTAAAAAGATGTGCAGACAGATCGTTTATGATTTTGATCATCTGCCTGTTACGGATGAAAAGAAGCCCCGTGTAGGTATCGTTGGTGAAATCCTGGTTAAATTCCTGCCGGAAGCAAATAACCATCTGGCAGAATTGCTGGAGGCTGAAGGCGCCGAAGCCGTATGTCCCGACCTGATCGATTTTATGATGTACTGCTTCTACAACCAGATCTATAAAGCGGATCATCTGGGCATGTCCAAAAAAACCGCACGGATCAGCCGGTTTGGTATCTGGGCAATTGACCGTTTCCGCTCTTCCGCTGCCAGAGCATTGAAAAAGAGCGAACATTTTGATCCTCCGGCAAATATCTATGACCTGGTAGATTATGCCAAAACCGTTGTTTCCATCGGCAACCAGACCGGTGAAGGCTGGTTTTTAACAGGAGAAATGCTGGAGTTGATCCACTCCGGTACATCTAATATCGTATGTACACAGCCTTTTGGCTGTCTGCCCAACCATGTAGTAGGTAAAGGTGTTATCAAAGAACTGCGCCGCCAGTACCCGGACAGCAATATTGTGGCAATTGACTACGATCCCGGTGCCAGCGAGGTAAACCAGTTGAACAGGATCAAACTGATGCTGTCCACGGCATTTAAGAACTTGGACAAATAATGAAAACCTAAAAATATCCCGATATTAAGTTTTTCGCTGGTTATTCAACAGGAAACTTAATACCGGGATATTTTTGTTCAGCCTTTGATCAGGTGTAGTCTTAACCTGTAATAGAAATGTATTTGTGCTCTTCCACTTCAGGTTTTGCTTCTTTCTTAGGAATGATGACCTCTAAGATACCGTTTTCAAATTTTGCCTGGATATCCTCATGGGTAATGGCATCTCCTACATAGAAACTTCTCTGGCATTTGCCGTAGAAACGTTCGCGGCGGATATATTTGCCATCCTCTTTTTCTTCTTTGCTGTCCGTATGCTCTGCGTTAATGGTCAGGTAGCCGTCTTTTAACTCTGCCTGAATATCTTCCTTTTTATATCCCGGCAGCTCCAGATCCAGCTGATATCTGTCATCAAATTCCTGCACATCTGCATTCATGCTGCTGATGGATGCTTTTGCTCCTGTTTTGGAAAAACCAAAGGGAACGGAAAATACATCATCAAAAATATCATCTACAAAATTGTTTTCAAAAATACTTGGCACTAACATAATAATTCCTCCTTAAAATAAATCTGCTGTTAACCTTCAATAGCAATTGTTTTATTGTTTCTGACTTTAGGTGTTTTTGGAATTTTTACTTTTAAAACACCGTGTTTGTAACTTGCCTCAAGATCTTCCTGAGAGATCTCGGAACCTACAAAAAAGGTTCTTTCATACTGCCCATAGCAGCATTCTCTCTTTAAAAATTTTCCATGGCTCTTTTCTCTTTCCTGATTCATGGAAGCAGCGATATGCAGATAACCTTTGTCGACATATGCCTTAATGTCTTCTTTGCGGCATCCAGGTAAATTAATCTCGAGAAGGTAACTGTCTTTCTTTTCTCTGATATCACTCTTCATAGGATAATGCTTTGTTGACATCATAACGACTCCTCCTTACCTGATTCCATATTCACTTATAAAGCTTCTGCAGAAACTCTTTTTTGTTCTTACGATTATGTTATATACCTTGTTATTAGCACTGTCAAGCGTTGAGTGCTAATTTTATTATTTCTTAATAAATTTTATATTCAAGTCAGATTTATATGCTTTTAATTTATAATTTGTCAGACTTTTTGTTGCATGATTTCTGTGTCCTTCAGTGGTTCCGGTTTAGCAAGAGGGATTCGGATTTTACCTGCACAGGTGAAGTATACCTCAATCATGTCGTGCTTTTTCCCTCCTATCTTTTTCGGGTTGTGAATTACGATTTTCTCAATCAATTCATTTACTGTGGCGGCGTCAATCTCCTGCAAATCCGAATACTTATCCGCAAGCTGTAAGAAACGACTTATATCAGCCATCTGCCCAGCGGTACTGCTGATATAATCCGGGATATCCGGTTTGACTTTTAGCTTTTGTTTGACACGTCTGCGGTTGACGATCAAAATGTGGAGCATGTCAAACTCCCTGTGTGTCAAGGCGACATTCCTTCCGCGCACAAGTACACCCCTTTCTTTCAGACAGAAATATAATCGCCCACCTGAATTTCAATCAGAGGAGAGGGTTCTATGGCTCGCATCTGGGGATTCTTTGGAACAGCAGATGCAGAACGAACAGATAGTAAGGTCTGATTATTCCGCTCCAAAACATAGTTTGTCAATTCTTTGCGCTGTGTACCATCCAGCAGGACAAACAACTTTTCGCCGATCTGCCTGCCGTTTTCAGATATATCCAATACCGCTAATTTCCCATGTCATCACCTCCTATAATGGGATGTTTAAAAAAGGTGTTTTCAAAGCAATTCAAGAATGTCTGAAATGATTTGATTTTCTGTGAGATGGTATCTGCCGTATTGCTCTTCTGCTGCTACATGGTTCACAAATTCCTTCTTAGCCCCAAAGTTCAGTACCTTTACAGATGATGCTCCATAGAACCGTGTAACCTTCTCACCAAAGCCGCCGTCAATTACGCCATCCTCCAGAGTAACAATCAGTCGATGTCCATATTCTGGCAATGCGCCCAGCATTGTTTTGTCAACAACAGACGCATATCGTGGATTGATAAGGGTTGCATTGATTCCATGTTCTGCCAAGAGTTTCTGTCTCACGCTTTCACCCAGTTTAAAGAATTTTCCAAGTGCCAAAATAGCCACCGTTGTCCCATGCTCCACAATTTCATATTTTGCAGGATAGCTATATTCAGACAATAAGACCGCGTCTCTGGATACCGTTGTGGCGCCCGGCACACGGATGATTACCGGATGTTCTGTCTGGTTCAGTCCCCATTCCAACATACTGAAATATTCTTCTTTGCAAGTCGGTGCCAGATAAACGATGCCCGGAATATTTGCAGCAAGTGAAATATCGAAAACACCCATGTGGGTCTGGCTGCCCCCGCCAATTCCTGCAAAAAATACGAGAATAACCGCCGGGCTGTGGTTTAACGCCAGATCGGAAGAAAGCTGGTCATAGGTTCGCTGCAAAAAAGAGCTGCTGACACCGAATACCGGCTTTCCACCCGCCTTTGCAATACCGGAAATCATAGCCACTGCATGACCTTCTGCAATCCCTACATCCACAAACTGTTTTGGAAACTGATTTCTCAATTCTTCCTCAAATCCTAAGACTTTAGGTGTTCCGGCAGTAATTGCAGTAACCGCAGGATCAATTCGCATTTTGTCTGTCAGATATGCAGCAGTCAGGGCCTCATACGTTTCCGCAGGTACAACCCCTTGTCGTGGATTTCCTGTGTCAATATCAAATGGTCCCATGTAGTGCCAATTTTCTTTGTCGGTTTCCGCAAATCGGTATCCTTTTCCCTTTACAGTACACATGTGAATGACAACCGGATGATCCGTATCCTTTACTTTTTCTAATGCAGCTACAATTTCATTAAAATCGTTACCATCACGGACAAAGGAATAATCAAATCCCAGTGCCCGGAAAAAATTACAGTCTGCCCTTCCATCCGTTTCCCGGAGTAACCGAAGATTTTGGTATAGACCACCATGGTTTTCTGCAATGCTCATATCATTATCATTTATTATAAGAATGATATTGCTCCCAAGGGCTGCCGCATTGTTCAACCCCTCAAAAGCCTCACCACCGCTGAGTGCGCCATCGCCCACCAATGCAATCACATTATGGCATTCGCCTTTTACATCACGCCCTTTTGCCATTCCGCAGGCCAAGCTGATCGCCGTGGAAGTGTGACCGATTGAGAAAATATCATGCTCGCTTTCTGCCGGATTGGTAAATCCGCTGACAGAGGAAAACTTTGCAGGATCGGTATAGGCCGCTTTCCGTCCGGTTAATAGCTTATGAGTATAGCATTGATGGGACACATCGAAAATAATTTTGTCAACCGGAGAATTGAAAACATAATGTAATGCAACGGTGGCCTCTATAATCGCCAGATTAGAACCCACATGACCACCTGTTGCACTGAGACGCCAAATCATCTGCTGCCTGATTTCCCCACATAACTGTATAAGTTCATTTCGTGATAAGACTTTCAGATCTTTCGGCGTATTGATTTTATCCAAGACTTTACACATTGCTTTGTTTTCCTTTCTACTACAATATATTTATGGTTAATATCCCTTACAGCCAGTAAGGAATTATCCATCTTATTGCTTAAGCTGTATAATGATGGAGCAATCGGTATATCGGCTTCCTTTCCTGGACTTCGCGTCCGTTTTTGAGAC
>JAGBEV010000002.1 GCA_017936785.1 Lachnospiraceae bacterium | reverse complement strand
TCAACTTTGGCTAATTTTAACCGTTTTACTGTTCTTGGTTTGTGTTCTTTTAAACACGTTCTCTGAAATTTTCTCTTAGAATCTTTCAGGGTTGCATTGCTGTTTATTTGTCAAGGTTCCTGTGCTTGCCTTCCGACGCACAACAGTGATATATTACCACACTGTTCTGATCCAGTCAAGCATCTTTTTTATTTTTTACACATTTTTGAGTTTCTGTAACTCTGCAAATTATGTAAAATATCCGTTGCAGGAATCATTATTTTTGCCCCGCAACGGATATCAATATACCATTATCTTTATTCAGTGTCAACAAGAATTTTTACTTTTTTGCATTGTTTTTATAAAAATACAAATTTATGACAAAAACTCCTGAATTTCTCAAAAGCCAACTTAATATACAGAAGTTTTTACGGTCTCTCCGTTATACTTCATATACAGATCGATCGTTGCCGGAGATGCACATTCTTCTTCCTTTAGATCCACCAGCAATACGGTATCCACTTTTTCTCCCGGAGCTAAAGTCCCTACATACATGGAAAAATCATTTTCCAGCATTGTCATCATAACATTATGATAGGTCCCGCCATTAAAAGAAACTTTATATTTGGCATTTTTGTTAAAAATATCAATATTGCTTTCTGTGCTTCCTGTATTGATAATTTCCAAATGTACCACAGCCAGCTTGCACCCTTTTGATGCCGTAACAGCAAAATACAGATCATCTCCGCTATCCGGATAAGAATCCTTAAATTCAACACCGTTACATGAAATAGAAACTCCGCTCAGTTCTAAAAAGTCTGCCGGATCTATTACAACAGCTGCTTCCTGTTCTTCTTCAATCCCGGAATTTTCTGTTTCGGACTGGGATTCTTCCTGTTTAGCTGCATCCCTGGCAGCTTCCAGAGCTTCCATTCTTGCAGCCTCTTCTTCAATTCTTTTCTGCATCTCTTCCTCTGCCGCCAGATGTTCATCATCCAATAACATAGGTTCATAGCCTGAATCATATTTTAACAGCAGAGCTGCTGCATATTCCGTCACCAGCGTCATCTGCTCGTCCGACATTTCCGGTATTGCATTTCCACAGCCGGTAACAGACAACATCATAGAGCATATCAATGCGATACAAATCCATTTTTTCTTCATGTATCGTTCCTCCCCGAATCATTACCAATATATTAACACTATTTGACAGGTAATTCAAACCAAAATTCTACTCCGTCAGAGCGGTTTATAACACCGTACTCCTGATGCATGGAATCCATAATGGCTTTTACTATGGAAAGACCAACTCCGCTTCCGCCGTATTCTCTTGTTCTTGCCTTATCAACTTTATAAAACTTTTCATACAAATGAGGAAGGGATTCTTCAGGAATAGGATCTCCTGTATTGAATACAACAATCCTCACTGTATCCTCCTTTCTGTCAAAAGAAATAATGACTTCTTTTTCATTTTTTACATGATTCAATGCATTGGAAAAATAATTTGTAAAGACCTCTTCCACTTTAAATTCATCGCCCCAGACAAAACAGGACTCCGTTTCCTCAAAAATAACCTTTGCCTCACTCTGCTTTATCAGAATATCCGCAGAAGATATATAATTAGCAATCAGTTCCCTGATATCAAACCGTTCCATACTGACAACATCATTGCCAAATTCCAGTTGATTTAAAGTCAGCAGTTTCTTTACCATGATGTTCATTTTATTTGCCTCGTCCATAATAACATCACAATAAAAGTCCCGGCTTTCCGGGTCCTGATTGATTTCCTCCTTCAGTCCTTCCGCATATCCCATGATCAATGCAATAGGTGTCTTTAATTCATGAGAAACATTTGACAGAAATTCCTTACGCATTTCATCTATCTGCTCTTTTTTTTCAATGTCCTTCTGCAGCTCATTATTAGCAGTCTTTAACTCGGAAATAGTATTTTCCAGCTTATCGGAAAGCTGGTTCATATGCAGTCCTAAAACGCCGATCTCATTTTTCTCCGTTCCATTATAATGAACTTCAAAATCCAGATTCGCCATTCTTTTGGAAATTTCCGTCAGGGACATAATAGGTGTTGTAAAGCGTTTGGTAATGATCAGGATCAAGCCTCCGCTTACCAATGCCGCAAGTATGCCCACATATGCCAGAAAGCGGTTGGATATCTGTACGCTCTCATGAATACTCTCCACAACGGACCTGGTCATAAACAGATTTCCATTTTCAAGAGTTCCCCACATTTCAATATAGGTCATTCCGTTTCTTTCCCCGTAGGCAATTTCCATAATATAATTTTCATTTTTCTCGATCAGCTCGTAATTAGCAGTATTATCCAGAAAAACCCGGTCCAGCAGATAGTTCATCATAATATCCGAATCATTTCCCGCCGATTGGACCAGTTTGGAATCCGCATCGATGACAATGACACTGATATTATAAATTCCGCACATACGCTGCAGATCGTATTCAAAATGATCGCTTTGAATACTGCCTTCCCTGATCGCCACATTCAGATTTGAATATGCTTTTCTTAATACCTGCTGCTTATTTTGGAGATAATATTTCCCCAAAAAACTGCTATTAAGAAACCAGCACAACAAAATTGTGCCGGTCATTATGGTCATAAATACAACTAGTAATTCATTTCTTATTGAGTACTTCATTTTCAACCTCAAATTTGTAGCCCATGCCCCATATGGTCTTAATATAGTTTCCCTGTTCCCCCATTTTGCTGCGCAGTTTCTTTACATGGGTATCAATCGTTCTGGCATCCCCAAAATAGTCATAATTCCACACATGATTCAATATGACTTCCCTGGATAATGCGATTCCTTCATTTTCCATAAAATAAGTCAGCAGTTCAAACTCTTTGTAGCTAAGTTCCACCTGTTTATTGTCTATGAACACGATATGAGCCGTCTTATCCACTTTGATCTTTCCTGCACACAAAACTTCATCGCCGCCCATTGCGGAATTGGTCCTCCTTAGGACAGCTTCCACTCTCGCCACCAGAATCTTGGGGCTGAAGGGCTTTACAATGTATTCATCCACGCCCAATTGAAACCCCTGCAGTTCATCACGTTCATCAGATTTAGCGGTGAGCATGATAATAGGCACCTTGGAATATTCCCGGATTTCCCTGCAGACCTGCCATCCGTCCATTTTAGGCATCATGACATCCAAAAGAATCAACGCAATATCCTTGACTTCAAAAAAAATATCAACAGCCTGAGCTCCGTCTTCCGCTTCTATTACTTCGTAATTATTTCTAACCAGGAAATCCCTGACCAGTTTTCTCATTCTGCTTTCGTCATCAACCACAAGAATTTTAATCTTTTCCATAGATCTCCTCCGAGCTTCCGTTTCCATACCATGGAACCGGGCATATTCTGCTCCTTTACAAAACAATATACATTATGAATATGTCCAATCTGTGAAATTTTCCGGCATACTTTTACATGAAAAGTGCAAATTTTCATGATACAGAAAATTATTCTATTCCCAGTTCCATCTCCTTTTGGCGGATAACCGCTTCTCTTTCGCTTAATTCCTGTTCCCACTGGGCATACTGGTTGGTAATGACAGTTTTATAATTCAGGATATTTTCATTTTTTCCCGTAAGAGTGATCAAAAACATTCCTATTACCATCAATATCAGCAAACCGGTTGTGATCATAAAAGTACGGCATTTTTCACGAGCCTTCTGAGCCGCTTCTTTTTCTTTTTTCAATTTTTTTGTCATTTCATTTTGAATTTCCTCAATGGAAGCATTATAGTCTTCCTTTAGCCGGACACTTTCCTCTGCCCATGCCGTCTTGGAATACCTGATGGGAATGGGACTTTCTTCCGGCTTCAGCTCACCCTCTGCTATTAAATGCATCTGAAGATTTCTCAAATAAGTAAATCCTATCTCTGTTTCAAAGACCTGCTGTTCCAGCGCTTTGATATAAAGAGACTTAACTGCCTGGAGATTTTCTTCATCCAGTTTTTCATTTAATGCTTTTATTTTTGCCAATTCCCGCTCCGCTCTCTTTGCCTCTTCCCTGGAAAAAAACTGATATCCTTCTACTAAAAATCCCTGTTCCTGTTTCATATAGCATCCCTTTTCTTTCATCTGTCAGTATGAAGCTGAAAGGCTGCCCCATTCAGAAATATGAATATATCACATTTCCGAATGCAACAGCCCCTCAAAGTCCACCTATTTCATTTTAATTCTATTCCTTACCGTGTTTTTGCCGTATTGACAATCTGTTCGGCAGCTTCAAAGGCCTCTGTTCCATCATCATCCTGCATAGCCATGATCGTATAGGTATTATATCCTTCAAAAATAAAGTACATTTCTACACGGATTCCTTCCGCCTCAAAGCAGGACTTCAAAGCATAGCCTACTGCTGTTTCTCCCACAACCTCACACTTAACATTTTCAATATCCTCCGGCATAAACTCTTTCAGCACCCTGATTACCTCATCATCATCTATTTCCCGGATATAGCCGGTATCCTCGCCCACATATTCATCTGTAATATAAATAATGCAGTTTGAGCTTCCGGCATCGCCCTCAGGTGCATATACATATTCATCATAACTATCTTCATAGGACTTATCTTCTCCCCAGCCATCAGGCAGTTCAAAGATCCAGTAACCGGTAGAATAAACATTACCCTCTTCTGAAGGATCATATGCATCTATTTTTGCTAAAAGGGCATCCTCGTCATAGCCCATGTCGATTCCCAGATAAGCTTCCAATTCTGCCATCAGGTCTTCGGTGTAACCGGTTGTATTGAGAGAATCCACTTCAACCTCAACAATAAAGATCCTGTCATCATCTGTTTTCATAAGATAGTAAAAATTCCAAATGTAATAATATTCCTCATTGTATTCATCATATTCCAGGTGGCTGGCAGTAAGGGTTGCGGCTTCCTTGCTGATCACATTGATTTCGGAAATTTCCGCATCTTTATGATCTATTGTATAAAATTCATCAAACTTATACCGGCTTTCTGTATATTCCTTCAGATTTTCTTCCATTGTAAATTCTTCCTGATGCCACTGAATATACGGGTCCAGTTCTATCTCAACGGTAACACCCAGTTTTTCTGCTGAAACCGTTCCATTGCTTTCATAAACATAATCGCTGACAGGTACATAGACAATGGCTTTCGCCTCCCCTGTGTCAAGCTTATGGGATTCCAGATATTTAAACCCCTTATAGCCTTTATCATCTACTCCAAGGGTCGGCATTTTACCGGGGTCTGCAGTTTTCTCTTCCTGCTCCTCTTTTTCTTCTTCGCCCACAACTACTTCGTCATTTTTCTTTGGCTTATCTTCATTTTCCTCATTGACAACCGCTTTTGTACTTTCTTTTCCCGTACATGCAGTCATGCCAAGAGTCATGGAAACAGCCAGAACCAACATTACCAGTCTTTTTTTCATTTGCCCACCCTCTCAAATCTCAAACATTTTATCCCAAATAAGATATATTTTATTATCGGTTAAAAATATACTGTCTGTCAAGTTAATTTCATTTTATATATTGGAGCTTGACCCGGATAATCCTTCTCACAGCCTCATCCAATGCTTCCTCTGATATTTCCCCTTCATTTACTGCCTGTAAAATCCCGGTATAGGCAATCTGAAAATCTTCCGGCATCAACAGCATATCTGCACCTGCCTTTATCGCCATAATACAAGCCTGATCAGAAGTATATTGATCTGCAATGGCTCCCATATTCAGCGCATCGGTTATTACAACTCCATCATATTCCAGATCCTGTCTTAAAATTTCACTGATCATCATATTAGATAAAGATGCAGGCAATTGGTCACCGGTTACATTGGGCGCTGAAATATGCCCCACCATGATCATGGGAATCTGCTCATTTGCTCCTTTTATAAAGGGAAGCATATCTTCTGCTGCTAATTCTTCATAGGTCTTATCCGTATAAGCATATCCTTCATGAGTATCTCCCAAAGTAGCTCCATGTCCCGGAAAATGTTTATATGCTCCAATGATATTGTATTCCTGCATTCCTTCCAGATACGCTTCTGACATTTGACCGACCAATTCTGCGTCATTTCCAAAGCTTCTTTTTGCCACAACCGTATTTCCCGGATTAGTCAATACATCTGCATCCGGTGCAAAATCCAGATTAAATCCCAGATCATTTAAATATTGCCCAATGGCACTTCCCGCTTCATAGGCAGCTTTTACATCTCCTGCAGCTCCGATATCTGACATATTTCCCACATTTTCCACACCCATAGCCGGGTTATTGGCAACTCTGGCAACAGTTCCGCCCTCTTCGTCCACTGCCAAAAACAATGGGACTTTTGTTGTATTTCCGGCAATTGCCCCAATACCTTCCAGCATAGTCCGGGTCTGCTCATAAGAAGTCATATTTCCCGCAAAATAGATCAGTCCGCCTACAGGGTATTGCCCCAAAGCATTCCGGGTATCATCCCCTGCACTTTGTACATTGCCGGCACCGGTCAATGCCTCCGGTGTAACTATAAACAACTGGGCAGCTTTTTCTTCTATTGTCATGCTTTCAAGGATCTCTTCCGTCCGTTCTTCTATGGGAATGATCTCCAGATTCAGATCCACCGGACCTGAAATTCCGTCAATCACTGCCTCGTTGGTGTACTGCCAATAGGTAAAATCATAGGGTGTCTGGGGATAATCTTCATAATCCGCATACCATTTGGGATAATCATTGACCTTTTCCAGCTCCAGGGCATAGGCTTCCCATTTCATGGTGGCATAAATAACAGGATCATAGCCTTCGCTCTGAATTCTTTGGCAAAAAGCAATGGTATTTGCAGTAAATTGTTCCGCTGTCACATGATCCGTTCTGGCTTCATCCTCTATGACATATTCCGCATCGTATACCACAGGATATTCCAGTTGGATTCCATCGATCAGGTTCAGCACATATTCCGCCTCCTCAACAGCTTCCTGTTCATTTACCGCCTGGGAATAGAAATAGACCCCCACCGGAATCCCTGCTGCTTTTGCCCCTTCTATATTCTGCATATATTTTCCATCGGTATTCAGGGTTCCTTCCTGTCCGTATCCCCGGTTTCCCACTCTGATAAATGCAAATTGGATTCCCTGGGCCTTTACTTTCTGCCAGTCGATATCTCCTTGAAATTTGGATACATCGATTCCCACTCTGGAAGTATACCCCGGTTCTTCATAGGATTTAAAACAGCCCTCAGAAAACAGGTACTTCATATCATATTCATGAAGATCCGCCTCCTGATTCAGCGCCACCTCATAGGTTTGTCCATATACATCCCGAAAAGAAAACATATTTTGTTTCTCTTTTGGGTCAGATACCTGTATTTGTCCTGCTGTTACAACTTCTTCTGCCGTTTCCTGATCCTGCTTTATTTCCTCCTCCATCAGTCCGCCGGAAACGCTGGCATTTAAATCCCTGTCTGTATCTTCTTTCTTGCTGCATCCGCCCAAAATTCCCATTCCTATACAGACGCAAAACAGTCCCGGTATGATTTTCATATAGATTTTTTTCATAATAGCTCCACTCCGTTTAAATGGCTCTGAATAATTCTTCAATGGTATTGTTTATTTCTCCAAAAAAATTCCGAAGGATGCCGATGATAAAAGAATAAATAATGATCAGAAGATAAATGGTCACCCTTCTTGTAAGACTCAGCACTTGTCCGTCCTGTTCTGTTGCAACCTGGATTTTAGGTTCCAGATTGATCTGATGAAATTTATTCCGGATCTGTTCCTCACTAAAGGTCATTTCTCCTTCTTTCATTTCTTCTTTCCAGCGTTCTATATCTTCCAATATCAATTTATATTTCCCCAGCCACACATGACAATTGTAAATTTCATTTCCACAGGTAGGTATTTCATACCGCTCCATGATCCATTTTCCCAAAAACATCTGCCTGTTGATGATCCAAAGAATAATTCCTTTTGTGGTCTTATAAACGCAGACCGGCATTACAAATATAAAGAGTGCGATCAGTAAAATTATGATAACTGCCCCTAAAAATGCCAGTAATCCACCTGCCATTGCAAAGAGAAAAGCAACAGGAAATAAAATAAGCATTGCCAGAAGGATTCCCCCATACAGCTTTAATTCAAACTCCTCCTGCTTTTTTCTGATGATTGCACTGTTAAGCTGGCTTTGTACCTGATATTTGGCAAAACTGATCTTTTCTTCATAAGTATGTAATTCATATTCAAATTCTGATCTGTATTGATACCGCTGGTTCATATCTTCACCCACAACTCACAAAAGTACCGTATCAACTCCAATCTCTCTTCGTTAATACGGTACTCATAATCCATCTTCTTTAACGTTCATCCCCGTAAAAGAATAAAGCAATGGTTCCCGGTCCTGAATGTGCTCCGATGGTAGGACCTACATAATTGATCAAAAAGCTGTCAATGCCGAATCGTTTCTTTACTTCTTCTGCAACAAACTGTGCATCCTCCGCACTGTCCCCATGGCTGATAAAAATTCTCTGATTATCTTTTACATGATCTCCGATCTTCTTTTCCATAAGATTGACAAGCTCTATAAGAGATTTTTTTCTCCCTCTCACTTTGCCGATGTTGATCAAATGACCTTGGTCATCTACATGGAGAATGGGTTTGATATTGGCAAGGGTTCCTACAAAGGCAGTGGCACGGCTGACTCTTCCGCCTCTGTACAGATGATTCAGATCATCCACAGTAAATACATGGACGAAATGATTATAATTCTGTTCCAGAAAATCTGCGGTTTCATCAAGGCTCTTTCCTTCATTGCGCATTTTCAAAGCATAATCCACCATCAATCCCTGTCCAAGAGAAGCTGCCTTGGTATCTACAACACGGATTTTCTTTTGCGGATGGGCTTCACATACATTTTGTGCCGCTACTGCAACACTGTTATAGGTTCCGCTCAAACCTGAGGAAAAGGAAACACAGAGTATCTCATCATTTTCCTTTATGAGTTCTTCAAAAAGTTCTGTTGCATCTCCCATATTGACCTGAGAAGTAGTGGGCATGCTGCCCTTTCTCATTTTTGAATAAAACTCATGGTCATCCATGGGATTTTCCCATCCGTAAGTTTCTCCGTCTATAATATAAGCAAGGGA
Organism: Lachnospiraceae bacterium; assembly: GCA_017936785.1. Lineage (GTDB taxonomy): Bacteria > Bacillota > Clostridia > Lachnospirales > Lachnospiraceae > UBA2882. The sequence goes on along the minus strand of JAGBEV010000002.1, from coordinate 126,094 downwards.
CAAAACAGTTATATCATTCTGCTCCAGATAATCCCTTGGCAGATCAGCAGAAGTATCAGTCACCAATTTAAATCTATTCATAACAATAGCTCCTTTGTGCATCTGTTTTGGATTATTGTATCATCCTTTTATCCGATTTTCAAACTAATATCACTTTTACGGGAATTATACTACTGTCTGGACTCCGGAAGACGTCCTCTCAAAAACCGTTTGGACAGCTGTTTTAAATTAAAGGGCAGCAAAGGATAGATATAGCTCTGTCCGGAAACGGTCTTGTTAAATACGATACAGATCACCAGAAGGGCAACACCTGCAATATATCCGTAGATGCCGAATATTGCAGTCAGTATCAGATTGATGATCCTCATAAACTTTAAGGCATAGGACAACTCATAGCTTGCCTGGGTATAGTTTGCAATTGCCACAAATGCCATATAGAGCATGACTTCTGAGTTGAACCATCCGCTGTTTACGGAAAATTCTCCCAATACCAGCGCCGCCATGACGCTTAAGGGGGTGCTCAGCATATTGGGGGTGTTGACTGATGCAAGCCTCAGGCCGTCTATTGCCAGTTCCAATATGATAAACTGCCATATGAGCGGTATATTGACCGTATCCTTTACCATGATAAATTCAAACCCATGAGGAATATATGCCGGATTCTGCATCATCAGCAGAAAAGTCGGTGTCATAATATACGTTAAAATTGCGATCAGAAATCTGGACAGGCGCAGATATGAGCCGGTAATAGGCGGGAAATAATAGTCATCCGCCTCTTCTACCACATCAAAGATACTGGTAGGCATGATCATTGCCGAAGGAGAATTATCCACAAGGATAATAATATTTCCTTCCAGAATCTGTGCGGCAGCGGTATCCGGACGTTCCGTAAATTTGAATTTGGGAAAAGGATTCCACCATGTTTCTTTATAAAGGCACTCTGCAAGGCTTTCCTGGTTCATGGTCAGGGCATCCACTTTAATGCTTCTGATGCGGTTTTTGATCTTATCCAGAAAATCATGGTCTACACGGGAATCCATATAGCAGACTACAATATCCGTTTTAGAGCTCTTTCCGGCATTCATCATTTCCATTCTCAGATCCGCTGAACGGATTCTTCTCCGGATCAGGGCTGTATTGAATACAACCGTTTCCACAAAGCCATCCTTGGAACCCCTTAATACCTTGTCCTTTTCCGGTTCGGAAACACTTCTTGCCGGATATGTCCTGGAATCAATGAGAATACATTTGTCATATCCGTCAATGAACAGGGCAAATACGCCGGAAAGAATAAAGTAAATGATCTTCTTCCAGTCATCCTGCAAATCCACTTCCACATAGGGCATACATTGCTTGGACATCTCATGGGCATTATCCGGCATATCCTTAGGGGCTATGGAGATAAAGTATTGCAGCAGTTTCTGCATCAGTTCATCCTTGCAAAAACCGTCTACAAAATACATACAGGCTTTTTTTCCGCCGATCTCAATAACACGATATACCACATCAAAATTGGCATCCACTGCCAGTTTTCCGTTGAGATATTCCATGTTCTCTTCCAGATCAGTTTTCATTTTGCTTTCATAAAAAGTAACCGGTTTATTTCTATCTGATTTTCTCAAAATATAAAAACTCCTTTTACAAAACTTTTTAAGATTAGTTTTGCAAAAAGGAGTCTTATTATTCCACCTTAGGAAAATTTTTTCAATTTTTCCCGGTGCTGCCGATGCCGCCCCTGTTCTTTCCTTCCAGCTTTTCCACCTCTACAAAATCAATGGTGGGCTGGTGCTTTTCAATGCGAAACTGACAGATGCGGTCATTGACTTCGATCACTGTATCACGGAGAGCATATGCCGGCATATAAAACCAGTCCTCCGGTCCGCAATAGCTTTCATCCACAATGCCGCAGTGATTGGTCTGAATGATCCCGAAATTTTTAAATGTAGAGCTTCTTGGCACAATATGGGCTTCATAGCCTTCCGGCAGCTTCATTGCCACGCCCAGATTGATCAGCCTGAATTCTCCGGCTTTCATTTCCACATGCTCACTGCTTCGAAGGTCGATCCAGTCGGATTTGCCGTCGATATACTTCAACCTTTCTATTTCATCATTGATGTATTGAATTTCAATTTTTTCTGTCATAGCTGTCTGGCTCCTATATCTGTTTTGATTTATTCTGTACGAATCATTACAATCCTTCATTATGAATAATCCCGGCAGTGAAGAACCGGTACGGTCTGGTCTGTCTGGGCAAGGGTTTTTTGCACATCGATAACCCTCTGGTTGCTGCTTCCCTTCCACAACAGCTTAGGATCTTTTAAATCCGCCACAAATTCTCCGTCTACCAGGACATCTACAAATTTCATAAGCGGATAATGGAGAATATTTTCCCATACATCTCCTGTATAAAGCCAGATGGTCTTATTCGGATATCTGGTCTTGATCTCCTCCATGAGGTTTCTCACATCCAGACGGTTTGCCGCATGAAGTGGGTCCCCTCCCGAAAAGGTAATTCCTGAAATATAGGATTTGTCCAACTGTTCAAATAGTTCTGCCTTGGCTTCTTCATCAAAAAGTACGCCGCCGTTAGGGTCCCATGTAATAGGATTATGGCAGTCCTTGCAGCAATGGGAGCAGCCTGCCACCCACAATACTACCCGCAATCCGTCACCATTTAACATGTCGTCCTTTGTTATATTATGATATCTCATCTGGAAATCCCCCTACATGGACTTTCTTTCTGCAATTTCTGCCATTTTGGCATCACTAAGTCTTGTATCTCCGTGAACTCTGGAATAAGCCAGATATCCGTTCATCCTGTCGATCTTGGTCAGATTCCGGCTTCCGCATGCAGGACAGACATCCATTTCCAGTTCCTGATGTCCGCAGTCATCACAATATGCCAGAGACAGATTTACACCTTCATAAAAGCCCATATCCATTGCCCTGCGGATCAGGGTCTTAATCGCATCCAGATTATAATCAATGGGGTATTTTACATACTGGATCTTGCCGCCGTTTGCCATTTCCCAGAAACGATATTCCAGATCCTGTTTTTCAATTGGTGTAATATCTTCGGATACATGGCAATGGAAACTGTTGCTGACATATTCCTTGTCGGAAACACCTTCAATGATTCCGTATTTTGCCCTGAACTGCTTTACCTGCAGACCGCAGAGATTCTCTGCCGGCGTACCGTAAATGGCATACAGATTGCCGTCTTCTTCTTTAAACTCATTGATCTTGGCATTGATATGCTCCAAAACTTCCAAAGCGAAAGCGCCGTCTTCAACCAGAGATTTACCATTATATAATTCCTGCAATTCATTAAATGCCGTAATGCCGAAGGAAGCCGTAGCCGATTTCAAAATCGGTTTGATCTTGTCATGAAGCTGTAAATGGCCTCCCAAAAAGCCGCCTTCACAATATGCCAAGGGGTTCGTAGATGCACGCATCTCTCCTAAGTAGGCATAGGTTCTGATATGAAGCTGCCTGATCAGATTCAGATAGTAGTCAAGAACTTCATAAAAATCCTTATTCTCCTGTCTGGATTTTGCCAGGATCATGGGCAGATGCAGGGAAACAGCACCGATATTAAATCTTCCCACAAATACGGGAGAATCATTTTCATCTGCCGGATGCATTCCGCCCCTTTCGTACCAGGGAGAAAGGAAGGCACGGCATCCCATGGGGGAAATAACTTTGCCGTACTGTTTGTACATGCTGGCAATATAGCCTTTTCCTGTGAGGCTCAGCCAGTCGGGGTACATAGTCTTAGAAGAACATTTCACTCCTGCTTCAAATACATCCTCCAGTTCTTTTCCCGGTCCGTGGAGGTTTTCATCATATAAAAATACGATCTTGGGAAATAAAACCGGCTTTTTGCACTCTTTTTTACCCTGTCCTTTTCTACGGACATTTAACATGGTAATGGTGGCAAGCTTTGCAAATCTTCCCGTACCGATACCTGCTGTTACGGTAATAAAAGGATAATCGCCACGGCTGCTTGCTACCGTATTGAATTTATACTCCCAGCCCTGGAATCCCTGTTCAAATTCCTTGCTGACATCTGCCAGTGCTTCCGCTTCTGCGCTTTCCTGATCGATTCCCAGACGCAGATATTTTTTGATATTTCTCTGATAGGACTTCTCTGCATAAGGCTCTAATATCTTATCCACCTCAGGAACAGTAAAGCCGCCATACTGCTGGCTCGCCGCCGACAATACGATATCGCCGATCACATCAAATGCCACATCCAGGGTCTTGGGCTCGTTATACCAGATATTTCCCATTTCAAAACCGCCGGTCAAAACGCTTGCCACATCAAAGAGGCAGCAGTTCATGGTATCTCTTCTTGCAGACATATCATGTACATAAATATAGCCATCCCGGCATGCCTGGATTTCTTCTGTTGTCATAAAGAATTTCTGGTAAAGCTCTTTATTGAACTGATTGAAGATCAGGCTTCTCTTGGTTGAAACAAGGGCACTGTCCGTATTGGCATTTTCCTTATCTCCGATATACATAATGGACTGGCTTTTCTTATATACGTCATCCATCATGCGCACAAAATCCTGCTTGTAGTTGCGGTAATCCCGATAGCTTTTTGCCACAATGGGTTTAACCTGCTCTAATGCACTCTCTACAATATTGTGCATAATGGGAATGGGAATTTCTTCCTGCTCCAGTTCATCTACTTTATCTACAACATATTGACAAATATGATCCTTTTCCTCATCTGTAAATTTTGTCAATGCACGATATGCACTCTTTCCAACTGCGTTAATAACCTTCTGAACATTAAACGCCTCTTTACTCCCGTCTTTCTTAATAACTTTTACAGGAACCTTTGTCTGAAATTCTTTACCGTAATCCTTTTCTGTTTCCTGCTTTTGTACTGTATCGGACATTATAACAGCCTCCCTCTTTCTACATAACTCCAAAAAACAAGACCATCAACAAAATGTGCCAACATTATGTAAACAAGCACAAGATGTTGTGGTTTAAATACAAGTATATCCAAAGACCTTGGGACTGTCAACAAAAGGTTGTCTTGAAATTTTCACATAAAAAGAGCGGCGATTTTGTGAAAAATCACCACTCCGTTTATTGACCGGATTGATTTAACCGGATCACTCATCCATTCAAAATATCGCTGTTCCTGACAGCTTTCACTGCTTCCCCGATCACTTCTACCGGCAAAACCAGCGCAAAACGCACATGTCCTTTGCCCAGGGTTCCAAAGCTGCTTCCAGGGGTACAGAGAACTCCCGTCTTTTCAAATAAGGTTTTTACAAATTCCACATCATCTTCAAAACCTTCCGGAATCTTTGCCCAGGCAAACATAGTCCCTTCACTTCTTTCAAACTTCCATCCCGCCTGTGTAAAACCATCGCAAAGGGCATTGCGTCTTTCCTCATATTTGCCGCATTGTTCCTTTACACAGGAATCCGGACCGGTCAGCGCTGCAACAGCCCCAAACTGTACCGGATAAAAGGTTCCGTAATCTATTTGGCTGCGCATCCTTTTAAAAGTCTGTACGATTTCTTTGTTGCCCGCCAGAAATGCCATTCTGGCTCCCGTATAATTGTAAGACTTGGACAGGGAGTAAAATTCCACCCCTGTATCTTTCGCACCTTCATGGGCTAAAAAGGAGCCGCCCACTTTTCCATCATATACAATATCTGAATAAGCATTGTCATGAATAATGATCACATCATGTTTCTTTGCCCATGCAATAAGTTCCTCATAAAATGATGGCGGCGCACATTTACAAACAGGATTTAAAGGATAGGAAACCACAATACATTTTGCCGCCTTTGCCGTTTCCTCATCTATATCAGACAAATCAGGAAGATATCCTTTTTCTTCTATTAAATCATAGGTTTTGATCTCTGCTCCTGCCAGAGAAGGTCCGAAGGTAAAAACCGGATAACCGGGATTGGGAACCAGTACAACATCACCGGGATTGCAAAGGGCAAAGCAGATGTGTGCAATTCCCTCCTGAGAACCATATACGGAAGTCACTTCTTCATCAGAAATCTTTACTCCGTATCTTGCTGCATATCTGTCAATGACTGCCTTTGTCAGCTCCTGCATATCCCCCAGGGAATATTTATAATTTTCCGGTTTGGAAGCCGCCTCAGACACCGCTTTTATAATATGAGGCGCCGGCTGAAAATCAGGAGTTCCTACAGAAAAATTGTAGACCTTTTCTCCTGCCTGTTCCTTTTTTAATCTCATTTCATTCAGTACCTGAAAAATGCCTTCCTCATAACCTTTCATTCTGTCTGCAAATTCCATCTTCTGTCTCCTCATTTCTATCTCAATTTATGTACCAATTTCCGCCCAAAACAGCAGCTGCATCTTCTATAAAACTTATTGATTCCACTTTTCCAATAATTTCAGCAAATATTCTTTTGCTTCCTCTGCTACCTCTTCCGGTGCGGTGATCTTTACTTTTCCGTTTAATCCTGCAACCCATCCATAAAAAGGCGGACTGACCACAATTTCCGTACGGACCTGAAGCTTTCCTTCCGGCAGCCGGCGCATTACCACCTCTTTACCAAAACGGTCAATCATAACACCTGCCATACTTTCATCACACTGCATGGTAACTGTTGTTTCTTCTCCTCCAAACATCTGAAAGCTTTTTCTGGTATACATTCCCGGCGAAAAAGCCTGATATTCTGATTTACCAAGCCGCCCATTCTCCGTTTCCTGCAGACCGGTCATCTTATCCACCCTGTAGTGCCTGATCATGCCGCTTTCTTCCTCATATGCCACCAGATAATAATTGGCGTCATTCCATACCAGCAGATAAGGGCTTACGACATAACGTTTCCCTTCCTTTTTATAGCGCATGTTTTTATCCGCATCCCACTCATAATATCGGAATGAAATCTGTCTGTCCTTTTGAATGGCTTCATGTATACCGTCCACATTATAATAGATATTTTCATTTTCTGTTTTCAGTCTGTCCGACACATAGACCTGACGCTGAAGCCTGCTTCCGTCATATTTGCTGCAAAGCTTCTCCAGCTTGCCGATCAATTCCTTGGATTTCTTTTCCGTAATAAACCTGGATGACTGCACCGCATCTACCAGCAGCTTTAACTCCGGCAGTTCAAAATCCCTGGATGCCATATAATATCCGTTGTGATTACGGCTTTTATCATTGAGAATATCGAATCCCATGGTATTCAGGGCTTCGATATCACTGTATATGCTCTTTCTTTCCGCACTGACATCGTATTCTGCCAGCTTCTCGATCAGTTCCTGGGTTGTCATGGCGTGATTTTCGTCAGTATATTCCGATAATATCCGGAGCAGATATAATTGCTTTAATTTTTGATTTGATGACTTTGCCATAAAATCTGTTCAACCTCCCAGAGATTTCCGATCATATAATCCAATTTTACTCCGTCTATTACAAAAGGCTGCCCTTCGGCTTTCTTCAAACCGCCTTCCTGTTCATTGAAAGCTTCCGCACTAAAGCCTCTATGATAATAGCAGCAATGGATTCCAAACTGATTTCCGCCCTTCATATCACTGGTCAGGGAATCTCCCACGATCAGCATACGGCTTTTATCAATTCTTTTTCCCAAATCCTTTTCTATCTTTTCCTGACACTTTTCAAAAAACCGGGGATTGGGCTTTTCATAACCCATACATTGGGAAATAAATATATCATCCATCAGATCCACAATCCCTGACAGCTTCAGTTTTCTGCGCTGGGTATCCTCTACACCGTTTGTTACAATATATTGTTTAAAATCCTTTTTCAATTTTGCCAGAAGCTCTAAGGCATGATCCTGAAAGTAAAAGACACTTCCCAGCTTATACTGATACCGCTTTTGAAATTCCCGCACATCTACATCTGTAATATGCAGATATTCAAAAAGCTCTTCAAATCTATGTATCAATACCCAGGACTTTTCCACCTCGCCCCGTTCCAGCTTCTTCCAGCACTTATCATTAATAGCAGAATAGGCGGCAATGATCTCCTCACTGACCGGAAGTTTATAATAGTTCAGGCAGTCAGTCAAAGCATATCGCTCCGATCGCAGAAAATCCAGAAGAGTTCCATCCACATCCCACAAAATGAAATCATAATTCCGCTTTTGTTCCATTGTTTCTCCTCCATATTGAAGAGGGGGCTGTCGGGACCATAAGCATCTCATCTTCCCAATAGAAATGCTTATGGTCCCGGCAGCCCCTTATTTATTCTGTTTTGCACAATTATGGCTTTTATTCCGTAACTGTTTTCTGTTCTTCCTCTGTATCAGCATCGTTTTCCAATGCTGCTTCCTTTTCATTTGCTTTTTTACGCATGGTAATGCCGATAAACATGGCAATGCCTGCAACTACAACAATAACCAGAAACAAAAGTATATAGGATAAAAAAGAATTAATAAATAATACAAAATTGTTCATATCTCAAAGTTTCCTTTCCGCTTTGACAGCCGCTTATGGGTCAATCATACACCGCAGACGGGCAATCGTCAAGTAAGTTTCCCCCGTCAGCAGCACTTGTGGCAAGCCTGTCACAGCGTTCATTTTCCGGATGTCCTGCGTGGCCTTTCACCCAGTTAAAATGCACCTGATGCTGTTTTTTAGCTTCTAATAGCCTTTTCCAAAGATCGATGTTTTTCACAGGCTTTTTCTGACTGTTTTTCCATCCGTTTTTCAGCCAGGCATCCACCCAGTTCTTTTCAAAAGCATCAATAACATATTTAGAGTCGGAATACAATTCCACTTCACATGGTCTGTTTAATGCCTCCAGCCCCACGATCACCGCCATCAGCTCCATTCGGTTGTTGGTGGTCTTTTTATAGCCGGCAGATAATTCCCTTTCATGAAGGGTTCCGCCTGTGTCCACATATTGTAAGATGGTTCCGTAGCCTCCCGGTCCATCCGGGTTTCCTCTTGCAGAACCGTCCGTATAAATACTTACTTTCACGCAAAACCTCCTGCTAATTTTTCCGCCCTATCCACCAGATCCTGATCAAATCCAAATGCTAAGAGCAGCTTAATGGCATTTCTGCCCTTTGCACATCCCTTTTGCAATCCATAAGGGAATATGATATCCGCTCCTTCCACCATTTCTTCAAAATGATAATTATCCATATAATCTTCCAGCAGTGTTGTCAGCTCCAGATCATGGGTTGCTGCAAAACACAGGACACCTTTTTTTGATAACGCTTTAAGCAGCTCTGTGCTTGCCCCAATCCGTTCTGCCGTATTGGTTCCCCGAAGCACCTCATCAATGGTACAAAGAACCGGAACTCCACTTCTTTCCGCTCCGTCAAAGATCCGTTTAATGGACTTGATCTCCACAATGAAATAGCTTTCACCCTGCTGTAAGCTGTCTCTTAAAGCCATAGATGAATAGATGCGGAAAAAATTTCCTCTGTATTCTCCTGCACAGGCTGTATGAATAGTCTGCGCCAGCAAAGCGTTTATGGCTACCGCTTTCAAAAAAGTAGATTTTCCCGATGCATTGGAACCGGTCAGCAGCATGCCCCGCCTTTGAGAAAAAGAGTTTTTCACCGGATGCTCTATGAGGGGATGAAACAGATCTTCTGCTTCTAAGATCATTGTTCCATCCTTTTGCCACTCCACAAACTCCGGAACCGTATACTCCTCAAAGGAGGCTCTGGCATAAGCCACACTGACACACGCCTCGATCTCTCCCATGCTCCGGAGCAGTTCAATTAAAACCTGCTTTTTTTCTTTTACCGTATGAAGCATGGAATACAGCTTGATCAGATCCAGATGAAAGATCATATTCAAATAAGTAAGGAGCATTTTACTGATTTCCATAGGATCAGAACCCGCATGATTATCCAAAGCCAGAAATGATAATCTTCTGAAAGAAGCAAATACATTCTTGTCTGACCTGATCCTGCTTATTTCCTTTGCGAACTCCTCCCGAAACTCACCGGACATTTTATCAAATTCCTTCACACTGTCCAAAATCCTGATAAAATAGGAAAAGGTGGTCAGAAAAGGCTCTATCTCTCTCTTTTTCTTCATATAAGTAAAACTGTGATACAGCAAAAGTATGGCAAAAGGAATGAGAAAATATCCATTGACTGCAATTCCTGATATCAGGCATAAGATCATAACAATATCTATGATCTTGGTCAGAAGGCAGTTGTTTTCCTGCAAGCCATCCAAATAGTCCAGATAATCATAGACAGAATATTTCCCTGTCCTGCCTACATCTGCCATAAACTGCAGATAATCCAGCCTGTCCTTTTCATGTGCAGCAAAAAAGCGGAAATGCTTTTCCCTTTCCTGTAATACTTCCTCCTGAAAAACAGGCATGCGCAGCCATCTGTATAAGGCTTCCTCTCCTGCTGCAGAACGGGTATAATCCAGGGATTGAAATATCCGGTCCATTTCCAGATCATTCCATGTAATATCATCAATAAGAAAAGGCTCTTTTTCTGTATTTTCCGTTTCCTTGTATCTGACGGCAGAAACTATGCTCTCCATTCTTCCGTCTGCATATTTTTTATCGGAATGACTGCCATACTGTCTCTGCAATCTGATGCGAAAGGCATGCCTTGCCTTTTTCTCTTCGATTTTCCCTGTGATCATAATCATCACAACCAGCAATACTATGACTGCAAAAAAAGTCATATATTCCATTTATTATGCCTCCAGCTGCAGTCTTTTTGAAATTGCATTGCACTTTTCATAAATTTCTTCCGGATCAGTTCCTATATGGAAATTGCCGTTTTCATATAATATCTTACCGTTTATCATGGTCAGCTTCACATTTTGCTTACTGCCTGCATATACGATATTTTTAGGTATGTTATGCAAAGGCTGCATATTGGGCTGATGGAGATCGATCATGATCAGATCTGCCTTGCTGCCTTCGGCTAAGGTCTCACAATCCTTCCATCCCATGGCTTTTGCCCCGTTTACTGTTGCCATTTTTAAGACTTCCAAAGCATTTGTACTGGATGCGTCACCATCCCGGTATTTGGCAAGCCCCGTTACCAGAAACATTTCTCTGAACATGTCTAGACAGTTATTGCTTGCGGGTCCGTCAGTACCGATCGCCACAGGAATCCCTTCCTGTAAATATCTGGAAATCGGCGCAATGCCGCTTGCCAGCTTCAGATTGGAGGCAGGATTTGTAACTGCGATCAGGTTTCTTTTCTTAAATACCTCAAAATCATCATCACACATATGGACACAGTGATAACCACCGCCGCCAAAGTCATAAATGCCTAACCGGTCAAATAAGACCGTAGGTGTCACTCCATAGCGTTCCTTACACTCTTCCACCTCTAAAGCAGTTTCCGCATTATGGGTAAATACAGGAGCTTTATATTTGTGTGCCATTGCTGCTATATCCTGTAACAGTTCTTTGGAACAGGTGTATTCCGCATGAAATCCCAGCATAAAGGAAGACAGTTCATTTTGTCCGTTTAAGCTCAGATAACGGTTCTCCAGTTCTTCTAAGGAAGGACCGAATTTGTTGATTCCGCTGACCTGGGCATTTCTCATACCGCATTCAGTAAACGCCTCCTGTATGGCTCTGGGTTCCAGATACATTTCCATGACACCGGTAATACCGCTTGTAAGATATTCCAAAACAGCCAGCTTGGTCAGATGATAAATATCCTCGGATTCCAGCTTTGCCTCCACAGGAAATACCTGCTTATTGAGCCAGTCCTGCAAAGGCATGTCATCCGCATAGGAACGAAGCAGTGTCATTGCCGAATGGGTATGAGCATCTTTAAATCCCGGCATCAGCAGATTCCCCCTGCAGTCGATCTCTTCGTCCCAGATAATAGGCTGATTGCCGTTTTTTTCATAAACCCTTTCTTTATCTGTACCGTCTCCCACATAGAGAATGGCGCTGCCGCCAACCCATAATTCTCCTTCTATTATCTTTATAGGCTCTTCCATAGTTAAAATCTTTGCATTATAAAATCTTGTATTCATCTTTTTTCCTTCTTTTAGAAATTATTATTCAAATCATTGACAGGTATCATAAAACATGCTTCCTGCAAAATTTTCATCCGAATTCTGATGGCACTTCTTATTCCAGATTAGCAGGACCAAATGACTCCGGCAGCAACTGCTCCAAAGTCATTTCTTTGTAATCCTCTGTACTTTTGCAGACCAGCACTATCATCTTTTCCGGATCGGAAAATTCCCGAAGGACTTGTCTGCATATGCCGCAGGGAAATGCATAGTCCAAAGCCATATCCTTTTCCATATCCGTCTTTCTCCCACCGGCTATGGCAATAGCGCTAAATTGCTGCCTGCCCTCACTGACTGCTTTAAATACCGCCGTACGCTCTGCGCAGTTGGTCGCCCCATAAGAAGCATTTTCCACATTACAGCCTGTATAAATGCTGCCGTCCTCACAAAGGAGCGCTGCACCTACCAGATACCCGGAATATGGTGCATAAGCATTATTTCTTGCCTCTATGGCTTTTTGGATCAGGTTTGATTTCATATTCAGATCGATCATAGATTATCCCACCCGGATTTTGCTTAAAATTTCTTAACTGATTCTGTTAAAAGCTTTTTAAATTTCGGCGCCGCTTCATTTGCTGCCTGCTGTACTTCTTCGTGGGTCAAAGGTGTTTGGGAAATTCCGGCCGCCAGATTGCATACACAGGACACTCCGCAGATCCGCATTCCCATATGGTTTGCCACAATGGCTTCCACAACCGTTGACATACCCACTGCGTCTGCCCCCAAAGAAGCTGCCATTCTGATCTCCGCAGGGGATTCAAAAGAAGGACCGGTAAACTGGATATAAACACCTTCATTTAAATGAATACCATTTTCCTTTGCTGTCTCCCTTAAAATCTCCTGGAGCTTTTCATCATATACATGGCTCATATCAGGAAATCTGGTTCCAAACTCTTCAATATTAGGACCGATCAAGGGATTGGGCACAAAGGTGGAAATATGATCTGTCAGCATCATGAATGAGCCCGCTTTAAAATCCGGATTAATTCCACCGGAAGCGTTGGTCAGGAACAAAATTTCCGCTCCCATCATTTTCATCAATCTGGCAGGAAGGACCACATCGGATATATCATAGCCTTCATAGTAATGAACCCTGCCCTTCATACATACAACAGGAACCTGTCCCACATAACCAAAAATAAATTTGCCTGCATGTCCCGGTACGGTAGAAACAGGAAAGCCTTCAATATCCTTATAATCAATTTCCGCTTCCACCCGGATATCGTCAGCATAATCTCCCAGTCCCGATCCCAGCACAATGGCAACCCTGGGTACAAAATCCGTCACTTTTCTGACACTTTTTAAACAATTTTCAACTTTATCATATATCTGATTCATAAAAACACCCCTTATTTTGTGATATAGATTAGCATATCATAAAAATAAGGGGATTTGAAGATAATTCATTGGAATAATTTTATCCTTTATATAATAATGCAGACCATTCCGCCGTTGGTATCATTGACAATCTTCTGCATGGAATCCTGCAGCTTGATCTGACTTTCATCTCCGATCATGGCTAACTTGCTCTGAATACCGTCCTCCACAAGCTGTTCAATGCTCTTGCCAAAAATATTGGTTTCCCAAATGCTGCCTTCTTCATTATCCGCATCTTCAATATAGCGGATCAGATCTTCCGCCTGCTCCTTCGTCCCTACAATAGGTGCAATTTCCGTCTCGATATTGGCACGAATCAAATGTACGGAAGGACTTTCCGCTTTCATCTTTACACCAAACTTATTGCCGTGTTTGATCACTTCCGGTTTACCTAAGGTAATTTCATCTCGTTTGGGCTTCATGACGCCATAGCCCTTTTGTCTGACCATAGTAATAGCAGGCAATACGCTTTCGTATTCTCTGGAGACCGAGGCAAGCTCCCGAAGTTTACTGAAAAACTGGTACTCTGATGTAATTTCTTCTCCCAACAGATCGCTGAGCAGTTCATAATAACATTCGTCGGCAATGGTCAGATCAATGCGGACAGAACCGTCTGCCATATTGACCGAATCAGTCTTCATTTTTTTAATATACTTGCTTTCCAGGGTAACGGGATGTTCCATAAGATCCTTCATGCAGTTATATTGCCCCATCTGTTCCTTTAACTGCTCTGTCAGTTCTACTTTAAGGGGATGGGTTGCGGGCAGCATTTCCACAAAGCCCTGCATATAAAATTCAATTCTGGAAATAGGAAATTCCAACAGTATTTCCGACAGCAGAGTTTCCATGTCTTCCTTTTTCAGCTGTGCCAGGTTCATGGGAATTGCCGTAACGTCAAACTTTTGTCTGATACCTTCAGCTAACTCCTTTGCTTCTTTGGACTGAGGTTTTTCTGTATTTACAAGCACTACAAAAGGCTTCTTTAACTGCTTGCACTCCATGATCGTCCGTTCTGTTGCCGGTATGTAATTTTCTGCAGGAATATCTGTAAAGCTGCCGTCAGTCGTAATGACGATCCCGATGGTGGAATGATCGTAGATAACTTTTCTGGTTCCCACTTCCGCAGCCTGGGTAAAGGGTATCTCTTCTTCAAACCAGGGCGTTTTTACCATTCTTTCCGCATCGTTCTCCATATGACCGCTGGCGCCATCCACCATATATCCCACACAGTCAATGAGACGCACTTTCACTTCCATATCGTTTTCAAGGGAAATTTTTGCCGCTTCCTTGGGAACGAATTTGGGTTCCGTAGTGGTAATAGTCTTTCCTGCCGCACTTTGAGGCAGTTCATCCACTACCAGCTTTTTCGTATAATCATCTGCCATGTTTGGCACTACACATACATCCATAAATCTTTTGATAAATGTGGATTTACCGCTTCTGACAGGACCTACGACACCTAAGTAGAGTTCTCCGCCTGTTCTCATACTGATGTCTTTGTATAATTGAAAATTGTCCATAAAAAACCCCCTTGTATATACTGGTAAAATATATGCAAAGGAGTTTTTATTCATTCCAATTTGTTTTTCTTTTCTACGCTCTTATATATCCGCTATTACTTTTTTCTCATTAACTCTGCCATGGCTTCATTTAATCCATCCACAGATAACAGATACATGGGAAGAATCTTTTGGATCGCAGTTTCCGCTTCCCTCCAGGGAGCAGGTCTTGGTGACATCTTGGGATTCATCCAGACAATCTTTTTGTAATGCTTTTTCACAAGGTTCAGCCAGTCCCAGCCTGACAGACCGCCATTTGGACCTCTGTAATTTCCTGTCTCTGAATACAATTCTTCGGGAGCCATAGCCGCATCTCCCACGATAATGACTTTGTAATCACTATCCAGATTCCGAAACATCCATTCCGTATCCACCCAGTCCCCGTTTTCACATTCGGGTGTCTTATATAACTTGGAATAAATACAGTTATGGAAATAATAACATTTTACATCCTTGAAATGATTGGACTTATTGACCGCCTGAAATAACCGGTTCATCAAAGATGTATAGGGAATCATGGTCCCGCCGGAATCCATAAGCAATAAGAGCTTCACCGCATTTTTACGTGGCTTTTCCATAACGATTTCCAAAAGCCCGCCGTTATTACAGGTTTTGTCAATAGTTCCGTTAAGATCCAGCTCCGTCTTGGGAATATCCAGTCTGGTTGAGTACTGGCGCAGCTTACGGAACGCTGTCTGAAACTGTCTGTTATCTAAAATCCTGTCATTACGAAAATCCCGGTACTTCCTCGCACCGATGACCTCAAAGGCACTCTGGTTGCCGGGGGCGCCGCCTACACGAATGCCGCCTACAAAATTGCCGCTGTTACCAAATGCAGTTTTACCCATGGTTCCGATCCAGAAGTTGCCGCCGTTGTGCTCGCTGTCCTGATCTCTCAGACGTTCCTTAAACTTGGTCTCCACGTCTTCCTTATCGACCTGGACCTCCTCCTGAGGCGTATCCAGCCACTTTTTCTCTTCCTTTTCCAAAAGCGCTTTCATTTCCTCGGATTTATCCAGCCAGCGCAGCATCTCCGCCCCAACTTCCGTATCCTTTTCCACATCCTTAAAATGCTCCATAAAGGCTGTGTCAAACTTATCAAAATCCGTCTCACTCTTCACCAGGATACTGCGGGACAAATAGTAAAACTCCGTCAGAGAACTGTTGGCAAGCCCTTTATCAAGTGCCCCATGTAATGTCAGCCATTCACTTAAAGATACATCCAGTCCTTTTGCTTTTAATTCATAAAAGAACTTACTGAACATAATGTTTTACCGTCTCCAAATCTTCGTCTTTTTTGACTACAACACCTACAAAAGGCAGCTCCGCCCTGATCCTGTCAGGTTCAATGCCGTTCATCTGCAGCGCATTGATCCAGTCGATCAGCTCGGAAGTGCTTGGTTTCTTACGTATATCACGAATGGAACGTATCTGATAAAATACATCCATGGCATTTTTTAACAAATTTGCTTCCACATCCGGATAATGAGTTCTGACGATCTGTTCCATCAAAGTCTCATCCGGGAAATCAATATAATGGAAAATACAGCGGCGCAGGAAAGCGTCTGGCAGTTCCTTTTCCGCATTGGAAGTAATGATAACGATAGGTCTCTGTTTTGCCTTTACCATACGTTTGGTCTCATGAATATAAAATTCCATCTGATCCAATTCCCATAATAAGTCATTGGGGAATTCCAGATCCGCTTTGTCGATCTCATCGATCAGCAAAATGACCTGTTCATCATCTTCAAAAGCCTCTCCCAGTTTTCCCAGTTTAATATAACGGGAAATATCATCTACCCCTTCTTCTCCAAACTGTCCGTCATACAGTCGCTGAATGGTATCGTACATATACAGACCATCCTGTGCTTTTGTTGTGGATTTAATGTTCCAGATGATCAGTTTCCTGCCCAGGGAGTTTGCCACAGCCTTGGCAAGCATGGTTTTTCCCGTCCCCGGCTCTCCTTTGATCAATAATGGTTTTTCCAGTGCAATTGCCACATTGACACTTGCAAGCAATTCCGGACTGGCAACATAGTCAGCGGTGGAATTAAAATTTGTCTCCATTTTTCCTGTTCCTTTCCTATTGTATTTTATTAACGCTGCTGCGCCGTATTTTTTACATTTTTCTCAATTCATTTGCTATTGAAAAATCCTATATCAGATAATCAAAAAAACCTATATCCTATGAATTTGCAAACCAATTACTAACATGATACAATATTAACGTTTGAAACACAAGAAAAAGCGGAATTGAAATTGCAAAAATCAATGAAAAATTCCCTAAAAGAAAGCAAGGAACAGGAGTTAGAAAAATGATGAAAGATGCTTTTAAAACAAAAAAAACTTCACTTTCTTTTGAGGTTTTCCCACCCAAAAAGGATGATGAATTTGAAGGCGTTTATGCCACTTTGGATAAATTAAGCGCATTGAATCCCGAGTTTATTTCCGTAACTTACGGAGCAGGCGGAAGCCGTTCCAAAAAGACTGTGGAAATCGCTTCGTATATTCAGAACACACTTCATATTAAAGCATTGGCTCATATGACCTGTGTGGGAAATAAAAAAGAAGATATTGACAGAGTATGCGAAGAGTTAGCTTCTGCTAATGTAGACCACGTTCTTGCATTAAGAGGTGACCGCCCTGCTGCCATGACCGATGAACAATATGAAAGCAGGGATTTTGCTTATGCCAATGAACTGATCGCTTATTTAAAATCCAAAACCTCTCTGCATATTGCAGGTGCATGCTATCCTGAAACTCATTTTGAAGCCATGAGTAAGCGGGCAGACCTTGCAAGACTAAAAGCAAAAGTTGATACCGGCTGTGACTTCCTGATCACACAGCTTTTTATGAACAATGATGTATTCTATGATTTTCAGGAAAATTGTCTGGCAAACGGCATTACCGTTCCCATTCATGCAGGTATCATGCCTATTACTTCCACAAAACAGGTTGCAACCAGCATTTCCTTATCAGGCACTTCCATTCCAAAGGCATTTTCCGATCTGCTGGCTAAGTATGGAGATAATCCTGAAGATATGCGAAAAGCTGGTATTGATTATGCTATCAGACAGATTTTGGATTTACAGGAATACGGTGCAGACGGAATACATATTTATTCTATGAATAAACCTAAGACAACGGCTGAGATCGTAAATGCCATTCGATAACAAGATACTTAATAAATAATTATGACCTGTATAAAAAACATCTTTGATCTTCATTGTCAAAGATGTTTTTTATTGTTTTCCCGTCCTATTTTGTTATTACCGATTCACTAAGATTTATATTCCGCACTCTTCCATGAGCATATTTTGGTATTCCTTATCATCAATTGCTCTTAAAATGTCATCCATGCGGCTATCAGACTTTAATCGCTGATATAACTCATTGATTTTATCTTTTCCTTCCTCTCTTCCGATTTCCCGCTCTCCTTCCCTGATCAACTGCATTTCACGTTCTTCATCATATTCATAAATGCTCAATTTAATCACCTCAGCTCTTTGGCTGCGCAGAAAATCAACAAGTACATTTTCTGCAATACACTCTTCCACAGCCCGCTCTACTGCATCTTTCAGTTCCATACCATCAGCATATTTTCTTATTTTTTCCACATAGATTATATAGTCTTTAAGTGAAGGACATTTTTCCTTGATGTGCTCATTCATACCAGAGTTAATATTTAAAACTGTTACTTTTAATTCTAATGAAGGAAAATCTGTAGGATTCAAAAAACTATCGAATTTCCTTTTTCCATTGAGTACCTCCTTTTCACAGGAGTTACCTTTTCTGCCTTTGTATTCCGCCTTCCGAAACTCCTGCTTTTAAATAAATTGATTGGATTTAAAAGCATTGATTTCAGACGCCATTTGGCAGAAAATAGAATGCACCAGATTGTGCATGAGAAAATTAGAAATATATGCTTTGAATAAATATTAACATTACCGCTCAATAAATGTCAATATACAATTTCTTTTTATTCGAAATTTTGAACCGGTCAAAAAAACGAAATCCCAGGCATTTATAAATATCTGATCATTTGAAGATACTTATAAACGCCTGAGACTATAATTCGGTTATCCATTAAATTATATATATTATTCTTCCCAGGTAAGAGAATTTGCCTCACTTCTCTTATCCCTGAACATCAGATCAGTTACCGCCTCCGATGCCGGCTTTCCTCCAAATAGTATATCATTGACTTCCTGCACGATGGGCATGGAAATATCATACTTCTTGGAAAGCCCCGCGGCAGCTTTAGCAGAATATACACCTTCCACCACCATCTTGACTTCATCCATTGCCTGTTCATATGTGCAGCCCTGACCGATGAGCATACCGGCTCTTCTGTTGCGGGAATGCATGGAAGAACAGGTTACAATCAGATCGCCGATTCCTGTCAATCCTGTAAAGGATTCCAGCTTGCCCCCCATTGCCACACCCAGCCTTGCAATTTCCGCAATTCCTCTGGTGATCAAAGCAGCCTTGGTATTATCTCCACATCCCAGACCGTCAGCAATTCCTGCAGCAAGCGCCACTACATTTTTTAAAGCGCCCCCAAGCTCGATACCAAGCACATCAGGACTTGTGTAAACTCTGATAAAATCACACATAAAGGCATTTTGAATATATTCCGCCGTTTCTTTCTTTGCAGCGCCTGCCACCAAAGTAGTAGGCATATCCTTTCCCACTTCTTCCGCATGGGAAGGTCCGGATAACACGGCAACAGAAGCCTGTGGAATCTCTTCTTCTATAATATCTGTCAGGGTCATATAGGTAACATCTTCGATTCCTTTAGCCACATTAACAATGAGCTGTCCTTCCTTTACAAAAGGAGCCATGGATCTGGATGTGCTCCTTGTATAAGGAGACGGAACCGCCAAAACCAGCATATCCTTATTTTCTATGGCTTCTTTTAAGTCCGTAGTAAATTGAATGGATTCAGGAAGCTTTACTCCCGGAAGCTTTGTCTCATGCTCCCTCTTTTCCTTTAACATTGCAATTTCCTCTTCCATAATGGACCAAACCGTTACCTGATGACCATTTTTAGCCAAAACCCTTGCCAGTGCCGTTCCCCAGCTTCCTGCCCCGATCACACTATAATCTGCCATATCCTTAGTCCTCCTTATTCTTCCTGGTCAAATAAGTCTTTCTCTCATTTCCGCGAATTAACCGGCTGATATTTCCTCTATGTCTTACAAACGCCATGATCATAAGTAAAATGGCAATGATATACATTTCCGTCAGATAAGGCTGGGGCATTCCAAAATACCCTGTCTGCCCCATAATGACCAGAGCTATGACAAAGACCACATACATACACAATGATCCCAGAGAAACAAAATGTGTGGTAAAGAAAATCGCAAAAAAAGTTCCTGCCACTGCAATCATACACTGCCATGCCATGCCAAGGCTGATGCCTCCAGTTGCAGCAATACCTTTACCGCCTTTAAATCCCATGTAAAAAGGGAAATTGTGACCTAACACCACACCTGCACCTGCATAGATCCGAAGCAGTGCCGCCATATCCGGATACTGATTTTCAAACAGCAAATGTACCAGTACCATGGCAAATACCGCCTTCAGTGCATCTCCCAAAAAGACGATCAAGCCTGCCTTTTTACCTAAGACTCTCAATGCATTGGTAGTGCCGGAATTTCCGCTGCCCCGTTCCCTGATGTCGATGCCATGGATCTTTCCATAAATAAATGCTGTCTGGAATAATCCAAAACAATAGCCGATTACCAAACAAACAATACGTATCATTTTACTTTCCTCTCCCTTTTTTCATAATATGCATCTTTCCCGCCATCTCTTCACAGCGTGTCTGAGCACTCTTATGCGTCCTTATCCTTCCGTTCCCTGATAATGAAATGTAATGGTGTCCCTTTAAATCCAAAGGATTCCCTGATCTTGTTTTCAATATATCTCTGATAAGAAAAGTGCATCAGTTCCTTATCATTTACAAAAATCACAAAGGTAGGCGGTTTAACGGAAACCTGGGTAATATAATAAAGTCTCAGACGTTTTCCTTTATCTGACGGAGGCTGCTGCAGCGCAACCGCTTCGGTCATGATCTCATTTAATACGCCCGTAGCTACACGCAGGGAATGGTTTTCAATGACCATATCAATGGTCTCATACAGTTTATTCAGCCGTTGTCCCGTTTTTGCAGAAATAAATAAAAGTTCCGCGTAAGGCATATAAGAAAGGGTGTTTCGCACTTTTTCCGTAAAACGGTAAATGGTCTTATCATCCTTTTCCACCGCATCCCATTTATTGACTGCGATGACCACGCCCTTTCCTCTTTCATGGGCAATTCCTGCGATCTTGGCATCCTGCTCCGTTACTCCTTCTACTGCATCGATCACTAAAACCACCACATCGGCACGTTCTACTGCACTGACTGTACGCACGATCATATATCGTTCCAGTTCTTCTTTGATCTTATTTTTTCTTCTCAAGCCCGCCGTATCAATAAATACGTATTCTTTTCCGTTATATTTTACAGGCGTATCCACCGCATCTCTGGTAGTTCCTGCGATATCCGATACAATCAGCCTGTTTTCTCCGATCAGTTTATTGATGATGGAGCTTTTTCCTACATTGGGCTTTCCTACAATGGCGATCTTGGGTCTTTCATCTTCTTCCTCTTCTCCGTCACTTTCCGGGAAAAGCGCAATGACCTCATCCAGCAGATCTCCGATCCCCATCTGATTTGCCGCTGAAATGGCATAAGGCTCTCCGATACCCAGATTATAAAACTCATACACATCTGCCATCATCTTTTGGAAGCTGTCCACTTTATTGACCACAAGCAGAACCGGTTTATGGGAACGGCGCAGCATATCCGCCACTTTGGCATCTGCATCCACAAGCCCCTGTTTCACATCCACCATAAATAAGATCACATCCGCCGTATCAATGGCGATCTGAGCCTGCTCCCTCATCTGGGACAAAATAATGTCCCTGGAATCCGGCTCAATGCCGCCTGTATCAATGAGGGTAAAGCTGTGGTTCAGCCAGGTCACATCTGCATAAATGCGGTCTCTGGTAATTCCCGGCGTATCTTTTACAATTGAGATCATTGACCCTGCCAGGGCATTGAACAATGTGGATTTTCCCACATTGGGTCTTCCTACCACGGCTACAATGGGTTTTCCTTTTATATTACTCATTTATTTCTCCTGTTCTAAAACTGCAGGACTGCATCTCTCTATGGTAAGGGGCAGCTTATGATTCCTGCTTCTTCCTATCATATTCATCATAGAGTATGGTCCTGACAAAATCCTGCCCGCTTGATTTTACAATATCTGCCCTGACTTGTAAAGTTTCTTCCACCTGGGGTAAAGTGATGTCATCCAGAAAATAATTTTCTCCGCTGCGCAAAACATTCTGGGGTAAAAGAATCCTTTTACCAAGGTCTTTCCCCTTTAATTGGGCTATGATATCCTGTCCCGTTAAAAGTCCTGAAACAGTGATCATCTCACCAAAAAAATCATTGACGATTGCCACCACCTGTAATTGCAAATTCGGAAACCATTTCATCATTTCATCTGCCAGTTCCTTAATTGTGGCATAAGCAAGCTTTCCTGTTACAATAGTCATTTTCCCGTTCCTGCTCTTATCAGGCTTTCCTCCCACCTTATGGATTTCTCCTTCCAGGGCTTCCTTAAATTCCGCCTTTAATAACGTAAGCATTCCCACGCCGTTTTCCAGCTGCAGATAACCATCATAATTTTCTTCATCAGGCAAAGGCTCTTCTGCCAGAAGATACCACTCATCACTGGCATGGATGAAATGAGTTCCATGATTTTCATACATGTATTTCTGCCATCTGTGAATGATATTCAGCACATTTTCTGCATCTTCTTTTAAGAAAGGTTCCAAAGGATATAAACCTTCCCGGAATTTGGACAACCCAACAGGAACCACGGAAACGCTTTCCAGATAAGGATAATATCTGATCAGTTCCCGGATGCTGTAATCCAGTTCCTCCCCATCATTGATACCTTTGCAGAGAACGATCTGACCGTTCATGGTAATACCTGCTTCATAAAAAGCATCCACCTTTTTTAGCGCATCTCCTGCAAAACGGTTATTTAACATCATACAACGCAGCTTGGGATTCATGGTCTGGAAAGATATGTTAATAGGCTCTAAATGGTATTTGATGATCCTGTTCACATCATGCTCGGACATATTGGTCAATGTGACATAATTTCCCTGTAAAAAGGACAACCTGGAATCATCATCCTTAAAATAAAGGGTATCACGCATTCCTTTAGGCATCTGGTCAATAAAGCAGAAAATACATTTATTATGGCAGGAACGGTATTCATCCATCAGTCCGTTCTCAAACTCGATTCCCAGATCTTCCTGCTCATCCTTATCGATTTCCAGAAGCCACTCTTCCCCATCCGGCTTTTTTACCAACACTTCTATATAATCATCCTGTATCAGATATTGATAGTCAAAAATATCCTCGATATCCTCACCATTGATCTGCAATAGGATATCTCCGGGTTCAATTTCCATTTCCTCGGCAATGCTGCCGGAATCTACTGTTTTTACAATATGTTCTGCCTTTTTCATAGTAACTCCTTCTTCTCCATTCTACTAGAAATTCCTTGACGTGTCACTAGCGGAATGATAAATTAAGTGAGTAAGAAATTTATCTTTGCCGGTATCAAAGCCGACAGATACGGAGGATAGAATGCCTAATTTATCAGTACTTGAAAATGCCATGCCGGTAGCCCCCCTAAAGATCATCGCAACGGAAAGCTGTATTTCCTTTGCCGAAAAAGTCAATGATTATCTGGTGGACTTCCGTGCCAATGTACATAATGATTTAAAAAACGATCCCGCTTTTCAGGGCTATTCCGAAGACAATTATCTTTTGGACGCTGTTTGTCCCCGCTTCGGTTCCGGCGAAGGAAAAGCCATTTTAAATGAATCCGTCCGTGGTAAAGATCTGTTTATTATGGTAGATGTGTGCAACCACAGCCTGACTTATACCGTAAACGGATATGAAAACCACAAATCTCCTGATGACCATTATCAGGATCTAAAAAGACTGATCGCCGCATGCAACGGCAAAGCACATCGTATTAATGTCATCATGCCCTTCCTTTATGAAGGACGTCAGCACAAAAGAACCACAAGAGAATCTTTGGACTGCGCTTATGCTTTAAAAGAATTAAGCCAGATGGGTGTCAGCAATTTTATTACTTTTGATGCCCATGATCCAAGAGTTGCAAATGCAACACCACTTAATGGCTTTGATAACTTTACTCCTCCTTATCAGTTTATCCGTTCTTTGCTTCATTATGAAAAAGATCTGATCATTGATAAAGATCATATGACTGTTATCAGCCCCGACGAAGGTGCTCTGGACCGTGCAGTTTACTTCTCTTCTGTTTTGGGCGTTGATACAGGTATGTTTTATAAACGCCGTGATTACTCCAAAGTGGTCAATGGCAAAAATCCTATTGTAGCTCATGAATTTTTAGGAGACAATATTAAAGGCAGGGATGTTATCATCATTGATGATATGATCGCATCCGGCGGCAGCATGATCGACACTGCAAAACAGTTAAAACAGATGGGGGCAAAACGGGTATTCATCTGCTGCACCTTCGGTTTATTTACTGAAGGCTTAAAGGCTTTTGATGATGCCTATGCCAAAAATTACTTTGACCGGGTGGTGGTTACCAATCTGACTTATCTTCCGCCGGAAGTGAAAGAACGCAAATACTTCGTTGAAGCGGATATGAGTAAATTTACCGCAAGTATCATCGACTTTATGAATCATGATCTATCCATGGGTAATGTATTAACCCCTACTTATAAGATTCAGGAATTACTGACCAAATATAACGAAAGGGAATTCTGCGATCTATAAATGAATCTCAATATAGATTCCCGAAATATCAAAAAAACAAAACAGGCTATCATATTCAGAAATGAGAATCACAAAAAATTTCTGAATATGACAGCCTGTTTTTCAGATCAGCATTAAAAATGCGCCCAGATTTCCTCTCTTCCCCATGGAAGCACGATGGGAAAACAAATAATCCGGATTACAGCAGGTACAAATATCCGTTACTTCAATATGCTCTGGCAAAAGCCCTGCCTTTAACAAAGTCAGTTCACAAGCCTTCCACAGATTTAACTGATATCTGCCGTTTTGTTTTTTATAAAAAAGCGTTTCACAAGCTCCTTCAAAAGTGTTCCTGATCTCTGCTATAACATCTTCACTTACTTCATAACAATCCTGACAAATGGAAGGTGCGATGGCTCCATGAATATCTGCCGGATCACAGCCAAACTCCTCCTGCATGATATGAACGGTTTTTGCACTGATCTCTTTTACTGTTCCCTTCCATCCCGAATGACACAATCCGATCACTTCTTTTACCGGGTCTGCCAGATAAATGGGCACGCAGTCCGCATAAAAGGTAGACAGCACCAGACCCTTTTCCTTTGTGACCAGTCCGTCGATATTTTCATAGGCAGGGGGCTTTGTCAGACCGCAGCCTGCATCTTCCCTGGTAACAATGCGGATGTTATCTGTATGGGTCTGATGGGATAAAACAAATTGCTCCCTGTTTACTTCCAGCACCCGGGCAATCCTGTCAAAGTTTTCATAGACTTTTTCCTCTTCGTCTCCCCGGGTAAAGCTCAGATTCATGGAAGAATATATCCCTTCACTGACACCGCCCAGCCTGGTGCTGAAAAGATGCCTGATACAGGTTATTTCACCAAGACCCGGAAATGTAAGATATTCCATTTCTCCGGATCTGTTTTGTATCATATGATTTTTTGTATTACTCTTTCTTATAACAGGATACATATTTTACATCCTCATTTCTGCTTTGTTGATGCCTGGGGACAATAATGCAAATCAGGATCTTTATTTCACAAAAGAAAACGCATTGGGAATCCAGTTGATCTCATTCTGGCAGATTGCCACCACGTCAAACCGGCATGGTGTGGAAAGAGGCAGATGATGAAAAGAAAGGTAAAACAACGCCACTCTGCTGATCTGCCTTTGTTTTTTTCTGTCCACCGCTTCCTGAGGCAGGCCTTTGGAAGCATCTTTCCGAAACTTTACTTCCACAAAGACCAGCGTTTCCTTATCCCTTGCCACAATGTCAATTTCTCCCTGCCTGACACGGAAATTTCTTTCCAGGATTTTCAGACCCTTTTCCTTTAAATACAAACAGGCTTTCTCCTCATAAAGCGCTCCTGTCTGCCGTTCATTTTGTCTGCTCATTCTGCTCCTTCTCTCTCCAGACACAAAATTCGCAAAACTCATCTATTTTACCGAACCGTTAAATCCCCAGCAACCGGCAGACCAGATATAACAGGAAAATATGTCCCGGATAAAACAGATAGAAGAAATATTTTAACTTCCATCCACGTTTTCCGTTATAATTAGCTGCCAGGGGAACGGTCAGAAAACAGGTGAATTCTATGGGCATTGATATTGTCAATACAGCGCAGCCTGCTGCCATAGACCATCCCTTTGATTTCTTATGTACCAAAAACATAACTGCAATGGTCAGAACGCCTGTAGCCGCATAATCGGTCTGCATCAATTCTGCAACTGCCATACCTGCCGCCGTAATGATAAGGACTCCCACGATCTGAGGAAGCAGTCTGATCTTCCCCTGTATCTTTCCGCCGATCCATGTAATAAAGGTTTCCAATCCCCAAATAGTCAAAAGCCCTATAAAAAGCGTAAAAAATACATTCTGATAAGTAAACTCCAAAACCTTCATCTTAAACGCCAGATCAAAAGGAATCTCAGAGATCACTGCAAATAACAAAAGCCTTGCAGCATATTTCGCCCTGCTTCTGGTATAATGAAATCCTTCAACCATTAAAAAACAGAAAAGGGGAAATCCCAGACGCCCGATCAATCTCATGACCATGTCGATCATATAGATCACAAGACTGGTCCTGTTTTCCGGGAGAAGCAGTTCTTCGGCTGACGATATATATAAAAAACCTTTGGAGATCAGATATCTGTCTAAAATAATCGCCGCAAAGTGATCAATAAACATGGTAACAATAGCAACCATCTTTAAAGTACTTCCGCATAACCCCTTCTTTTGCCTCTTTCCATTTGTACCTGTTTCTTTTGATGATTTATATTCTTCCATTGTCAATGTATTCGTATACATTTACTTTTCCTTCCTAAAACACAATTTTTATACCATTCTGGTAGTCCACTTGCTGCAGTCCCATACCTCAGTTACCCAATCCTCATAAAACTCCGGTTCATGGCATACCATGAGGATACTTCCATGATATTCCATGAGAGCCCGTTTTAATTCCGCCTTTGCATCCACATCCAGATGATTGGTAGGCTCATCTAACAGCAAAATGTTGCTTTCCCTGTTCATGATCTTACAAAGCCTTACCTTTGCCTGCTCTCCGCCGCTCAATACCTTAACCTTGCTTTCAATATGCTTGGTAGTCAGACCGCATTTTGCAAGGGCACTTCTTACCTCATACTGGCTAAAACCCGGAAATTCATTCCATATCTCTTCAATACAGGTAGTATTGACATCCTGGCTCATTTCCTGTTCAAAATATCCGATTGCCAGATACTCGCCAAGCTGGGCATAGCCGGAAACAGGTGGTATCAGTCCCAATATACTTTTTAACAATGTGGACTTACCGATTCCGTTGGCTCCGATCAAAGCGATCTTGCTCTTTCTTTCCATAGCCAGATTTAAAGGAACGGAAAGAGGTTCATCATAACCGATTACCAGATCCTTAGTCTGAAATATATATTTTCCCGGTGTCCTTGCCTCTTTAAAATAAAATTCCGGCTTGGGCTTTTCTGCTGCCAGGGTGATCACATCCATTTTATCTAACTTCTTTTGTCTGGACATTGCCATATTTCTGGTAGAAACTCTTGCCTTATTGCGTGCTACAAAGTCCTTTAAGTCTGCAATCTCCTTCTGCTGTCTGTTATAAGCCGCCTCTAACTGAGCCTTCTTCATTTCATAAACTTCCATAAACTTGTCATAATCGCCCACATATCTGGTCAGTTTTAACTGGTCCATATGGTAGATCAGATTGATGACGCTGTTTAAAAAGGGAATATCATGTGAGATCAGAATAAAGGCATTTTCATAATCTATCAAGTACCTTTTCAGCCATTCAATATGCTCTGCATCCAGATAATTGGTGGGTTCATCTAACAGCAGGATATCAGGCTTTTCCAAAAGCAGCTTCCCAAGAAGTACCTTGGTCCTCTGTCCGCCGCTTAAGTCTGTCACATCCCGGTCAAGTCCCAGTTCCAAAAGCCCCAGAGCCCTTGCCACCTCTTCCACCTTACTGTCGATCAGATAAAAATCATGGTAGGTAAGCAGATCCGTAATAGTGCCTACCTCTTCCATATATTCCTCAAGCTGTTTTTCATCTGCCGTCGCCATCAGCTCATACATTTCATTCATCCTGGCTTCCAGATCAAATAGAAATGAAAATGCTGAAGAAAGCACATCCTTTACGGTCATCCCCTTATTAAGCACCGTGTGCTGATCCAGATATCCTACACGTACATGCTTTGCCCACTCTATCTTTCCCTCATCAGGCTGCAGCTTGCCGGTAATGATATTCATAAAAGTGGACTTACCCTCTCCATTGGCTCCGATCAGTCCAATATGCTCTCCCTTCAACAGCCGAAAGGAAACATCCTCAAAAATCGCTCTGTCTCCGAAGCCGTGAGTCAGGTGTTCAACATTTAATATGCTCATGGTTTCCTGTCTCCCATTTTTTCTTTGATCTTATCCATTCTGTCCACAAATACAAGAATTTCCGCTACAACTTCATAAAGCTCCGGCGGAATCATATCGCCGATTTCCAATTTGGACAAAGTGTCCGCCAGCTTGTCATCCCTGTGAATGGGAATATCCACTTCCTTTGCCTTTTCAATGATCTTTTCCGCCAGAACTCCCGTACCGGAGGCAATGACTTTAGGCGCCTCCTCAGAAGGGTCATAGGATAAGGCAATTGCCTGTTTGGGTTTCTTTCTCTTTTCTTCCATGATTCCTCCCTATGCTCTGGCATCAAAAGAATATTGTGCAATGGGCATGGAATTCTGACCCATCTGCTTTTGCATTTCTTCCACTACTGAAGTTTCTTCCTCCTGCTTTGCAACCGCCGCATGAAGCTGATAGCCTCTCTTTTGCAGCCTTTCATTTAACAGATCAATATTTGCCTCGATCAAATCTAAGGTAGCATCATCCTGAACTTTAAAGTTCGTGCTCACTCTCTGCTTTTCCATGGTCACATAGACATCCACGCTGCCCAGATGGTCCATATCCAGATGCAGAAAGGCATTGACGCTTCCGTTTTTACTTGCCAGATTCTTTTTATTGGTATATACATACAAATCTCCGTTAGCATTTTGTCCGCTCATTTTCAAAGGAATCTGTACATAAGTAAAGGTCTGGTTCAACTGATTCAAAAAATCAATATTCTGGGATAACTGATTGACACTCCGGCTGACTGCTGCATCCTTGCCCAATACGGAAGATGTCAGATCAGAAAGCTTACCTGTCTGGGATCTTAACTGTTCAAAAAAGGCATCCACTTTTTCCTTATTTGCCACTTCTCCCGGTTCTAAAAGCCAGTTTCTTTGCAAAACATCCTTTAAAAGCTTTCCTACAGCAGGGTTTGACATCAGTTCCTTCCACAATGCCGGTATTCCCTGTTCCTGAATGATGATGTTTTCCCCTTTGGCTGTAACAGATGCTTTCCCCTGGATCAGATCGTTAATCAGCTTAAGGGCTTCTTTGGCAGAAATGTCCCCCTTTGCCACGGCATTTATCACAGCTTCATCCCCGCCTGCATCTTTCAGTCCTTCAATCAGTCCCTGAAGTTCTTTTCCGCTAAGAAGTCCTGAAATTGCCTGACCGTTTGCAGACCGGGCTAATGCTCCTTCAACTGCGCTTTGATCTGTCCCTGCACCCTGAACTGCATTTTGCATTGTTCCATCAAGCATATTGTCTTCTACCACAGCGCCGGAGGGCTGCAGAATATCCATAAGCCCATCAAACAGGCGCAGCATTCCATCGGCATCTTTGCTTTCCATGGCTGCAAAAGCCTGCTGTAAGCTGTCTGCAATTTCCATAATACTGCCGGAAAGCTGATGATTTAAATTTTCATAAGACTCCAGCTGACCTGCATTGAGCTCATTTACTGCCAGATGCATCTGTGTCAGCCTTACCACCATACCGCTGTCGATCTCAGGGTGGTTTGCCACCTCTTTATACATGGCAAGAAGGGAATCTTTATCAATGCTCATCCCCTGCTCCATCATATGCCCAACCATTTCCATGGTCTGAAGGTTCATGGGAATATCTGCTGCCTTCAGCGCATTTTCCACATTGGGACTGGCATCCAGATTGGTAAACAGAGGACTTAAAATGATCTGATTGTCATGATTGGAATTAACAAGAAAAGTAACCTGGCTTCCTGCCTCTAAAAGGATGCCTCCCTTCAGACTGGCTGAAACCAGTGAAGAATCCGCCAATTGTATGGTCACAGTCCCATCCTTTGTTTCTACAACCTGACCTGTAAGACTGCTGCCCGGAGCAAAGTCCGAAACAGGTCTTCCTCCCATTGTTGCATTCCCTCCGGCACCTGCCGGCTGCTGACCTGTGACCGGCACACGGGTTCCTGCTCCCCCCACATTTGTGCCCACACCTGACATGCTATTCTGATTTTGAAATAAATTAGATAATTGAAAATTCATATCATAATCCCTATTGGAGAAAATATTTTCCCCTTATACAGTCACAAAATGACCGATAAAAGTTTTTCTGTGGATTTCACAGGGACCCATCTGCTTTAAAGCTGCTATATGCTCTCCGCTTCCATATCCCTTATTGGATGCAAAACCATAACCGGGATATTTCTCATCCATCTGCTCCATGAAACGGTCCCTGGTAACCTTGGCTATGATACTTGCCGCCGCTATAGAGGCGCTTTTGGCATCCCCCTTGATAATGGGAACCTGCTTTATGGAAACGCCCGGAATGGTTACTGCATCGTTTAATAATATATCGGGTTTTAAGCCCAATTTCCCAATAGCTTCCCTCATCGCCTCATAGGTGGCATTTAAAATATTGATCTCATCAATTCTTTTCTCGGAAACAAAACCGATTCCCACTGCCACAGCTTTTTCCATAATCTCATCATAAAGCTTATCCCGCATCTTTGCTGTCAGTTTCTTGGAATCGTTTAAATAAAGGATATCACAGTCCTTGGGAAGAATTACTGCCCCTGCCACAACGGGACCTGCCAAAGGACCTCTTCCCACCTCATCAATACCACAGATGGCACCATAAGAGGCAAACTGCCGTTCATACTCCGTCATAACTTCCATGCGTGCAAGCTCTTTTTTATAAGCAGCCATTCTCTTTACGGCATGGGTACAGAGAGCCGTCACCCCGCTTCTGGTATCATTTTGGTATATTTCTAAAAACTCTGCCAGCCTGTCATCATCCCATTGTTTTAATTTTTCCTTAATGTCTCCGATCTTTTCTTCCATGGTACTCTCCATCCGGTTCTTATATGTGTTTTAAAATACCAAACTTATTAAAAGGAAATATCCGTATCCACGCCCTGCCGATGATATTCTCCCTCTTAATATTGCCTACGCTGACAAAACGGCTGTCTGCGCTGTCATTGCGGTTATCCCCCATAACAAAATATTCATTATCTGCCAGTGTAATCTCCTTTGATGCCAGACCGGGATCTTCAATGACCTCTTTACCATAAGACTCCTGAAGCAGTTCTCCGTCAATATAGATATTTCCATCCTCATCAATGAAAACTGTTTCTCCCGGCAGCCCGATAATCCTCTTGATATAATATGTTCCCTTACTGTACTGATAAGGAAATACTATGATCTCAAATCTTTTGGGCTCCCTTAACCGGTAAGTGATCTTATCCACGATCAGATTGTCACCGTCACTTAATGTAGGCTCCATGGAAGAGCCGATGACTTCCGTTCTCTGCCCCACAAAGTTTACCACGCAATATGTAAGTACCAGCACCACCAAAATGTAAATGCTGGTATTCAGAACTTCTTTTAATACCTTATTCAACTTCGTTCCCTTCCGGCCTTTCCAAAGTGATTCTGCCCAGACGTCCGCTTCTGAAATCGTCCATTAAGATTGCTGCTGCCTTGGACAGATCCAGCTCTTCGCCCTTTCTATAACAGTTACGGCTTTTGGCAATTTCCTCCAACAGCTTTATATTTTCAAGTTCTTCATCAATGCCATATCTTTTTTCCAAAAAACCGGCATAATGTTTTTTCAATATGTCAATGAGATTCAAAGAAAGCTCCTCTATATTGAGAATCTCATCATTCATGGAACCGATAAGCGCCAGCTTCATGCCCACCTGCTGGTCCTCAAACTTGGGCCAGAGAATCCCCGGCGTATCCAAAAGCTCCAGGTTTTTATTCAGTCTGATCCACTGCTTTCCCTTGGTTACTCCCGGCTTGTTTCCTGTTTTGGCACATGCCTTTCCTGCAAATGAATTGATAAAAGTGGATTTCCCCACATTGGGGATTCCCACCACCATAGCCCTTACAGGTCTGTTGATGATTCCCCTTCTGCGGTCTCTTTCGATTTTTTCTTTACAGGCATCCTGTACAATGGGATTGATGGCTTTCATGCCGTCTCTGGTACGGGAATTTAGTGCCACTACAAAATAACCCTTTTTCTTAAAAAAATTCTTCCATTCCTCATTACACCGGGAATCTGCAAGATCCGCCTTATTTAACAGCACAAGTCTCGCCTTATTCTGTCCCAGCCTGTCAATATCCGGATTTCGGCTGCTCAAAGGAATTCTGGCATCTACAAGCTCGATCACCAGATCGATGAGCTTGATATTTTCTTCCATCATCCTTTTTGCTTTGGTCATATGACCGGGATACCACTGATAATTCATTTTTTCACCTATTCCATAAATCCCATACTGCTCTCTGCACAAGCCATATGGAACCATACCTTTCCAATAATCGAATCCTTACGGACGGGACCGATATTTCCCGATCTGCTGTCCTCGCTGTTGTTAATATTGTCCCCTACAACAAAATACTCGTCCGCTTCCAGGGTAAGCTGATTTTCCAAAATGCCGGGGTCCGCAATTTTATCCAGTTCTACATCTGCATAAGGCACATCATTTATATACAGTATGCCTTCCCTGATCACTACCGTATCACCCGGCTCTGCCACAACCCTTTTCACATAATAATGGGAATTCTGGTTTCCGTTGGGCAGAAAGACCACCACATCGCCCCTATGAGGCGAAAGCAGCTTATAAACAAAACGGTTTACCAGGATCTCCTGTCCGTTATATAATGCGGGCTCCATGGACACACCGATCACACTGGTCTTCATCCCCACGGAAAACACCAGCACAAATGCCACCAGAACCGAAGCAACGATCAAAAATATATAGCTCCATATTTCCTTCATTAGGGAAGCGCTGATTTTTTTCTTTTTCTGATAAAAGGTCAATCCTTTTCTTCTTGACATATCCATTCACCCAAGGCTATTGTACTACATGAAAAAGCAAAGGGACAAGTACTTTCGTATTTGTCCCCATTCTGAACTATTTTACTAATTCTTTTACTTTTGCCTTCTTACCAACTCTGTCTCTTAAGTAGTAAAGTTTTGCACGTCTTACTTTACCTCTTCTGACTACTTCAACCTTCTCAACATTGGGAGAATGTAAAGGCCAGGTCTTTTCAACGCCAACGCCGTTGGAGTTCTTTCTTACTGTGAAAGTTGCTCTGTTGCTTCCGCCCTGTTTCTTAATAACAGTTCCCTCGAAAACCTGGATTCTTTCACGGTTACCTTCTTTGATCTTACCGTATACTTTAACGGTATCACCAACGTTGAATGAAGGTACATTCTCTTTTAACTGAGCTGCTTCGATTTCTTTGATAATTTCGTTCATTGTGTCTATCTCCTTCCGTATTGGATGTTCTTAATACGATCTGTAACAGAGGACCATCTCTTTTCACAACGTGAATAGTTTAGCATAATGTACAAAAG
This sequence comes from Lachnospiraceae bacterium, assembly GCA_017936785.1. Taxonomy (GTDB): domain Bacteria; phylum Bacillota; class Clostridia; order Lachnospirales; family Lachnospiraceae; genus UBA2882. The sequence continues at coordinate 92,046 of JAGBEV010000002.1, read as the reverse complement.
AATGCAAGTAAATTCTTTCAATACCTATCCATTCCATGTCAGCAAACAATGCTGGCATTGCAGTATTCTTTTTTTCGCCGCTCTCACTTACTGCAAAATCTGCAGAAATTCCATAATTTCCTCTTTATCAGGATATCCTGCAATAAAAAAGGTTACCCTATCATCCTCTTTTGCTTCATAGTCCTTCAGCCCGGGAAAATATTCATCAAGCATTTCATTTTCCTTTGAAAGGGAGGACCACAATACACTGATAGCATAAGTCCCATCATCATAGCTCCATAATTTTTGAACCATACGATTGCATCTGTACTCTCTCTCCTCCAAAGCTCCGGCATACTCATAAGAAAATCCCTTTTCCTCCAGGAAATTTGTAATGGTATCTTCTTCATCATCTATTTCATTCTTCCATTCCCTGCCTCTTTCATTTATTTCACTAAAATCTGCAGGATATGAGTCATCATCCAGTACACAACAGACTTCCTCCTCTTCCAGATCGATCCACACATATTTTTCATCGTATTCCGGATCTAAAAAGCCATTTTCATCTGCTCCTGAGTTTAAAACACGAAGTTTTAAATAATATTTTCCGTTAAAACCGCTTATATTCCATGATGAATAGTAATAATAACCCGGAACATGCTCTTCCAGTATGTTTTTATAATCTATGGTTTTTACAGTCCTTTCCTCATAAATATCATAGATAGAAATTTTTTCGCCAATCGAAACCAGATACGCCGCCTCTGTTTCCAGATCAACATATACATGCTTCCAATATTGCCCTTCCCACCAAAAACAATTTGTTCCATAAGGCGCTGTAGGCTCATAATATGTCTGAGTAAGAAACTGATTGTCCCAATAATTTGAAATATCAATATCTGCCCAATATTTACCATTAGCTTTTACAAACTCATAGTCACATTGGTAGTAATCATCCGGTAATTTTTCCAAAATGGTTTTATAATCTATGGTTTTTACAATTCTTTTTTCATTGATGTCATAAAGATAGAGCTCGCAGGTACGCAGGTCCAAATGATCTGTTTTCCCATAGATCATTACATCCGTATAATCCGCTTTTCCACCGGCAATATACCAATCTTCCAGCAAATACCAGAGCGACTTGATATCATTATTCTTTGTTATGACCGCTGCCGCCCCGTTCTTTCCTTCATAAATCTCATAGATCCAGTCAAAATGCGTTTCCTGGATACAGTCAAGCTTTGTTGTTGCCTTTTGGATTTCAATTCTCTGTTTTATACAGATACTCAATATACATCCTGCCACACAAGCCGCTAAAATAAGTACCAACAGTATTCTTCTTTTTTTATCTGTCCTGCTCCCTGTTTCCGCTCTTATTTCACTTTTATCAGTTTGCTGCCTTTTCTTTTTTCTTCCTGCTGCCAATCAGCATCCATCCCAATGCTGCACAAATGATAACCACTGCCGCTAATAAAAGCATATCTGAGACAGAAAGCCTCTCCTTAAACAATACAGGAAATGCCTTCTGCATCTGCCCCGGATATTTGGTGATCAGAACTGAAAGCAGATTATTTATAAAATGCACACACATGGAAGCCGCAATACTGCCCGTCTTATATGCCGCAAGAGTCAGACCAAGACCTACAATGCCGATGGTAAACATTTTGATCAGACTCATATGATATGCCGCAAAGATCAGGGTCGTTACCAAAACTGTGACTACAGGTCTGCAGCGGTTTTTCAGGGTTCCCATGACAAAACCGCGAAACAGTAATTCTTCTCCTATGGCAGGCATCAGCGCAACTACCAGAATCAGCAGAAATACCGGCTGGTTTACCAGCATATCATCCAGCTCTGTCAAGCCCTGGGCACTTTCCGGGAAAATCGGCACAAGCAGTGCTCCAAGTATCAATGCACCCACAAATGCTGCAATTCCTATCATAATAGAGCCTATCATCTGCAGCGGCTTAATCTTTTGAACAGAAAACAGCTTTTTTCCGTCCGTCTTCATATACCATGCATAAATGAGCGGACATAACAGGATGATCATCTGCTGTACAACCACCCCTCCAAAGCCCAGTCTGATCTGTGCATAGGAACCCACATAAAAGATCAACAATAATACCACACATAACAACAATACTACATCTCCAAAGCCCGGCATCTGCTTTTCCTTCATTTCACTTCGCCTGGAAAACAGCTTAACGCTGCTCAATCCCTCTGAAAAAAGAACTGCCTCACTGTTGTAAATCTTACCTAATACCATGATCGCCAGTAAGCTGTACGCAACATTGGAAAAAAGCACGATTGCAAAAAGACCGTAATTGTAATCAAACTGAAACAGCCCTTCCACCATCAATGCCACATTGACGATAGGAATCGCCGCTGTCTGCGCCGTCAGCTCCAGATCGGGGATCATTGCCGCATAGCTGCCGAACATGAAGATCAGCATGACCGGCGTAATATAATTATTTGCCTCCTTAAAGTTCTTGGCAAAGACGCAGGTACACATACATACAGCCGTTACCAGCAGGGCAAAAAACATCATGACCACCAGCGTAAATAAAATTCCCGGTATAAATGTTTCATAATGGATCTCAATATTCACATTGGCTGCCGAAGAAATGGAGCTGGACACCAGAAATGCCATTGCCCCTCCCATGGAAAATACATTGAGGACTGCTGATACACAGGCAATACAGGAAACTGCCAGAAACTTGCTCATGATCATTTCAAAATTAGTCACAGGCAGCGTCAATAAAGTTTCCAGGGTTCCTCTTTCCTTTTCTCCCGCCGTCACATCAATGGCAGGATAGATAGCACCTAACAAAATAACCGTAATGATCAAAAAGGGCATCATGGAACCGATCAGGTTGCCAACAGACTCTTCTGCGGTGGAAAAATCCTCCTTTTCAAAACTGATGGGATTCAGCAAAAGCTCTGCATCCAATCCGGCTTCTTTGATATTTTCTTCTCTCAATTCCTCACGATAGATTTCAAATGCCTCATTTAATGCGGAAACGGTGGTTGCAGAGCGGTCTTTTGCAGACAAATAGCACAAAGAAATACTGCCATCCCCTTCCACTCTCACAAAAGCATCTATTTCTTCCCCTTCCAAGGCTTCTTCACAGTCATCTTCTTCCACAATGTCGATCTGATAACCGATTTCTTCCTGCTCTTCCTTCAGGATTTTTCCAATATGCTCTGACAACACCTCATCATTTTCAAATGCCACCAGATATGTCTTCTCCGCCTGACTGTTTATAATGGCACTCATAAGTAGGGTCATTCCTACGATCAGAAGGGGATACAAAATGATGGGCACCACGATCATCATGACCAGCGTCTTTTTATCCCGCAGAATATCCGTCAGTTCTCTTTTGAATAAAGCGCGCATTCTTTTCATATTCATAGATTTTCTACCTCCTCCATAACACGGTGGAAGGCATCTCTCAGATTATCAGTCTGACATTCCTCTAAAATCTGCCCGGGGGTGCCTTCTTTGACAATACCACCCTGATAAATCATCATGATCCGGTCACACAAAAACTGCGCTTCCTCCAGATAATGGGTAGAATATAGAACTGTTTTTCCACGCTCTTTTTGAGACTTCATAAAATTTACAATGGCATCTGCGCTGATAATATCCAGCCCAAGTGTAGGCTCGTCAAATATGTAAATATCCGGATCATGGATCAGACATCTGGCAATTGACGCCCGCTGGGTCTGCCCTGTAGACAGCTTTTCGATCCGGTTATCCATAAAGTTTTCCATATCCAGCACTTTTTCTATTTCCCCGATCCGTTTATCCGCTTCCTCTTTTTCGATCTCATAGATTTCCGCCAGCATATACAGCATCTCTCTGGTACTGATACGATGATACAGCTTTGTATTTCCCGACAGATAACCGATAGATTTTTTCAGATGCACCGGGTCCGTGATCTTATTTCCGTCCTTATCTATGATCTCCACACTGCCTCCTGTTGGCTGCATCAGAGAGCCTAACATACGCAGAAGCGTGGTCTTTCCGGCTCCGTTAGGTCCCAAAATCCCCAGAATTTCTCCCGGTTTTACCTGAAAGGAAATATGATTTACCGCATAAAAGGATTCTTTCCTGCTATTCTTCTTTTTTAAGCCCTTTCGTTTCTTTCCTTTATTTTCTTCCAAAACAGTTCTTTCAAACTGCTTACACAAATCATTTGCAATGATCATGTTCTGCCCTCCATTTTTCATACAAATCCGGTCTTCGCTCTTTTGTCCGCTCAATGGACTTCTCCAGCCTCCACTCCTCGATCAATTTATGATTCCCGCTTAAAAGCACAGGCGGCACTTCCTTTTTGCGCCACACCTGTGGTCTGGAATACTGGGGATACTCCAACAGCCCGTTTCCAAAGGATTCCGTCATGGCCGATTCATCATTATTAAGCACTCCCGGCACCAGCCTGGCAATGGCATCGATCATAACCATTGCCGGCAGTTCTCCGCCTGTCAGCACATAGTCTCCGATAGAGACATAATCTGTGACCACTTCCTCCAGGGCACGCTCGTCAATGCCTTCATAATGACCGCAAAGAAAGATCAGATCCTCTTCTTTGGCAAATTCTTCTGCCATTTGCTGATTGAACACCCTCCCCTGGGGCGTTACATAGATAACCCGGACAGACGCAGTTTCCTGTTCCTGAAACAGCTTATCTTTTTGTATCCTGTCTATGACAGCCTGCGTACAGTCATAAACAGGCTGTGCCTGCATGAGCATTCCCGCTCCGCCGCCGTAAGTATAATCATCCACCTTCTGGTGTTTGTCCAGCGTATAATCTCTGATATTGACTGCCTCCGCACGGATGCAGCCCTTCTCCATTGCCCTGCCCAGAATACTGGTATCCAACCCGTCCATGATCATTTCCGGGAATAATGTTAAAACATGAAAAAACATATATCAATTCCTTTACTTTCGTTAATTTTCCTTCCCGGATGCTACATCATCCATCAATCCGGGCATTACATGAACGACAATTTTCTGTTGCTGCATATCCACCTGCAAAATACATTCCCTGATCGCCGGAAACAGATATTCTTTTCCTTCTGCCGTCTCCACCACATATACATCATTTGCCCCTGTCTGCATCACATCTGTTAAAGTTCCGATTTTTTTCCCCTCTTCATCTTCCACAGAAAGACCGATCAGATCCGCAATAAAGTACTCATCCTTTTCACATTTAACTGCATGCTCCCTGTTTACCAAAAGCCTGCATCCTTTATAGGGCAAAATATCATCCAATGTATCAAATCCCTCAAACTTCAGGATCACAAATTGTTTAAAAAACTTCACGCTTGTAACCTGTACATCTATATTTCCTTTTGGAGTCTCTAAAATATAATCTTTATTCTTTTTAAAACGTTTTACATCATCTGTTGTAGGAAATACCTTCATTTCTCCTCGCACGCCATGTGTTGAAGACAAGATACCTACCTGTAATAAGTCTTCCATCTTATTTTTGTTCCCTTTCCGTTATAAATTTTATTTTTTATCTCTTCTAACGTTTATATACTATTTTCCACGAAGTGCAGAAAGAAATCAATAGTTTCGCTCCAATTTCACCAGAAAAGACCTCCCTTAGGAGATCTTTGTATCTGTTAATTTATTCTTTTTACTCTTTTGCTTATATACTATATTATTCCAGACATAGATATTTCATCAATTATCTAATTTCTTTTTTGCCTCATGATAAGAGTCTATACTGATTCCCAAACCTTTGCATGCAGTTTCCAGATCAATATGGAAATTTTTCATGGCACTCTCAATACTATTTACCAGCTGTTCAGCTTTTGCTTCTTCCCTCTCCCTGTCAATGATATCTCCCAATGTCATATATGATAACCTCACTTCCGGTGATACTCTGATCTGTTTCACATATTGGTGCACCGCTTCCGTCGCCTCATCCGTGACATTCTGTGCGGTACTATTCTGTATGTAGTTCAACATTGCCTTGATACCCCCGGAACCACCTTTTTTTCCACCAGTATAAAAATAGTAAAACTCCAGCCCATCTTCATATTCCAGTTCTGGTACTTCCTCACAACAGTTCCTGACATGGTAAACCATATGATCATATCCGAACGGATCATAATTTAAAATATTGATCACAAAAAGGTTAGGCAGTTTCCGAAAATCTTTTTCTCCGCTATAGAGATACTTACTGTCAATTTTAGCTTGATAAAAACGGTTATGCTTTGGCAGATGACTGTCATCCTGATTATGGGGTTCCACATCATACACGCTGATGGGCAAAGCATTAAAATCTGCCTTCTCGTCATATTCCGATATTTCCACATCCATCCGTATTCCCCGCAATTCAGGTGTAATTGCCGGTATGATCCGCTGAGCAATGACTTTTACCTTCTTCAATTCTTTCTGAAGCAGAACCGACAACATAGTACGGCAGAAATCCTCTCCCAGCCTTTGATCTGATGCCAGAGCATTCATGAGAAAATCATCCATAAGATTGAGTTCCTCAAATTTCTTTTTCGTGTAACTCATTCGTCCTCCTATCCGGCAGAACCCAGGTTGCACGACTTTTCTCAGGCTCTGCCAACATTTAATTTGTTTCAGTGAAAATGTCAGCGAGATGCCATAGATACTGCCCGGTCAGAATTCCGGGCGAATTGATTTTCACTAATCTCAGCAATGTTTTGCTATAATTGAAATATAGTATACAAATTATTATATGTCAATAGTTTTTGACCTTTTTCCGTTATTATTTATACAGTTTTGCAAAAACGGAGTCGCCCTCTCAGGCAACTCCGCTTAATTTCTCAGATGATTTCAACATCTACTTTCTTATTGTCTCCTAATGAAGCCGCTTTTACAACAGAGCGGATTGCTTTGGCAATACGTCCCTGCTTACCGATTACTTTTCCCATATCAGATGGAGCAACATGAAGTTCGATCGTAACATGTTTTCCTTCTTCCTTTTCTGTTACGACTACCTCATCAGGATTATCAACAAGAGCTTTTGCGATTACTTCAACTAATTCTTTCATAATCCACCTCCAAAAGTGTTATGACAGGTTTTCAGCTCCGGCATAAATGCTCATGCATTTATTATTTTTCGATTCCGGCATTTTTGAAAATTCTGCCAACAACCTCTGTAGGCTGTGCACCTGCTGCTAACCATTTCTTTGCTAACTCTTCGTTAACTGTGCAAGTGTAAGGCTCTGTGTTAGGATCATATGTTCCGATTTCCTCGATACATCTTCCGTCTCTGGGAGATCTGGAATCTGCAACTACGATTCTATAGATTGCATTTTTCTTCTGACCCATTCTTCTTAATCTGATTTTTACTGCCATCTTTTTCACCTCCGAAAAATTTTAACTAATGTTTATCATGAATAGATTTCCTAAAAGGGAAATCTCATTCCACCTTTTTTACCGAACATTCCCAGTCCCTTTTTGCCGCCCATCATACCGGGCATCTGTTTCATCATCTTCTGGGTCTGCTCAAACTGCTTGATAAAGCGGTTGACTACGGAAATATCCACTCCCGCACCTTTTGCAATGCGGTGTTTCCTGCTGGGATTTAACAGCTTGGGATTGCTCCTCTCTGCAGGAGTCATGGATAATACAATGGCTTCCGTTCTCGCAAGTTCCTTTTCATCAATTGCGGACTCAAGCTGTGCGCTGTTCATACCCATCATGGAAAGAATGGACCCCATACCTCCCATATTGCGCATCTGCTTCATGCTCTCCAGATAATCGTTAAAATCCATCTTGCCCTTTTTGACACGAGCAGCCATTTCTTTTTCCTTATCAGCATCGATATCGATGCTTTCCTGTGCTTTTTCGATCAGGCTCAGCACATCGCCCATTCCCAGAATGCGGTTTGCCATGCGGTCCGGATAAAACTGCTCCAGATCCGATAACTTCTCTCCCATACCTGCATAGAAAATAGGCTTTCCGGTAACAGCCTTAACAGATAAAGCCGCACCGCCTCTGGAGTCACCATCCACTTTTGTAAGGATCACTCCATCTATACCAACTTTTTCGTCAAATTCCTTTGCTACGTTTACGGCATCCTGACCTGTCATCACATCCACAACAAGGATCGTCTGATGAACCATAACCTTTTCCTTGATCTCCTGCAGCTCTGCCATCATATCTTCATCAATATGGAGACGACCTGCCGTATCCAGGATGACCACATTATGTCCGTTCTTTGCCGCATGTTCCATAGCAGCCTTGGCAATATCCACAGGCTTATGATTTTCTCCCATGGAGAACACATCAATGCCCTGTTTTTCGCCGTTGACTTCCAACTGTTTGATAGCCGCCGGTCTGTATACGTCACATGCCACCAGCAGGGACTTCTTGCCTTTTAATTTGAATTTTCCGGCTAACTTTGCAGTAGTGGTAGTTTTACCTGCACCCTGAAGACCGCACATCATGATAACGGTAATAGATTTACCCGGCTGGAACTGGATTTCAGCACCTTCAGAGCCCATCAGGGAGATCAACTCTTCATTAACGATCTTAATAACCATCTGCCCGGGATTTAAGCCGTTTAATACATCGACACCAACGGCACGTTCTTCCACGGTTTTAATAAATTGCTTTACTACCTTGAAGTTTACATCGGCTTCTAACAGCGCCATTTTAACTTCCTTGCATGCCGCCTTTACATCTTCTTCTGTCAGACGGCCTTTGCTTCTTAAGTTTTTAAATACATTCTGCAGTTTTTCCGTTAAACTCTCAAATGCCATGTATTACAACTCCTCTAAAATCTCTGCCGCCAGATGATGAATCCGTCTTCTGTCTTCCTGTAAGCAGCTTTCATTCATGGTGTCCGCCAATTCCTGAATGCTCGTAAGCTTATCCCTGATGGCGGAAAATTTGGAAATCAGATGCAGTTTATCTTCATACTCCTGCATTGTCTTATCGCAGCGTTTTAACAGATCATGAACGCCCTGTCTGGAAATCCCGTAATTATCGGCAACTTCACTTAAAGACATATCATTAAAAACAGCATCCTGATATACATTTTGCTGATGATCCGTCAGCAATTCACCATAAAAATCAAATAACAGGCTTTGTTCTACTATCTTTTCCATACTGTCACCTATCCTGCTTACACCTATTGCATCATACATGAAAAAAGATATGGTGTCAAGTATTTTTTCTTTACACCATATCTTTTTATTTTTAGTTACATTTCCAATGCTTTATCAATCATTGCCTTATGATCAAAGGCAAGAGATATTTCACCCAGCCTGCTTATGGAAACCCATTCCGCTCCAATGGCATCATCCCCATATATCAGTTTATAGTCATCTCCATCCAGATTACCCACATATGCACAGGAAATAACCCATCCTCTGGGATCTCTGTTTTTTTCACTAAACACCTGCAGCAACTGAAGATTTACATCTCTAAGTCCGGTTTCCTCTTCCAATTCACGTTTTGCAGCTTCATCTACGGTTTCCCCTTCCCTGACAAAACCTCCCGGCAGTCCATAACAATTCATAAATGGATGTTCTCCTCTTTTTATAAGAAGCACCCTTTGATCAGCATTTTCATCTTTCGAAAATATGATACAATCTGCTGTTACAGATGGCTTCTTAAATTCTTCTATATGATAAGCACTGAGGAAATCCTTTTCACCATCTCCTGCTTTTACAGACTTTTCTGCCAGTCTGATCAGCTCTTCCTTGGATCTTTTTGAATAGAACAAGGGGATAACACCGTTGATATAATCTGCTCCCCGCTTTGTCAGCATAAGTCTGTTTTCCCGCATTTCCATCAGACCATTCTCTGTCACAAATGCAGTTTCTTCTTTGAACATTTCTGCAAACTCCACTCCGAAACGTTTATAAAATGCCGGAATGTCCACAAATCCAAAGTAGAATGATACCGAAACCATTTTAGCTATGGTTTCTTCTAAAGGAAGAGGATAAATGTCCTGTAGCGGAAATTCTCCGTTTTCTATTTTTCTTTTATATGTATCCATCCTTTTGCTTGCTGCGCCTTCATTATAAGCCAGATAATCCATGCCAAAGGACTGGGCTCCCAAACCAAATCCAACATAAGGCGTGCCATAGATCACTCTCTTAGTCAGATAATCACTGGTCCCATAGTCATCCTTTACCCTGCTGAATGTATTTTTCCCCGGATTTGCCACATAACCATTTTCGTTTAAAAGCTTATAAGCCAGCCTGTACTGACGGATGATCTTGTATAGGGATACTCCGCCTGACTCAGATTCTATTTTGGTCCCTTTATAGCGGTTTCTATACAAAGTGATAAATTCCGGCTTTAAAGAAACAGCATATTTAATGGTATTTTCAAAATCCTCATCTGACTGATATAAAAAACCATACATCAGATCCACATTAAATTTTTCAAATCCCGCTTTTCTGATATTATCAACAGCTTTTTCATAAATGCTGACCGTTCCTTCACGACCAAGGCTGTTTAACAGTTTTTCCGACACAGTCTGAATTCCCATGCTGATTCTTCTATATCCCATTTGATAAAGAGCAGCTATTTTTTCAAATTCATTGGCAGCTATGACCGGTGTTGTCTCAACGCTGAATACAACTCCTTCATCAAAAGAAAAAGTTGAAGTAAGCTTTTCCGTAATCCTTTTCAGGTTCTCTTCCGATAATTTGCTGGGTGTGCCGCCCCCAAGGTCATACCCCACGATCTTTTTGTCTTTAAGATAAGGTGCATACATATCAATTTCTTTCATAAGCAGTGATACATATTCATCTTCATCATTTTCAGTTGTATTCTCAAGAACTGTATATTCACAAAATTTACATCTCTGCTTACAAAATGGCACATGAACATACAGGCTTAATTCTGTCATCTTCTCAAGTTCTGATTTCAAAAAGGATGAAATTTCCTCCCTGTCCCTCAATTTATATTCCATCAGAGACCCCGGGGTAAGGGGATATGCTGTATTTGCATAATGGTGAAATAACAATCCCGTTTCATAAATATTTCCTGGTTCCAGTTCTGAATTTTGCATATGTTTTTCCTCCTCACGTTTTTATAGTATATTTTTGCTACTAACTATATTTATAATAGTATACTTTTACTACTAAGTCAAGCGCGTTTTGAAATAATTATGATTTTTTATCAGCTTATTTTATTTTACACCATTGAACATTGATCAGGTTATACAATCTCCGCATCATAGGACTTATATCCTTCTCCATAAATCTCATTGGCGCTTGTTACGATCAAAAACGCTTCCCTGTCCACTTCTCTTACGATCATTTCCAGCTTCGGTGCCTGGGTCTTTCTGGTAGCACACAGAATAATTTCTTTATCCTTATCCTTAAAAGCACCCTTTCCTTTTAAATATGTGACTCCTACCTCTAATTCCTCCATTAACCGCTCTGCAACTTCCCGGGAATGATCCGTAACCACCAAAAATAAGCTTGCTTCATCTTTTCCATACAATACCAGATCCAAAATATAAGAAGTAACAAGCACGGTAATCCCTGCATAAATGCCGGATTCCAGATTTCCAAAAACAAGGATCGCAAACATCACGATAATACTGTCCATTACTAAATAAAGTTTCCCTGTCCTTAAATGAGGATACCTTTTCCTAAGTAGTTTTACAACAATGTCCATTCCGCCTGTGGTAGCGTGCATCTTCATAATAGAGCCTATGGATATTGCCGTAAGAAAAGCTCCTGCCAAAGCTGCGGCAAGAGGATCTGTCGTAAGCGGCGGCATATTGGACAAGAGATTGGTAGTCGCTGATACCACGCCGATAGAATAAACTGTGGAAATCATGAACTTACCTCCAAATTTCCACCATCCGATCATTAAAATGGGAATATTGATGAGAAACACCCATGTTCCCGTTTCCACACCTGTGACCGCATTTAGCAAAATGGCAATTCCCGTCACGCCACCCGGAGCCAGATCATTAGGATCTAAAAAAAATGCTATGCCACAGGCAAATAAAGCAGAAAAAACCGTTATGGTAAAATACTTTTTTAAAAAGCTCACACAAAAGCCCCCTAAGTTTTTTTCTAGTATTTCCCAATGATTCCGGTGCTATTCCTGACTTTTCCATCACCTTTAACTTTTGTTAATTTCCTTTCTGCTGCACTTCTGAAAGAAAAAGAAAAGGATGTTCCAACAGGCACAAATATGCTCTGCTTAACATCCTTTTTCTCATAAAATTGTGTTTTATTAACAAATCACTCTATCATATATTCATTTTACAAAACTATTTACGAACCAGCAAAGAGCTTCCTGTCATTTCTGCAGGCTGTTCCATTCCCATTAACTCAATCAAAGTGGGAACAATATCAGCCAGACAGCCATCTTCTCTCAAGCCATATGCAGGATCTGCATTGACAAGAATGAAAGGAACCTGATTGGTTGTATGTGCTGTAAAAGGTGCTCCTGTCTCATAATCAACAAGCTGTTCTGCATTTCCGTGGTCTGCACAGATAAACATCTGTCCGTCTACGCTCTTTAATGCTTCCACTGCCTTGCCAACACATTCATCTACTGCTTCAACAGCCTTGATCGCTGCGCTTTCCACTCCGGTATGACCTACCATGTCGGGATTTGCAAAGTTAATGATGATCACATCATATTTGCCGGAAGTAATAGCTCCGCACAATTTGTCACATACTTCATATGCGCTCATTTCAGGTTTCAGGTCATAGGTTGCAACATCCTTGGGAGAATTTACAAGGATTCTGTCCTCGCCCTGATTAGGCTCCTCTACGCCGCCGTTAAAGAAGAATGTAACATGAGCATATTTTTCTGTTTCAGCAATTCTTGCCTGAGTCATATGATTGTTTGCCAGCCACTCGCCAAAGGTATTGGTAATGGAAATCTTCTTAAATGCCACTTCCTTATTCGGAATCGTAGGATCATAATCGGAAAAGCATACAAAGGTTAAATCCAACTTCTTTTCACGTTTAAAGTTAATGTCAGCAAAGAAATCATCTTCACAGCAGAAGCATCTTGTGATCTCTCTTGCCCTGTCAGGACGGAAGTTAAAGAATACAATGCTGTCTCCGTCTTTGATGGTTGCTACAGGTGCGCCATCCTTCATAACAACAGTAGGTTTTACAAATTCATCTGTCTCGTCCCTGTCATAGGATTCCTGAATAGCACCTGTTGCGCTGTCAGCATGTAAGCCCTCACCTTTTGTAAGAGCATCATAGGCAAGCTGAACACGGTCATAGTTGTTATCCCTGTCCATAGCATAATAACGGCCGCTGACGGAAGCCACTTCGCCTACGCCGATCTTAGCCATTTCAGCTTCCAGATCAGCTACAAAATCCTTTCCTGATGCGGGAGGTGTGTCACGACCGTCTAAAAAGCAGTGTACATATACTTTCTTTAATCCGTTTCTTTTTGCTAACTCCAATAAACCATATAAATGTGTATTGTGGCTGTGAACACCGCCATCGGAAACTAAACCGAAGGCATGAAATGCGGAGTCATTTTTCTTACAATTTTCCACTGCATCCATCAGCTCAGGATTGGTAAAGAAGGTGCCATCCTGAATCTCTTTGGTGATTCTGGTCAATTCCTGGTATACGATACGGCCGGCTCCCATATTCAAATGTCCCACTTCAGAGTTACCCATCTGTCCGTCAGGAAGTCCTACTGCCATACCGGATGCATTACCTCTTACAAAGGGGCATTCTGCCATCAATTTGTCCATAACCGGTGTTTTAGCCTCTGCTACTGCATTTCCTTCAGTCTTTTCATTGAGACCATATCCGTCAAGTATCATTAATACGGTTGGTTTTTTACTCATTTTTATTTCTCCTTTTCTATTCTTTTATAAAATGTGTGCAAATATATCATTTTCTATCCGCGCTGCCATTTCTTCTTGTCCGAAAAAAATTATACATGGTTTAGGCATGTTTTTCAAGAAAAACTGTTGTCAAACTGCCCAAAAAAGAAGTAATATGTAAAGAATGAAATTTTATGAAACCCAATAAAGGAGATGCTTTGAAATGATCACACTATTTAGCAGCCTTTTTATCAGAAATAAAGATGATGTGGAATCCCCCTCTGTCAGAAAAGCATATGGGGTTCTTTGCGGCGCTGTGGGAATCTTATTAAATATTTGCTTATTCGCCGGAAAGTTCTTTGCCGGACTCATAAGCAATTCCATTGCGATCACTGCCGATGCCCTAAACAATTTATCGGATGCCGGCTCTTCCCTGATCACCTTGATCGGCTTTCAAATGGCTGGTCAGAAACCTGATATCGATCACCCTTTCGGTCACGGAAGAATTGAATACATATCAGGACTTTTAGTTTCCATCGCCATCATACTGATGGGATTTGAACTGGTAAAATCGTCCATAACAAAAATCATACACCCGGAAACGATCGCTTCCGATCCTCTTGTTATAGGTATTCTGATTGCTTCCATCTGCGTTAAAATCTACATGGCAATTTATAATACTGCTGTCAGCAAAAAAATCGCTTCTGCTGCCATGAAAGCAACTGCAACGGATTCCATCAGCGACTCCCTTGCTACTTTTGTTGTTCTTATTTCTACTTTGGTATGCAAATTTACTTCGGTTAATATTGACGGATACTGCGGTATTGCTGTGGGTCTGTTCATTCTTTATGCTGGCTATAATGCTGCCAAAGATACCATTTCTCCTCTTTTAGGACAGCCGCCCAAAAAGGAGTTTATCGAGCAGATAGAGGCTTTGGTCAATGCCCATGAAGGTGTTTTGGGAATTCATGATCTGATCGTTCACGACTATGGTCCCGGCAGGGTTATGGTATCTCTTCATGCTGAGGTGGATTCTACAGGCAATATTATGGATATTCACGACATGATCGATAACATTGAAAAAGAACTGGCAAAAGAATGTCATTGCGAGGCAGTCATCCACATGGACCCTGTTTTGGTCAATGATCCTTTGACAGACAGCCTTCACAGCCAGATAGAAGAACTGCTGCATGGTCTGGATAAAGATTTGAAGCTTCATGATTTTCGTGTTGTAACAGGACCCACTCATACCAATGTGATCTTTGATGTGCTGCTTCCCTTTGATTTTAAAATGACGGATGAAGAAGTTGTGGCTTTTTTAAGTAAGGAAATTCATAGGATGAATGATAGTTATTATGCAGTAATCCAGGTGGATAAAGCATATTATTGATAATACTTTACAGGTTGTTATCATTTTTCACCGGGTTCCCTGATTTTTTCCAGTAAAGCATCGTATAGCCGGTCGGCTTCTTCCCGGGAATTTAAACCGATGACAATGTTTTTTCCCAAACGGTACAGGATGATGTAATCAGTACTGTTTTTATAGGCATAAAGTTCGTAGTCTCCAAAGGTGCCGTTGCGGAAATTGCCTGCCAGGAGTTTGGCAGTTCCCAATCCTCCGGTACGGCTTCCCACGTCAAGTGCCTCTTGGCGGGTTATTTCAGTAATTTCGGAATAAGAGATTTGTTTATCCTTCCATCCGCTGACGCTCACTGTAAAGTAATCCGGTTCATAAGTTATTTTCACTTCTCCCAGATAGAGCATGGGAAGGATCAATATCAGCATGATAATAATAAGAATCAGGGAACCGTATTTACGGGCAAATGTATCTTGTTCTTCTGCAGCATTCCCATTCTCCGGTTCTTCTTCTGTTGCTTTTTTCCTACAGAAAAAATTTCCCACAATGAGCATGGCTATAATTGTTACAATAATAACTACAGGCATAAAGGCCAATAGGAATTCTGCCTTCTCATCGCATAAAATATAAGGAATGGTAATAAAAATCGCTATGACCATCATTCCGATCCCATAGGTCCGGCTCAATTTCTTTTCATCATATTTTCTTTTTTCCTTCTTTGGCGCAGTATGATAACCTGCGATCAGGAAACCGCCTTTTCCTGTCATTAAAATAACAGCTATTAACCACACAAGAAAAATGATACCGTAATAAATCATAATCCCATCTCCCAACACTTTAATCATATGATACAACATAGTCTCTTTTACAATCAAGGACTTTGTTTGTGTAATGCACAGTCCACAGCGCGGCATATAGTTTTGAAAACTCTTAATAACAGTTTGCATATCTCTATATTGCAACATTTGCACGTATATAAAGATTGCAATCCATCCACAAACGTAGTATTCTATATAGCAGAAAAAGCCATCTCATACTTTTTGAGAGGGTCAGAGTACAAATATACAAAGAAGGAATTTTAACATGAAAGAAGTATTTCATATTATCAGCGACGGCTCCTGTGATCTGCCTCCGGACCTGACCCGGGAAAAAAATGTCACAGTCGTGCCTTTTTATGTATCTTTTGATGATACACATTATTTGAAAGAAAATGTAGAAATCGGTATCCGGGACTTCTATCAGCAGATGGTAGAGAAAACGGGCGTATATCCCAAATCTTCCATGCCCTCCATCCGGGATTATGAAGAAGCATTCCTGCCCTTTGCCGAGGCGGGAATCCCTGTGATCTGTATTTGTATTACCACAAAATTCAGCGGTTCCATGCAATCGGCGCTCAATGCCCGGTCACTTCTGTTGGAAAAGTACCCACAAGCGGAAATTACCGTCATCGACGCCACTATCAATACAGTCCTTCAGGGACAATATGTGTTAGAGGCGGTAAAACTGCGCGATCACGGCGTTTCTTATGAGGATGCAATAGCACGGCTGGAAGAGATCAAAAGTACCGGCAGGATTTTCTTTACAGTAGGAAATATGGAATATTTAAAACACGGGGGACGAATCGGAAAAGTGTCCGCTCTTGCAGGAAGCCTTCTGAACATCCGCCCTGTGATCACCCTAAAGCAGGGAGAAATCTTTCCTTCCGGCATCGACAGAGGACGGAAACGCACTCTCAAAAAAGTCATGGATCTTCTTTTGGAATATCTGCAGGAAAGCAGTCTGGAAATTAACTGTTACAGCCTTGCCGTGGGATACGGCTATGATGTGGAAGAAGGTCTTGCCTTTCGCGATCAGGCGCTGTCCGTACTTCATGAAAAAGGATATGACATAGATGAATTGCCCGTTTATCAGATCGGAGCCACTATCGGTGTACACACCGGACCTTATCCACTGGGCTTTGGCATTATTGAAAAAGCAATTCATTCATCAGAAACATAAAAAAACAAAATACTGATAACTGCCCTGGGCAAAAATATCACAAGACATAGCAAAACCCACTTCAATGATGCGTTTCTCACAACTTGAAGTGGGTTTTATATTCCATTATGCCCTGTTTTCCTGCATATAACCTGATTATTTGTAATTTACAATCTTGCCGAAGTCAGGTTTTAATGCTGCTCCACCAACTAAGCCGCCGTCGATATCAGGCTGAGCAAATAATTCAGGTGCTGTAGCTGCATTCACAGAACCGCCATACTGGATACGGATAGCTTCTGCTGTTGCTTCATCATAGATTTCAGCGATGCACTCACGGATGCCTTTGCAAACTTCCTGTGCCTGCTCTGTTGTAGCTGTCTTACCTGTTCCGATAGCCCAGATAGGCTCATAAGCGATAACTGCTGTTTTAGCCTGGTCTGCTGTTACATTTAAGAAACCAACTTTAACCTGCTGACGGATAAAGTCCATGGTTACACCCTGTTCTCTCTGCTCTAATGTCTCACCACAGCACATGATCGGTGTAATGCCATGCTCGAAAGCCTTTAACATTTTCTTATTAACTGTTTCGGAAGTCTCTGCGAAGTATTCTCTTCTCTCGGAATGTCCTAAAACAACATATTTAACGCCTACATCTGTAAGCATCGCAGGAGAAATCTCGCCTGTGAAAGCGCCCTTCTCTTCAAAATACATATTTTCTGCACCAACCTGGATATTGGAGCCTTTTGCAGCTTCAATTACAGGAATGATATCAATAGCAGGTACGCAGAAAACTACATCAGCGTCATCTGTTGCTACTAAAGGTTTTAATGTGTTTACCAATTCTACTGCCTCACTGGGAGTCATGTTCATTTTCCAGTTTCCGGCGATGATTTTTTTTCTTGCCATTTCTTTTATTCTCCTTTAATCCATTTTATCCCCATAGCCAATGGGGTTCATAACAAACCTTCTAATTCTCATAAGTAGGGGTAGCTTTCTTTTTGATAACAATACCGCCAATGAGCATAGGCAGACCGATTACAACAAATACACCGCCTACGATACCGCCGATCAACATAAAGATATTCTTTAAGAATTCATAAGAAGCCTTTGTAAAATCGGGAATCATGCACAAGCTGGGATCGTTTTTATCATAGTACACAGTTACAGTCGTTCCTCTTGTATAATCGCTGAAATAACCATCATAAGTAACTTCATACATAGAGCCGTCGCTTTCCGCATAATACTCAAATGTGGTATAGCTGGCATCGGAATCCGCTTCGATCACTTCACCGGTTGTTTCCAATGCACTTTCCTGAAAGGAAGAAAACTCATTCATTTCCTGTTCTATTTCACTGTTCATTGCACCGCCTACAGCCATAAAAATACCGCCAATCAGCAATCCCAGCATCAAAAAGAAACTCCCAAAGGCAATCAGCAAAAAACCGACTGCCTTTTTAGAATTTTTATTTTTTTCCATATTTTTATCCCAATAGCAAATTCTTATTTGTCATCAGCAGCTGCTACGCCGGGAAGCACTTTACCCTCTAAGAATTCAAGAGAAGCGCCGCCGCCTGTAGAAATATGGCTCATCTTGTCAGCAAAACCTAACTGGTTAACTGCTGCTGCTGAATCGCCGCCGCCGATAATGGTTGTAGCATCTGTTTCAGCTAAGGATTTTGCAACTGCGATGGTACCTGCAGCAAGTGTAGGGTTTTCAAATACGCCCATAGGTCCGTTCCAAACAACAGTCTTTGCGGATTTTACTGCATCTGCATACAATTCTGCTGTCTTTGTTCCGATGTCAAGACCTTCCATATCAGCAGGGATCTTGTCAGCATCAACAACCTGAACATCGATAGGTCCGTCGATAGGGTTCGGGAAGTTAGCAGCGATGGTTGTATCAACAGGAAGTAACAATTTCTTTCCTAACTGCTCTGCTTTTGCCATCATTTCTTTACAGTAATCCAGTTTCTCATCATCTACTAAGGAGTTACCAACTTCATATCCTTTTGCTTTTAAGAAGGTGAATGCCATACCGCCACCGATGATCAGGGTATCACATTTCTCAAGTAAGTTATTGATAACATTTAATTTATCAGCAACTTTTGCACCGCCTAAGATCGCAACAAAAGGTCTTACAGGATTTTCAACTGCATTTCCCAAGAAATCGATTTCTTTCTGCATTAAATAACCAACTGCACATTCGCCGCCTTTTGCACGGACAACATCTGTTACACCTGCAACGGAAGCATGTGCTCTGTGGGAAGAACCGAAAGCGTCACATACATATACATCACAAAGATCAGCTAACTCTTTGGAGAAAGCTTCACCGTTCTTTGTCTCTTCTGCGCCACGGAAACGTGTATTCTGAAGTAATACAACATCTCCTTCTTTCATAGCTGCAACTGCTGCTGTAGCAGCTTCGCCTGTTACATTGTAATCAGCTACGAAATTTACTTCTTTGCCTAATTTTTCGGAAAGTCTCTTAGCAACAGGTGCTAAAGATTCGCCTTCGTTAGGACCGTTTTTAACTTTTCCTAAATGAGAGCAGAGAATTACTTTGCCGCCGTCTTTTAATAATTTCTCAATAGTAGGAAGTGCTGCTTTGATACGAGTATCATCTGTGATCTCACCATTTTTGAGAGGTACGTTAAAATCGCATCTTACAAGAACACGTTTTCCGTTTACGTTGATATCATCAACTGATTTTTTGTTTAAACCCATTTTATTTGCCTCCTAATTTTTATATCTTAGCAGATAAATCCGCCAGTTTTTTATTTCATAACGGCACAGCCGCAAAAAAACAAAGGGCCCGGTCCAAATGACCGGACCCTTTAAGGTCTTTTCTTATTTCGATTGTCTCAATCAATATTAGCCTAACTCAGCGAAGTATTTGATTGTACGAACCATCTGAGATGTGTAGCTGTTCTCATTGTCATACCAGGAAACAACTTCTACCTGTGTTTTTCCGCCAGGTAAAGGAGAAACCATTGTCTGAGTAGCATCGAATAAGGAACCGAATCTCATACCAACGATATCGGAAGAAACGATTTCTTCTGTGTTGTAACCGAAGGATTCTGTAGCCTGAGCTTTCATAGCTGCGTTTACTTCATCTACAGTTACTTCTTTATCTACTACTGCGAATAATAATGTAGAAGAACCTGTAGGGGTAGGAACACGCTGAGCAGCTCCGATTAATTTTCCGTTTAATTCAGGAATTACTAAGCCGATAGCTTTAGCAGCACCTGTAGAGTTAGGAACGATGTTGCAAGCGCCTGCACGGCTTCTTCTCTTATCGCCTTTTCTCTGAGGTCCGTCAAGGATCATCTGATCACCTGTGTAAGCATGGATTGTGCACATGATACCGGATTCGATAGGAGCTAAGTCATTTAATGCTTTAGCCATAGGAGCTAAGCAGTTTGTTGTACAGGAAGCAGCGGAGATGATCTGGTCATCTGCTGTTAATGTCTCATGGTTTACATTATAAACGATTGTCTTAAGGTCATTTCCTGCAGGAGCGGAAATAACAACTTTTTTAGCACCAGCATTGATATGAGCCTGTGCTTTTGCTTTAGATGTATAGAAACCGGAGCACTCTAATACTACGTCTACGCCGATTTCACCCCAAGGGCAGTTATTTGCGTCTGGCTCTTTGTAAATTTTGATTGTTTTACCTTTTACTGTGATTGTACCAGCTTCGTCATCTGCTGTAACCTGATCTTCTTCGCCGATACCTACATATCTGCCCTGAGAAGAATCATATTTTAATAAGTGTGCTAACATTGAAGGTGTTGTTAAATCGTTGATTGCTACAACTTCATAACCTTCTGCACCAAACATCTGTCTGAATGCAAGACGACCGATACGGCCAAAACCATTGATTGCTACTTTTACTGCCATTTTTAATTCCTCCTAAAAATGAAATTTTAATATATTATTCTGTCAGCCATTTGGAAACAAATGGATTGACAAAATTTTGTCAGCACAATTATTGTAACCAATTTGTCCCAAAATAGCAAGACTAAATTGAAAAGAAAATGAATTTTTCCCCGTGTTTTTACTTTTTTCTGAGCAATCCTATTTTTTTGTTTATTTTTGGCTCATGGCTGTGCTATCATTTACCTGTATATACCTCAAATAATATTTTTTTATTTTAGATTTATATAGAACAGAAAGGATTATTTTTTATGATTACTTCAGATTTTCACCTGCACTCCAGTTTTTCCGGAGATTGTGATGTCTCCATGGAAGAAATGATAGAAGCCGGCATCAAAAAAGGGCTTACATCCATGTGCTTTACAGAGCATAATGATTTTGATTTTCCCTATGGTGAAGATATGGAACAGGATGCCTTTTTACTCAATGCAGACTCCTATCTTTATGAACTGTTAAGACTTCGGAGAAAATATGAAGGAAAAATCAAACTTCTTTTTGGTATTGAAATCGGTCTGCAGCCCTGCTGCCTGCGCCAGAATATCATATTGTCCAAATCCCATGATTTTGATTTTATCATCGGCTCCTCCCATTTATGCCATGGAAGCGACCCCTATTATCCTTCCTTTTTTGACGGAAAAGATGTAAAAGAATGTTTTCGTGCTTATTTTGAAGAAATTCTCAACAACTCCAAAACCTTTCTGGGCTTTGATGTTTATGGTCATTTAGACTATATTGCCCGCTATGCTCCTCAGGGATCGGACCCTTTTCTCTATGCTGATTATAAAAATATTATCGATGAAATTTTAAAAAACCTTATTGAAAACGGCAAAGGCATTGAATGCAACACCTCCGGTCTGAGAAAGCCCTTAAATGCTACTAACCCGGCACCGGAAATCATAAAACGTTATAAAGAACTGGGCGGTGAGATCATTACCATCGGTTCAGATGCCCATGTTCCCAAAGACGTTGCCGCCGGTTTCCAGACAGCCGCTTCCATCTTAAAAGACTGCGGTTTTCATTATTACACTACCTTTGAAGGAAGACAGCCGGATTATCACAAATTATAAAAAAGACTTTTCCACCACTCCGTTCTTACCTGCCAACTTATAGCATATATTTTAGGTAAATATTCAAACGGAGTGTCATTTTGCGAAAAAATCCTATTATTACAGGCACTGTGATCCTTACTGCTACAGGCATCATCAGCCGCATTATCGGCTTTTTTTATCGTATTTTTCTATCTCAGAATATCGGTGAAGAAGGAATGGGCATCTATCAGCTTTTAGCTCCCGTCATGGCTCTGTCCTTTTCTCTTACTGCCGCCGGAATACAAACCTCTATTTCCAAGCATATAGCTGCATATGAAGCAAAAGGACAGCACCGCTCTTCTATTGCCGTTTTGCTGTGCGGTCTTTTTTTGTCCGTTTTTTTATCTCTCGCCATGGGTATGGTCTTATTCCAATACAGCGAACCCATATCCTCGTATCTGATATTAGAAGCTCGCTGTGCTCCCCTGGTACGGATTTATGCCATTTCACTTCCTTTTGCAGCCGTACATAGTTGTATCAACGGTTATTATTATGGTCTGAAGAAAACTGCAGTCCCTTCTGTTACCCAGTTGATCGAACAGATCATCAGAGTCCTGAGCGTTTATATTATCTTTTTCCATTGTAAAAAACACAATCTGGTCCCCAGTGTTTCAACAGCAGTTGTGGGGCTTGTTCTTGGGGAGATTGCCTCTTCTCTCGCCAGCATTCTTGCCCTGACAGGCAATAAAAGAAAAATTAACACTTCCCCCGGAAACCGTTATTTCCCTGCAGCCGAATATGATATTTTAAAACAGCTAAAACCTCTTTTACTCCTTGCTATTCCTTTAAGTGTAAACAGGATCGTGTTGAATTTTCTCCAAAGCATAGAAGCAGTCTATCTTCCAAAACAGCTCTGTGTATTTGGTCTTTCCAATTCACAGGCATTGAGCATTTATGGGGTTCTGACAGGCATGGCGCTGCCCCTGATCCTGTTTCCCCAGGCGATCACCGGCTCCATCGGGGTTCTCCTGCTTCCCTACGTTTCTGAAGCAGATGCCAAAGGAAATTCCGCCCGCATTTCCAAGGCAATTTTTTCCAGCACAGGCTTCTGCCTTTTCATGGGCTTCTGCGCTGCACTCCTTTTCTATATTGCCGGACCTTTTCTGGGCAATTTCCTGTTCCACAGTGATGAAGCAGGATTATTTATCCGTTCTTTAAGTTTCATGTGTCCCTTCTTATATCTGGGCTCTCTGCTGACCAGTATCCTGAACGGATTAAACAAGGCGACCCACGCATTTTTCATTAACGTTTTGGCTCTGTGTATACGCCTGATCTGCATATTTATGTTCGTTCCCCACATGGGTATCAGAGGCTATCTTTTCGGACTTCCCGTAAGCCAGATCGCCCATTGTATATTTAATTTTCTTGCACTCAAAAAATATATATACTATAATAGACGCGGTTAAAAGGAATTATCAAGAAACAGAAAGAGGAAATGATATGAGTTTTGAATTTTTACAAAAGCTTCCCACACCTGCGGAGATCAGGGAACAATATCCCATTCCAAAAGATCTGGTTTTATTAAAAGAAAGAAGAGACGCTGAAATAAAAAAGGTTATTACCGGCGAAAGCGACAAATTTCTGGTTATTATCGGTCCCTGCAGTGCCGACAATGAGGATTCCGTCTGTGATTACGTGAACCGTCTTGCGGCGCTCAATGACAAGGTATCCGATAAATGTATTCTGATACCGCGTATCTATACCAACAAACCACGTACTACAGGAGAAGGCTATAAAGGTTTTGTTCATCAGCCCGATCCGGAAAAGAAGCCCAACCTCTTAGCCGGTCTTGTTGCCGTGCGCAAGCTCCACATCCGTGCAATGCAGGAATCAGGACTGACTGCTGCTGACGAAATGCTCTATCCGGAAAACTGGAGATATGTTCATGACCTGCTCTCCTATGTTGCCATTGGCGCCCGCAGTGTGGAGGATCAGCAGCACCGCCTGACTGTCAGCGGTTTTGACGTGCCTGCTGGAATGAAAAATCCAACCTCCGGTGATCTGTCCGTTATGTTAAACTCCGTATATGCCGCCCAGCATCCCCATGAATTTATTTACCGCAACTGGGAAGTAAAGACTACGGGAAATCCCCTGGCACATACGATCTTAAGAGGCTCCGTCAACCAATACGGACGCAGCTTCCCCAATTATCATTATGAAGATTTGAGCAGACTTCTGGAAATGTACAATGAAAGGGAACTGCAGTACCCTGCTGCAGTCATTGACGCAAATCACAACAATTCAGGAAAACAATTTGCCCAGCAGATCCGTATTGTTAAGGAAGTGCTTCATTCCCGCAAATTGAACAGCGATATTCATAAACTGGTAAAGGGTGTCATGATCGAAAGCTACATTGAAGAAGGCTGTCAAAAGATCGGCGGAGGAGTTTACGGCAAATCCATTACAGACCCCTGTCTGGGATGGGCTGACAGCGAAAAGCTGATTTATGATATTGCCGAAAGCTGCTAAATCACATTTTCACAAAGAAATTATAAAAAATTACTGCCGCATACTTACTCAGGTTGGCCGAGTAAAATATGCGGCAGTTTTAAAGTTTAACACTTTACTATGATATGTTCAAAAAAAGGATTTTGTTCCTTTGTAAATTAATTTCCGGATTATCCTCTCGGATGAGCCTTTGCATATACTTCCCTGATCCGGTTATGATTCATGTTTGCATAAATCTGTGTAGTGGAAATATCCGAATGTCCCAGCATTTCCTGTACGCTTCTCAGATCAGCGCCGTTTTCCACCAAATGAGCTGCAAAGGAATGTCTCAGGGTATGTGGTGTAATGTCTGCTGTAATCCCCGCTTTTTTGGAATAATATTTTATCAGTTTCCAAAATCCCTGTCTGCTCATGGAGCTTCCTGAACAATTGGCAAAAAGAATATCGGAAGACTTGTCCTCTACCATTTTATCTCTTGCCTCAGTCAGATATTTGATCAAGGCATTCTTTGCTGCCATTCCAAAAGGAATCACCCGTTCCTTATGAGCATCCTTACAGACAATAAAACTCATTGGAAGATTTACTTCACTGACTTTTAATGTGATCAGCTCCGTAACACGAATTCCGGTGGCATACAAAAGTTCCAGCATAGCCTTGTCCCTGAGCTCCTTAGGCGAATCTCCCGAAGGCTGTTCTAAAAGTCTTACTACTTCTTCTGTTGTAAGTATTTCCGGCATCTTCTTTTCTATCTTTGGTGCCTTTAAATCATCTGAAATATCCTTTTCTATCATCTTTTCCTGGCAAAGGAAATGGAAAAAGGCTTTGATGGAAGCAATATTTCTGGAAACGGTGGCAGCCGCAAAATGCTGCTCGTTCATAGATGTGATATATGCCTGCAGATCTTCCTTCTTTATATCGACCAGTTTAGTCAATCCTCTTGTGTTTAAAAAAGCCATTACTTTCTTCAAATCTCTCCGATAGGAAAGCTCTGTATTTGCAGAAGTATTTTTGATATTATGTAAATAAGTAATAAACTGATCTATTGCTTGTTCCATAAAAAATGTAACCCTTCCCCATAAACTCACTTATGTAAATCTATATTCATTCTAGGTCTTATTATAAGCAGATTTTTCAAGAAAATCAAATGAAAAATTTGCACAAATCCCCTGTAAAATTGGGGTTTCGACTCAAAATCCCAATATCTATGATTTATTATTTTTTCTTTTACTACATCTTGTAACTTTTTTACAAAAATATTTTTGAAAATAATTTTATAAAAAATGGATTTACATAACATTCTGTAAAAATTCCAATTATGACAACTCCAATAATGACAACTTTCGGAACCATTCCGCCCCCTTCTGCCAGGTTCCCCCTTCTTTGGTTTTGACTCGTGTAGTCAATTTTATAGTATTTTGAATATGAATAAAAATAGCATAAATAATGGGGAAGCATCATCATAAAATATCCCGGTACTCCAAATATCCCCCACTTCTGCAGCATGGCATAAGCTCCCACTCCGAAACCGCTTCCTGTCATCCATGCCCATATTCCCAATCCTGCCCTCTTTTTGCGGATGCAGGTCATAATAATAACAAAAGCAATCTGAGCCCCTCTTATTTTCAGCAGATATGTAAGATAAGCTATTCTGTTGTAATCCAGATACTGCATTTCCCCAAAAAGCCTTTCTCCAAAAAACATTTCATCTTCCAGGATCGTTTTCCCAAAAAACCATAAAAAAATGAAACTGCATAACATACCCCCTAATACAGGCAGCCACTTTATCACTCTTCCCTTTCTGACCACTTTCCGCACTGAATTTCCAGCCCTGTCCTTAACTTTATCTCTTTAATATATGTCCGTTTCTCCAAACTATGAAGACTTATAACAAATAAAATTTTACATAGCAAAAAATCCCCATTGGTAAACAGCTATTTAATATAACTGTTTACCAATCAGGGATTTCCTTAAAAAATAGTTTTTATATCTATTTTTCATATTTATGGATGTATGCCATTATGGCAGCAATGGTCTTGGAGTCCTGTATTTTGCCGGCATAGATCAGTTCACTTAATTCCTCTGTAGTGCATGGATATACATTGATAAATTCATCCTCATCCAGATTCTGGCTGCTCTTCACCAGATTCCGTGCCACATAAACGTCGATCCTTTCATCACAAAACGCCACTGTAGAACGTATGGAAATCAGAAAATCCATATCGGAAAGCTCACATTTATATCCTGTTTCTTCCTCCAGTTCCCTGTGGCTGCATTCAATAAAAGGCTCCTCTGCGCCGTTTAAGCCGCCTGCCGGTATTTCCAGGGTATCTCTGTCCAAAGCATTCCGATATTGCTTTACCATGAGAATCCTGCCGTCCTCCAGCACAGGAACAACTGCCGCTGCTCCTTTGTGCTTGATAAAATCCCATTTAACCACATTTCCATTGGGGACCTTTATGGTATCTTCATAAAAATCTATAATATGTCCATGATGCACAAGCTTCCGGTCAATTCTTTCAAATTGATCTGACATTTATTTTGCCTCCAATAACTTTTCCACACTTACCAATTTCACGCAAAGCACAAAAATTTCCGTTGCAGCCGCAAGCTCATCCGGTGTAGGGAATGTAGGCGCAATTCTGATATTGCTGTCCTTAGGGTCCTTTTTATAAGGATAGGAAGAACCGGCGCCTGTCATAACAACACCAGCCTCTTTACATTTTGCAACGATCTCTTTCGCACAGCCTTCCATGGCATCAAAAGAAATAAAATATCCGCCCTTAGGCTTGATCCATGTAGCAATCTCAAGACCGCCCAGTTCCTTCTCCAAAGTTGCTAAAACAGCTTCAAATTTAGGTCTGATAGATGCTGCATGTTTCATCATATGCGCTTTGATTCCATTAATATCCTTAAAGAACCTCACATGTCTCAGCTGATTGATCTTATCATATCCAATTGTCTGAATGGTCATGGACTTCTTAATATATTCCAGGTTTTTAGCAGAAGCCGCAACTGCGGAAATACCGCCTCCGGGGAAAGATACTTTGGATGTGGAAGCAAATTCCAATACCATATCAGGATTTCCTGCTTTCTCACACTGTGAAATAATATCCAGTAATTGTACCTGTCTTTCCGGCTCTTCATAAAGGTGATGAACTGCATAAGCATTATCCCAGTATATTCTGAAATCCTCTGCAGCCGGCTTTAATGCTGCCATTCTCTTAACTGTCTCATCAGAATAGCATACCCCCTGGGGATTGGAATATTTAGGCACACACCAGATTCCCTTTACTGCTGCATCTTCACTTACATATTTTTCAACCAGATCCATATCCGGTCCATCCTCGCTCATGGGAATATTGATCATCTCTATGCCAAAATACTCTGTAATGGCAAAGTGTCTGTCATATCCCGGAACAGGGCACAAAAATTTTACTTTATCCAACTTACACCAAGGTGTAGAACCACACACTCCATGTGTCATGGAACGTGAAATTGTATCAAACATAACATTAAGACTTGCGTTTCCGCATACAATGACATTTTCCGGCTTTGTATCCATCATATCTGCCATGAGCTTTCTTGCCTCATAAATTCCTTCCATCTGACCATAATTACGGCACTCTACTCCGTCTTCCGTCTTACAGTTGGATTCGGAACTGACAACGTCCAGCATTTCCTTACTTAAATCAAGCTGTTCCGCAGAAGGTTTTCCTCTGGACATATCCAGCTTCAATCCCTTGCCTTTTGCATTCTCATAGGCTTCGGACAACTCTTTCTGTAACTGTTGTAATTCTTCTTTTGACATGTTCTTGTAAGCTTTCATCTTAACACCATCCTGAAATTGTTTAATTGTATACAATCATACACCTCGTATATTGTACACTATGTAAGAGGGAAATACAAGAAAAAAAGAAGCTGTTTTCTAATAAAAACAGCTTCCTTTAAATTCATCATTATTATGCTATGTTATTTTGCATAATCAATTACTCTTGATTCACGGATTACATTGATCTTGATCTGTCCCGGATATTCAAGCTCAGCCTCAACCTGCTTGGAAATATCACGCGCCAACAGAACCATATCTGTATCTGTAATCTGATCTGGAACTACCATAACACGAATCTCTCTACCTGCCTGAATAGCAAAAGATTTTTCTACACCTTTGAAATTGTTTGCGATATCTTCTAATTGTTTTAATCTGGTTGTATATGTTTCCAAGGTTTCTCTTCTTGCGCCCGGTCTTGCTGCAGAAATCGTATCAGCAGCCTGAACAATGCACGCAATCAGGGTCTGCGGTTCAACATCTCCATGATGGGATTCAACCGCATTGATGACCGTTGCAGATTCCTTATATTTTCTACATAACTCAGATCCTAACTGAATATGGGAACCTTCCATTTCATGGTCAACAGCCTTACCAATATCATGAAGCAGACCTGCACGCTTTGCCATTCTTACATCAAGTCCCATTTCTGCCGCCAGTAAGCCGGACAACTGAGCAACCTCAATAGAATGCTTCAAAGCATTTTGACCATAACTGGTTCTGAATTTCATCTTACCAAGTAAACGTACAAGCTCGGGGTGGATGCCATGAACACCGACTTCCAGTATTGTAGCTTCTCCTTCTTCCCTGATCATAACTTCTACTTCTTTTTGAGCCTTTTCAACCATTTCTTCGATTCTTGCCGGATGAATACGTCCGTCTAAAATCAGCTTTTCCAAGGCAATACGGGCTACTTCTCTTCGGATCGGATCAAATCCTGAAAGAATTACCGCTTCCGGTGTATCATCAATGATCAGATCAACACCGGTCAATGTTTCAAGGGTTCTGATATTTCTACCCTCTCTACCAATAATACGACCTTTCATTTCGTCGTTAGGAAGCTGTACAACCGAAATGGTTGTCTCAGAAACATGGTCTGCAGCACATTTCTGAATCGCATTGACCACATATTCCTTTGCCTTCTTGTCCGCTTCCTCTTTTGCCCTGCTCTCCATTTCTTTGATCATGACAGCAGTTTCATGTTTTACTTCGTCTTCAACAATTTTCAATAAATATTCTTTTGCCTGTTCGGAGGTTAAACCTGAGATTCGTTCCAGTTCCTGTACTCTTTGTTCGTTGAGCTTCTCTATCTCAGCCTTTTGCTTTGACAGCTGCTCTTCCCTTGCAATGATACTTGCTTCTTTCTTTTCGATCGCATCAGCTTTCTTGTCAATGTTCTCTTCCTTCTGCTGAACACGTCTCTCATAGCGCTGTGCTTCTGCTCTACGCTCTTTGATTTCTTTATCCAACTCGTTTTTGGTACGAATGGATTCTTCTTTCACTTCAAGCAGACCCTCTCGCTTCTTTGCCTCAGCGGTCTTTAAAGCTTCATCAATGATTTCTCTGGCTTTTTCGTCCGCATTCCCCAGCTTTGCTTCTGTTACCTTTTTGTGATAACTGGTAACAATCAGCGATGTAACCGGAATGGCAATGACAAGTGTCACTACAACGGCTATTATGATTCCAACAACCATTGTACAGGAGCACCTCCTTATTTAATTTTCATTGTACAAATATCTCAAAATAGAATGATATGTAACTTCAATTCATTCTAAGGCGCGATTTTACAACACTTAAATTTTAAACTTATTTGTTAGTTATGTCAAGTACCAGAGCAAATATAGGTCGCAATTTATCCAAACTCTTTTTATAAATCACCTGTTTCTTCGTCACTTTTACCATATGAATCAAGGACAGGCAAAATTCGGTCATAGGAAAAGCCCTTTTGCAGCAGGCTTCTTATGATTTTGCTGCGGAATTCCCATTCTTTGACGTTATTTGCTGATATTCTTTTCTTTTTCAGAAATCCAAGGATCAGTTCTTCTTCCTTAGGAGCATCCCCATTTTGGCAATAGTTCTCATAAGCTCTTTCAATCAATACATCATCAATGCCTTTTTCTTTTAACTTTCGAAAAATTTGGACCTTATTCCATTGATTTCCATGATAAAAAAGATAATCTGCCGCATATTGTTCATCATTTATATACCCATATGATTTCACATAGGAAACTGCTTCCTCAATACAGCATTTTGGGTACTGTCCCATTTGCAGCTTTTCTCTCAGCTTCTTTTCTGTATATGGTCTGCTCTTTAACAGGTTCATTGCCCTCAGCTTTGTTCTTTTCATCAGCACTTCATTGATGATCCGGTCATAATTTTCTTTCTTCAGATCCTCTCCGGATTTAATCCCGTATAAATGAAGTTCGCCTTTGTACAATACAAAGGCAAACTCGTAATCGACCATGATCTTACATTGCTTTTTTGATATTTCTATAATATCCGTCACAACCATAAAAGTATTTTACCTACTTTTCTTTTACTGCCTCTTTTTCTCCGGCAGCTTTTTTCTTTTCATTTGCTCCGGATTCATCTGTGCCCTCTGTTTTGACCAGCCCGTAATGTTCACGTACTTTCCTTTCAATTTCGGCACACATTTCAGGATGCTCCTGCAAAAACATTTTGGAATTTTCACGTCCCTGTCCCAGCTTTTCCCCTTCATAGGCATACCATGCACCGCTTTTATTTACCACATTGCACTCAGCAGCCAGATCCAGGATATCTCCTACGGCAGAAATGCCTTTTCCGAACATAATATCAAATTCTGCGATCTTAAAAGGCGGTGCGATCTTATTTTTAACCACTTTTACTTTGGTTCTGTTACCTACTGCTTCTCCGTTTACAAGAAGCTGTTCTTTTCTTCTGACATCCAGTCTGACCGATGAATAGAACTTTAACGCATTACCGCCGGTAGTAGTTTCCGGATTGCCGAACATAATACCTACCTTTTCACGAAGCTGGTTGATAAAAATTACTGTGCAATTGGATTTACTGATAACAGCAGTCAGCTTACGCAGAGCCTGAGACATTAAACGAGCCTGCAAGCCCACATGGGCATCACCCATATCTCCGTCAATTTCAGCTTTGGGCACCAATGCCGCAACAGAGTCTACTACAACAATATCGATTGCTCCGGACCTTACCATGGTTTCACAGATTTCCAATGCCTGCTCACCGCAGTCGGGCTGAGAAATATAAAGATTATCAATATCAACTCCGATATTCTTGGCATAACTGGGATCTAAGGCATGTTCAGCATCAATAAATCCGGCTATTCCGCCTCTCTTCTGCACCTCTGCGATCATATGCAGGGTTACTGTAGTTTTACCACTGGATTCCGGTCCATATATCTCAACAATACGTCCCTTGGGAATTCCTCCCAGCCCCAAAGCAATATCCAGGCTTAAGGAACCTGTAGGAATCGTCTCAACATTAATCTGGTTGCTGGGATCTCCCAGTTTCATTACCGCACCTTTTCCGTAGGCTCTCTCGATCTGAGAAATGGCAGCATCCAATGCTTTTAATTTTTCTTCTCTTTCCATAGCGATCTCCTTTACAAGGAACATTTGTTCGTTCTTATAATAGAATAAAACAAACGTTCGATTTTGTCAACATTTCTTTTTTATAAATTCAGTATAACAGCATAACTGTCCATTAAAACTCCCTCAATGGCATCACATCTTTCTTTTTTATCAATAATCTGGAAAATTTCGGCGAAATGCCTTAAGCAGAATGCTTTCAGATGCCATTACTTTATCATAGATTTCTTAAAATAGCAATGGGGCTGTGCGCTTAAAATCACAGCCCCATGAATACCTCTTACAGTTCATTTCACATAGTTCTTAATAAGACATCATATATTGTTCATAATCCGTCAGTGTTGCAGTAACCCAGCCGTATCTTTCCTCTGTCTCGTAATTGATACCAACCTCTAAACCGCAGGGATTATAGTAAATGATCAGATCATCTTCAGATTCAAAGAACTCTTTCAGCTCATCATTATCAAAGATATTCATTGCCGCAACTGTTCCGTTCTGATCCTCACAGATATCCCTGTAATCTTCCAGAAATTCATCGGAAATATCTAAGATATCAGTATTATTGAGAATAGTTCCTGTCTCCACATCCACATTTACAGCATGAATGGATTTTTTCACTTCTGTTGCGCTTTCATAATAAATATCCGATACTACACTGATAGTCTGTTCATCATTGTAGGTAACATAGGACTCTACTTCTGCTACATAGCCTTCACCATAATTCTCAAATTCAAATTCAAAATCCTCTTTTTCTTCGTGGAAACGCTCACCAGCCCACATAGCCTGTTCTTTTAATGTTTCGTTGATAACTTCCAGATTAGGAATATCGCCTTCTATCTGGTAATAATTTATGCGAATGCATATATTCCGGTCCTCATCCAGTTCTTCATAGTTTTCATGAACCATCTGATAGGATACGCTTTCATCTATACAGTTGACCAATTCATAATAGTAATCGTCTCCTACCTCATCGGGATCATAATTGTATGGCTCTTCTTTCCAATCCTCATCATCCCAATCAATATCATCTACAAACGCCAACAGATCATCATAGTCATCATCATAATCGTCATAGTCATCGTCGTAATCATAATCGTCGTAATCATCATAGTCATAGTCATAATCATCGTAATCATAATCGTATGAATAGTTATCCTCTGCATCAGATTTTGCACCAAGGGCAGCAACAAAAACCATTACTAATGCAGCAATGATCAGCAGCAAAAGCAATATTCCACCGATGACAGCCGCAATTACGCCGCCTTTAGAACTTTTTTTCCGGGGCGGCTGTCCATAATAGCCGTTCCCATTCTGCTGATAATAACCACCCTGCATATTACCGTTCTGATAATACTGGTTTTGACCGGTTCCGTTTTGATAATAACCGTTCTGTCCCGCTCCGTTCTGGTAATAACCATTTTGACCGGTTCCGTTCTGGTAATAACCGTTCTGTCCCGCTCCGTTTTGATAATAGGCATTCTGGTTCATGCCGCTTTGCTGGTATCCGTCCTGGGCATTATTATAATTGGTATTGTCTGTATAATTTCCGTTATTCATATAGTTGTTCTGATACAGCTCATAGTTACGGGGTTTTTGTCCTTCATCCGAAGTGTTGCCTGTCATGCCGCCATTATTTTCCACATTTACATTTTCTGTACCTGCAGTATCTGTTTCTTCATTTGCAGGATTCTCACCAAATCCACAGCTTGGACACTTTCCGTCTCTTAGAAGCGCTCCGCAATTGGGGCAAAATCCGTTGTAAAATTGATTATCCATTTCCATCTCCCTTTCTCATCGGTTCTTTTTCTGTTTTCCGTTGCCAAAAGTCACTTCACTGAAATATTCCAGCACGCACTGCCTGAGAAGTGTCAGCGCCGCTACCACTGCTGATTCCCTGATCTTCATGCGGCTGCCGCTGAAATGATATTCTGCCACTTTTGTTTTTCCTTTTACACTGCATCCAATATATACCAGTCCCACAGGCTTTTCCTCCGTCCCCCCGTCAGGTCCCGCAAGCCCTGTAACCGAAAGAGTCACATCTGCTTTGGTCAACAGGGAAACTCCCTGAGCCATTTCCTCAGCAACCTTAGCGCTGACAGCCGTATGCTTCTTTAAGGTAGTCTGCTTTACGCCAAGTACTTTTCGCTTCGCCTTGTTGGAATAGGTAACATATCCTGCCTTAAACACCTCCGACACGCCCGGTACATTAATAAGCCTTGCGGCGATCATGCCTCCGGTACAGGATTCCATAGTGGAAATCGTCAGATCATTTGCCAGCAGCAGGTCCACACATGCCTGCTCCAAAGTAACGTTTTCATTGGTAGTGTAAATATATTCCTGAAACCGGTTCTTTAATTCCTTAATAACCGGTTTTATCAGCTTCATAGCTTCTTTTTCGCTTTCTGCTCCCGCAGTAACCCGGATATGGACTTCTCCGGTCTTGGCATAGGTGGCAATCGTAGGATTATCCTGTCCTGTGATCATATCCTCGATCATACTTTCCGCCATGCTTTCACCGATCCCGCACACTTTCACTGTCTGGGATCTGATCACGCGGTCCGCCTTTGCCTGTAAATAAGGATAAACCTGTTCTGAAAACAAGGGCTTCAATTCATTTGGAGGTCCCGGCAGCAGAATTGCTGTTTTTCCCTGTTCTTCCAAAATAATTCCCGGAGCTGTCCCGTTATCATTATCCAGCACGATTGCTCCCTCAGGAACCATTGCCTGTTTCCAGTTATTATCCGCTATCTTTTTACCACGGCTCTTAAAATATTCTTCTATTCTTTCCCTGGTGTGTTGATCCTCAGAAAGCTTTTTCCCAAATGCCTTTGCAACAGTCTCCTTGGTCAAGTCATCCTGTGTGGGTCCCAGTCCGCCGGTCAGTATCAGAATATCCGCCCGGCTTTTTGCCAGCTCTACCGTTTCCAAAAGCCTTGCCTCATTATCCCCCACAACGGTCTGATAATAGCAGGACAGCCCCAGCGCCGCACATTGTTCTGCCAGAAAAGCTGCATTGGTATTTACAATATTGCCCAACAAAATCTCAGTGCCTACACTGATCAATTCTACGATCATTTAGTCCACATCCTTTAATACATCCTTGTTTTTTACAAGGTAATCAATCAAAGAAACCACTGTCAAGACCAATGCAATATACATGGTCACATTTCCCACCAGCATAACAATGGAAACATTTAAGGGAATTATTTTTATCCCTATAATATAAGGTTCAAAATAGTAATTCATAACTACCATCTTTACACACAGCATGACCATCTGGAAGGTGGTCTTCCATTTGCCCC
Source organism: Lachnospiraceae bacterium (assembly GCA_017936785.1). GTDB lineage: Bacteria > Bacillota > Clostridia > Lachnospirales > Lachnospiraceae > UBA2882. The sequence goes on along the minus strand of JAGBEV010000002.1, from coordinate 56,759 downwards.
ACATGCTTGCGGCAATGACAACGCCTTTTTCTGCCGCAATGAGCCTGAACCCGCTGATAATAAATTCCCTTGCAATAATGATAATGGTAATCCATGCCGGGATTACACCCAGTGAGGACATGCCGATCAGCGCAGAGCATACCAGCAGCTTATCCGCCAAAGGGTCCATAAATTTGCCAAAATTGGTTACCAGATTATATTTTCTTGCGATCTTTCCATCCAGCAGGTCCGTAAGGCTTGCCACAATAAAAATTCCAAGGGCGATCCATTTAAAATAAAGAAACTTGGGTGTCAGAAGCAAAAATGCCACAAAAAAAGGCACCATGATCACTCTTGTCAAAGTAAGCTTATTGGGTAGATTCATTTTATTATTTCTCCAATCAAATCATATTCATAAGATCCTGTGATCTTTACTTTTACAAAATCCCCGCTGATCAGTTCCTCATCTGTATTGATGAAGATCAGACCGTCTACATTAGGTGCATCCTTATAAGTTCTGCCCACATAGGCATTTTCATCTGTCACCCTGCCCTCGATCATCACATAGCTTTCCTGTCCGATCATATCAGCAGCCTTGTCAAAAGCGATCTCTTGCTGCAGTTCCATCAGTTCTCCCTGCCATTGTTCCTTCTGTGCTTCCTCTATCTGGTCAGGAAATTCCGCAGCCGGTGTATTTTCTTCAGCAGAATAGGTAAATACCCCCAGTCTGTCAAATTCCATTTCATCCACAAATTCCATGACCTTCTCATGGTCTTCTGCGCTTTCTCCCGGAAATCCTGCGATCAGAGTAGTTCTTAAACAGATGTCCGGTATTTCTTTTCTCAACAGTCCGATAATATTCCTCAGATCCTCATTGGAAGTCTTTCTTCCCATCCTTTTTAATACAGCATCACTTGCATGCTGAATGGGAATATCCAGGTAATGACAGATTTTCTTTTCTTCTTTTATAACAGAAATCAATTCTTCCGTAATTTCTTCAGGATAGCAATATAAAATTCTGATCCAGTAAAGCCCCGGTATTTTGCAAAGCTCCTTTAACAGCTTCGGCAGTTTCTTTTCTCCGTACAGATCCATGCCGTAAATGGTGGTTTCCTGTGCCACCAGGATCAATTCTTTTACGCCGCTTTCTGCCAGTCCCTTTGCTTCCTCAACCAGCGTCTCCATGGGAACGCTCCGGTAATTGCCCCGAACCTTGGGAATGATACAATAGGTACAATGCTTATTGCAGCCTTCGGCTATTTTCAGATAAGCATAATGCCCGCCTGTAGTGACCAGCCTTTTCTTGCCAAAAACCGGAACCTCATTGATATCCTTCATAAAATCAGGATGATTTTGGGAAACTACTTCTTCTACTGCTTCTGCGATCTTATCAAAAGCATTGGTTCCCACAATGGCATCCACTTCCGGAATTTCTTCCCTGATTTCCTTTGCATACCTTTGCGCCAGACACCCGGCAGCAATCAGTCCTTTCAGGTTTCCTGTCTTTTTCTTTTCTCCCAGGGCTATGAGACTGTTAATGCTCTCTTCCTTGGCATCGTTAATAAAGCAGCAGGTATTGACAACTGCAATATCCGCCTCATCTTCATCATCCGTAAAGCTGTAACCTTTTTCAGAAAGCATACCTAACATCATTTCCGTATCCACCAGATTTTTGTCACAGCCCAGTGAAATAAAAACTATCTTCATATATTCTCCAAATAGCAAAAAGGATTGATGCAGATAAGTATTTTCCATTCACAATACACCAATCCCTTTGTTTCTTATTGTTCTTCCTCTTCGTCTCCTAAAATTTTGATCTTTCCCTGGTTCAGCTCATCAATTGCCACGGATAAGGGTTTTCTTCCTGCAACTTCTTCTACCATAGGTTCCTCTCCGTCAATGATCTGTCTTGCTCTTTTGCTGGTTGCCATAACAATGGAATAGCGGCTGTTTACAACCTTTGCTTCTCCCGGTTCAACCTCGCTGTTTACTACTTTCATTAAATCTGAATAAGATGGATGTATCATTTTTCTTCTCCTTTCGAAATTTCATTTAATTCTTTACTGATTTCTTCTATGATTGAAATTGACCGATTTGTCTTGCAATGTAATGCCATAACGATTGCATGGATGTCTTCCACACACCGGTCCAGCTCATCATTTATGACAATGTAGTCATAATTTTCAATTCCCTGAGCCTCTTCTACTGCTCTGGACAGCCGTTTGTCAATAACTTCTTTTGTCTCGGTTCCCCGTCCTATAAGACGGTTTCTCAACTCCATGGCACTGGGAGGCGTAACAAATACCAGCACCGCTTCGGGAAATTTCTTTTTTACCTTCAGCGCACCCTGGATTTCAATTTCCAGAATCACGTCCCTGCCTTCGTTTAAACACTGCTCTACATAGGATTTGGGCGTACCGTAATAATTTCCGCAATACTGCGCATATTCTATCAGTCCGTCTTCTGCAATGGTTTTCTCAAATTCATCTTTTTCTACAAAAAAGTAATGCTTTCCATGGATTTCTCCCGGTCTGGGAGCTCTGGTGGTCATGGAAATACTGAGCGCATAATTATCATGGCTTTCCAGAAGTCTTTTCATCAACGTGCCTTTTCCCGCTCCGGAAAATCCTGACACGATCATCAATACTCCAGTTCGTTTCATGGTTTACTCCTTAAGACTTGCCCTTCCTGCTATGGTCTCCGGCATCAATGCCGACAGCACCACTTTATTATTTTCCATCAGAATCACGGATTTTGTTTTACGGCCCTGAGTGGCATCCACCACACTGCCGTCTTCCTTGGCGTGCTGTACCAGCCGCTTGATAGGCGCCGAATCCGGACTGACAATGGCAATGATCTTATCCTTATTGACAATATTTCCAAATCCGATATGGATCAAAGTATTCATGTTTCTCCTACTCAATATTCTGAATCTGTTCTCTGACTTTTTCAATGTCGGTCTTTAATTCAATTCCCCTGTTGGAGATTTCCAGATCTGTGGACTTGGACAAGATCGTATTTGCTTCCCGGTTCATCTCCTGAACGATAAAATCCAGCTTTCTGCCAATGCTGCCGCCTTCGATCAAGGTATTCTTTACCATTTCAATATGGCTCTTCAGCCGGACGATCTCTTCATCCACGCAGATCTTATCTGCAAAAAGCGTCACTTCCATCAAAAGCCGGTTTTCATCGATACGGTTATCCTCCATCAGATCCCGCACCTTACTTTGAAGCTTTTGTTTGTATTCATCAATGATCTTAGGTGAATTTTCTTCTATATATGCCACATGGGCAAGCATTCCATCCAGCTTATCCAAAAGATCATTCTTTAAATTCTCTCCCTCTTTTACCCTGGATTCCACAAATGCCTCTGCCCCAAGACGGATGGCTTTTTCCAGATCCTTCCAGATTCCCTCTTCATCAATTTCCTGTTCTTCCATGGAAAAGACTTCCGGATACCTGGATAAGGTGGATACTCTCACATCATTTTCCAACTCAAAGGTTTCTGCCATTTCCTTTAAATAATTCATATAGGAAGCAGCAACATCCGCATGATATCTGACACTGACCGTCTGTTCGGAAAGATCCTCATAGGTAATGTAAAGGTCTACTTTTCCTCTCTGCATATATTCCTTTAATAAATTGCGGATAGATGCTTCAAAAAAATTTAATTTTTTCGGCATCTTAACGGATACATCCAGATAGCGGTGATTTACTGCCTTCATTTCAACCGTAAACTTCCGCTGGCCTTCCGATACCTCTGCCCTGCCAAAGCCTGTCATACTTTTAATCATACATAAACCTCGAATCCAGTCACGACCTTTTCTTTTGCCGCACACTTCTAATTATTATAAATCACAGGGGCAAAACCGTCAAGGCTGCCCTTCATTTACCAGTTGAATTCCGCTGATATCCGTATCGATCATCATGGAATAATTGGTATAGTAAACAACAAATCCCGGCTTTGCTCCTCCCGGCTTCTTTACATGCTTTTTCTGAATATAATCCACTTCCACTTTATCCTGACTGCCGCCTCTGGAATAATGGGCTGCCAGCCTTGCAGCTTCCTCAAATGTGGCATCGGGAAGCTCCGCTCCTTTGCATTTTACGATCACATGGGAACCGGGCATTCCTTTGGCATGAAACCACCAGTCCCCGCCTTCTGCCATCTGGAAGGTGATTTCTTCATTCTGGTAATTATTTTTGCCCACATACATATGAAAACCGTCACTGCTGATATAATGAAGGGGCTTGCTGACCAGTTTTGTTTTTTTACCCATTCCCTTCTTTTTGATATAACCGCTTTTTATCAATTCCTCACGGATCTGCAAAAGGTCCTCTTCATCCCTTGCCAGATCAAGTGCCATCATAACGGATTCCAGATAATGCAGCTCATCCTCCGTTTCTTTGGTCAGAACCGTTAACGCCTCATAGGTTCTTTTTAATTTGCCATACCGGTCAAAATACTTTGCTGCATTTTCCATAGCTGTCAGGTCCTGATCCAAAGGAATCGTCAGTTCTTTTCCGTCATAGTAGTTGATGACCGTAAGAGATCTGTCTCCCTCCTCTGCCTCATATCCGTAGGTATGCAGCAATTCCCCATAAACCTTATACTTATCCCTTTTATCCGTATCCTTTAACTGTTTTTGCTGCAGATCCAGTTTCTTGCTGTTACGCTCTATGGCAGTCTGCACGATCTTGCGCAGGTCTACGGATTTCTGACGGATTCTGGTAACAGTGCTTTTTTCTTCATAATACTGCTTCAGCATGGCAGAAACGGAATCAAAACCCCTTTGCTCTGTCCCCGGGAAAATCTTATAAGGCAGTACCCCAAATTCCTTTGGCTCTTTGCCTGTATAAACAATGTGAGGAATAAAATCTCCCTTTTTTATGTTTTCTCCAAGATCTGAGATTCTCTTTAATAAGTTTTCTTTTTCTACATCCTCCAAAGCCAAGGTAGGCTTATCTCCATCCACATCTGCTTCAAAACAGATTTCCGCAGCCATGACAGGGGAAAGACCGGTGTAATTCTGATACAGAAATTTGTTGATCCCTACACTCTTTTCCTGTATCCTGTCCAAAAATTTTCTTTTCAGTTCCTCTCCATCTTCCTCCAACAGATTCAATTTTTCCTCTGCCCCGGGAATAAAATAAGTTCTGCCGGGAAGGACCTCCCTGACACTGCTGACTGCCAGCGAAACATGCTTCATGCTATCAATGATTTTTTCCTCATCCCGGAAAATAATATTGCTGTATTTTCCCATCAGTTCCACAGTGAGAATTTTCTGACACAGATCACCCATTTCATTCAAATGCTCCAGCTTCAAATGGACGACCCTTTCCAGTCCCGGCTGGGTTATGGATAATATTCTCGCATTTTGAACATGTTTCCTGAGAAGCATACAGAAATTAGGAGCATTCATAGGGCTTTTCTTATTATCTTCTGTCAGATATAAAAGAGGCAGCGATGCATCAGCAGACATCAGAAGCCTGTATTGATTTCCATTATTCTTTATAGTCAGCAGCAGTTCATCCTTTTCCGGCTGGGCAATTTTATAAACTCTTCCTCCCACCAGTTTTTCTGTCAGTTCCTTCGTCAATGCTGCCACGGTAATTCCGTCAAAAGCCATATTCTTTCCTTTCTTCCATAAAACTGCACTCGTAAAAAAAGACCGATCTTACAACCGGTCTTTTACAGCTATTCACTTAACCAATCAGCCAGTCATACATTTCCTGATAATTCTTAGCCGATACATGCCAGGAAAAATCTGCCGCCATAGCTCTGTCGATCATCTTGTTCCATTCGCGTTTTTTCTGATAGAATACATATTTTGCATATCGAATGGTCGCAAGCATCTCATGGGCATTGTAATTGCGGAAACTGAAACCTGTACCTGTGCTTTCATACTCATTGTAAGGCTCTACCGTATCCTTAAGACCGCCTGTCTCCCTGACAATGGGAATAGTTCCGTAACGCAGCGCCATCAATTGGCTGAGTCCGCATGGCTCAAATAAGGACGGCATTAAGAACGCATCGCTTGCCGCATAGATCTTATGTGACAACTCATCGGAATAATATATGTTGGCAGAAACCTTCTGATTATATTTCCAGTCGAAATGACGGAACATATTTTCATAGCGTTCTTCACCTGTTCCCAGTACAACGATCTGTACATCCTCCTGGCAAAGTTCATCCATGATATATGCGATCAGGTCAAAGCCTTTCTGGTCTGTCAGTCTTGATACGATACCGATCATAAATTTCTTATCATCCTGCTCCAAACCAAGCTCAGCCTGAAGAGCTCTCTTATTCTTGATCTTTTCCTTGCGGAAGTTTACTGCATTATAGGGACATACAATATTTTTATCGGTCTCCGGATTGAAATCATCATAATCAATTCCGTTGATGATACCTCTCAGGGAACCTGCCCTTGCATTGAGCAGTCCGTCTAAGCCCTCCCCATAAAATGCTGTCTTGATCTCTTCCGCATATGTAGGTGAAACGGTTGTAACCGCATCTGCATAAACAATGCCGCCTTTTAACAGGTTGGCATCCTTATATGCTTCCAGTTTATCCGGCGTAAAGAAATAATCCGGCAGCCCGGTAATGCTCTTAACCGTTTTTACATCCCATTTTCCCTGAAACTTCAGATTGTGGATGGTCATAACCGTTTTGATTCCCCTGAAAAATTCATTTCCCTGGAAACGCTCTTTTAAATATACGGGAACCAATCCTGTCTGCCAGTCATGGCAGTGAATCACATCCGGTCTGAACCCGATCAGCGGCAGTGCTGATAAAGCCGCCTTACTGAAAAATGAAAATTTAGTAATCTCATCGATCACATTGTCGCTGTAAATCTTAAATCCCGTAAAAAGAGATTCATTATCAATAAAATAATAGATAATGCCGTCAACCTTGGCTTCCAGAATACCTACATACTCACTTTTCCAGTTAAAGTCCATGTAAAAATGAGTTTTATATTTCATTTTATCTTTTAATTCCTGTTTGATACATGAATATTTGGGAATCATGACCCTGACATCAAAGTATTTTTTATCAATACACTTCGGCAATGATCCGACAACATCTGCCAGTCCTCCTGTCTTAATAAACGGAACTCCTTCAGATGCCACAAACAGTATATTTTTCATCATATCCCTCCAATTAACCTTCTTCGGCAATGCCCTATGGGCAATCACACAACCGCCGCCTGCATTTATTATATCATGCAACAGGTTAATTTAAAAGTCTTAATTTCTGTATAGCAGCCTGATTTTGTCCGCAATCAGCGCAATAAATTCGGAATTGGTGGGTTTTCCTTTTCCTGTATTGATGGTGTAGCCGAAAAGTGCATCCAGTGTTTCCATTCTTCCTCTGCTCCATGCAACCTCAATGGCATGTCTGATGGCTCTTTCCACACGGCTGGGCGTGGTCTGAAATTTTTTGGCGATAGTTGGATATAAAACTTTGGTAATGGAATTGAGCATATCCATATCTTCCACCGACATCATAATCGCTTCTCTCAAATACTGATATCCCTTAATATGCGCCGGAACACCCAGTTCATGGATCATATCCGTAACATCCTTTTCCAGATCTCTTTTGACAGGTTTTTCTTCTGCTTTTGGGGAAATTACTGTCACATCTTCATCTTTTCCGCCGGACGGTACGGAAATCATGATCTGAAATTCCTTATTCTGACTGAGTAAACTTTGGAGCATTTTGTAAACGCCTTCTTCATCCTTGGTGTTGACAACATTTCGTTGTTCCATGTCAATCCCTCCATTCTTTTGACATGGATTATAACAAAAGGACTTTTTATGATTCAAGTCCTACTTATCGCAGAAAATCTGCACTTTCGCTAAACTTTCGCAAGTTATGCAAAATAGTCTGCACTTTGCTGTCATGTTATCTGCTATTATATCCTTTTGAATCGGTACATTAATCTCGGATAAAATATTTTTTTGCACAAAAAAAGAGCTGTTTAAACTATAAACAGCCCGTCTTTTGACTCGAATTATGTATTATTTTGTTTCTGCCTTTTTCGCTGTGGTTTTCTTTGTTACGACTTTTTTCGCAGTTGCAACAGCAGCTTTCTTAACAGCCTCTGCAGGTTTTTCTACTGTTTCTTTCTTTGCAGCAGTCTTTGTTGTTTTTGTACTCTTTGTTGTCTTAGCTGCTTTTGCGGAAGGTGTTTTTGCTGTTTTTTTCACTGCTTTCTTTTTGCTTTTCTTTAAAAGCTCTCCGAATTCTTTTGCCTTATCAAGGCTTCCTTCGACTTTCAATCCACCTGTTAAATATGCAGCTACTGCATCTTTCTTACCGTCAACAATTGCAACAAATACATCTGCGGAAGCGATCAGCACAACATCTCTGTCAAAATATTCATATGGCTCAACAGCTGCCGCACCATCATTTATTTCAACATAAAATGCACCTTCGCCTTCACCGGTAATATTTACCTGAGCTGCCAGATGTCCTTTATAATCACTTACATCAACATCTGCAATTTTATTTTTTGTATAAGCAACAATTTCTTCATAGGTCATATTAGTTACCTCCTTCTAACATCTGCCTGCAATTATTATATCTTTAGTCCGGTAAATTCTCAATGTGTCTTTTTACTGAAAATAAAACGTTTTTTCATGCTTTTCAATACAAATTATACATGATTATCCGTTCAAAACAGCCGTCAGCATATTTTCCAGAGAAAAAACATTTCTTTTCTGAACGATCTTTTCCATATATTCCAGATTCCAGTCGGAATGCTCTACTTCCCTTGCATAACGATGAATGATGTCTGTCTGTTCCACCCTGCTTAAGCACTCTCCCTTTTGAAGCCTGCCTGCAAAAAGCAATTCTTCCATCAGCAAAATGTGCACTATGGATATTTTCAATTTTGCATATGCTCTTCCGTCGTAAACAGCTCCGCAGAAATAAGTAAAAATAAAATATATCAAAAGCTGTTCCTTTTGAATTTCCCACTCATCATATTCACACAAAAACAGATTTCTCTTTTGGATATATTCCTTTTTCGTCATAGTGCCATACAATATCCACTCATCATTCCAGAGAGCTGCGCTCCAGTTATCCTGCAAAACTTCCAGTTCATGAAGGGTCATGAGCATTTCCTGAATCAGGTCATATCTTCTCTCTTCCTGTCCCAGATAAACCTGAAAGCGTTTCATGGCTTTTTCCGCAAACAGAGGATTTCCAAATCGCTCCATCATCTCATCCAGATCACAAAGGCGGTCTGCGGATATTTTTTTCTGCAGATCATGTGCCATTGCCGTAACCATTGCCATTCGGTTAGCAACCGACAACTCTCTTTTCTGCAGAATTTCAAAAAACAGGGTTCTGATGTCTGACAGCTTGGTATAAAGGAAGAAATCAAAATCTTTATAGCTTTCTTCTCTGCCGCTTATTTCTTCAGTTATAAATTCTGTTTTATCCCTTTTGTCCAGCATGATCCGTGCTGCCTCAGGGCAGGATAGGGACAGGGAAATCTCCCTGACATTTTCATACTCCTCAATATGTCTGGGATAGCGGGCACAAGTCCTGCAAAGATGTTCTTCTCCCATTTCCAGACAAATATCGCACAGATTATCTTCATTGAGAAAGGCACAACGGTTGTCATAACGGTAAAAACAGCCCTCCTTTATGTCAATGGAATTTTTCAACCTGCTTCCAAAGGGTCCTTTTTTGCGCAGATATTTTTTCAGACTCTTTTTGTCGATATAAATCTGCCAGCCTGCGCAACAGGTATCGGGGCATTTATCTGCCGTACAATGAAATTCTTTATAATAATCGGGATAAATATATTCCATAAATACTCACACCTTCTGTCCTGTTTTTACATGAACCTGAATCAAAATTCCTCCAATGATCAGCACTAAACCGGAAAAGGACCAAATGCTCAATTCTTCTCCCAGCATGAAATGAGACAGTACCATTGCCATGAAAGGCGTAATATAAGCAAGGTTGGATATCTGTGCCGTCTCTCCCCTGTTCAACGCCATGCACCAGGACAAATAACCGATAGCATTGACAAAAACCCCGATCCACAGGATTCCCAAAAACTGTCCAGAAGCAATCGGAGCCCTTTCTTCCGTTAAAAGAGAGCAGACTCCTGCAAAAAGAGCACTGACTCCAAAGAAAAACATCATGCTGATATTCTGATCATAAGCCTTCTTCTTGTTGTAGACAGAAAAAATCCCATAACAAACCGCCGCTCCCATACAACTGATAATACCTTTCAGGTTTGTCATATCCATTTCCGTAAAATTACCCTTGGTAGCAACCAATACCACACCTACAAAGGATAGAAGAACGGCAATGGCTTTTCGGAAATTCATTTTTTCCTTCAATACAAAAATGGAGAAAAGGACGATCATCAGCGGCCACAGATAATTGATGATACACGCATCCTGCGCCGACATAACGGAAATTCCGTAATAATATAAAGCGGAATACAGGAACAATCCCAAAAATCCCAGCCCGCACACCGTAAGATAATCCTTTGCTTTCCAGTCTCTGATTCCCTTAAATTTTCTCTTTATAAGATTCAGTGCCAAAAGGAAAAGAAACGCCACAAAGCTTGCTACACACAATACTTCCATATTGGGAAGAGTATTTAGTACGATTTTTGTTACCGGCGATAATGTAGACCATAATATTACCGCCACCATAGCCAGTCCATACTCTTTTTTCATAATGCTCCTCTATTCTTCTTTTTTGGTGAAAGCATAAACCCTGGGGAGAAAAATGTCAATCATGGAGAATTTTTGTTCTTCTGTATTTCTTCCCCACCTCATAAACCGTACAAAAAAACTGCCCCGGGGAAATTTCCCTGAGGCAGTTCTTCATGGATTATGGCATTCAATTTATTGTCCACAATGATGGCTGCAGTTTTTGCAATCACAGCCGCATTGTAATGACTTACCTGATTTTTTGTCGCGTATCATACTGAAAATGACCCCTCCGACAATCACGACTAATATAGCACCGACGATAATCGTACCCATATTTATCCGCTCCTATCATTTTATGTAACAATCTCCAATTTTCTATTTGGAAATGAGAATTGTTTTCATTTGTTACTGTAAGTATATGATAACCGTTTTCATTTGTCAACAATAAAATTGAGAACATTTCTCAATAAATTTTATCTTGTTACATCTCTCAACCATTTCTGCTTTTTATAACGCCATGTGGAAAGAGGAATTTTGATCACTTCATCTCCCAGCAGGATCATATAGACAACAGTTACCGGCAGCTTCCATACAAATGCCGCCAATGCGCCAATGATAATGGAGCAGCACCACATAGTTACCACATCCATGACCAGTCCGAATTTTGTATCTCCCCCGCCTCTGAAAATTCCCACGATCATAGTCGTATTATAAGTCTGACAGATTACAAAATAACTCATAACAAACATCATCATGGACAAATATTCCTGTGCCTGAGGTGTTAATTCCAACTGGCTTACCAGTATTGGTCTAAGCAAAAGAACAATTGCTGCAGCTACAACGCTGACTGACATTGCCAGCCTTACCAGATACCCTGCATAAACCTTTGCCGCTTTCATTTCTCCCTGTCCAATGGTCTTGCCAATAAGGATTGCCGCTACGGAAGCGATGCCGAATCCCACTACCGTTACCAGCTGTCTGACCACCTGTGCCACAGAGTTAGCTGCAACTACTGCTTTTCCCAAATGCCCCATAATGGCAGTATTCATGGAGGTTCCCAGTCCCCACATCAGCTCATTTAATACAACCGGCAGAGAAAAAACAAGAAAATCCTTAAACAGCACCTTATCCATACGGACAAAATAGTTCCACCTGAAATGAACAGGAACTGTTTTCTTTCCTGCATAAATGCAGACGATCAATACTTCCACTGCCCTGGCACACACAGTACCAACCGCTGCTCCCATGATTCCCATTTTGGGAAAGGGTCCGATACCGAAGATCAACAGCCAGTTGATCACAACATTGGCAACAAAGGATGCCCCATAGCATACAGTAGCCACAATGACTCTTTCCATACTTTTTAGCACATTCAGATATACCATGCTGACTGCCATCAAAACATAGGAAAAGCATACGATCCGCAAATATTTAATGCCTTCTGCCATAACATCCGGCTCTGATGTATAGATCTGCATTAAGGGGCGGGGAATCAAAATAGCCGCTGCCATAAACGCACAGCCTACGATCATTGCGATTTTCAGCGCAATTCCCAAAATTTTCTCTATGGAATCCATATCCTGCTTGCCCCAATACTGGGCAGTCAATACGGTAGCCCCGGAAGTGGTCCCAAAGAAGATCAATGTCATAATATAGGAAATCTGCCCACCCAGAGAAGAGGCAGATAATACTGTCTCTGAAACCTTACCAAGCATTAAAACATCCGCTGCCTGTACTCCTACATTGATCAGATTCTGCAGGGCAATGGGAATCACCATGGAAATGACCATTTTGTAAAAATCTTTCTTTGATAACATACTTTTTCTCCCCTGTATAACATATCATACCCGACCATTATAGCAAGACCCTTTGGAAAATGCTATGGGAAATTTCACAGGGGCTGATAACTTTAGTAATATTGCTAAAGCCGTCAGCCCCTGATTCTATTTTCTTTATCAGAAAATGATTTCCAGCCTATCTTTTCTGGAAAGGATTGCGGTATTCTGCCACATTTCCCAATTCCTCTTCTATACGTAAAAGCTGGTTATATTTTGCCACACGGTCTGTACGGCAGGGTGCTCCTGTTTTGATCTGCCCTGCATTGGTGGCAACTGCCAGATCTGCAATAAAGGCATCTTCCGTTTCTCCGCTCCTGTGGCTGATCACCGCTTTGTATCCGTTTTTATGCGCCATTTCAATGGCTTCCATTGCTTCGCTGACCGTTCCGATCTGATTTACCTTGACCAGAATAGCATTGGCAACACCTAATTTGATGCCCGCATCCAGACGCTTGGTATTGGTAACAAAAAGATCATCCCCCACAAGCTGTATTTTATCTCCGATACGTCTGGTCATCTCCTTCCAGCCTTCCCAATCGTCTTCTGCCAATCCGTCTTCAATGGAGATAATAGGATATTTACCGATCAATTCTTCATAATAGGAAATCATCTCATTGGCATCCCTGATGACTTCCTGGGTATCCGCCAGACATTCCTGTGTGGTTCCTGCTTCATAGGCTCCGTTTGGAATGGCATCTGCAGTTCCTTCAATATTTTTGCGCCTGCGGCTTTCCGTTTCTCCCGGAAAATGGTACATGCCGTCGGTTTCATCATACAATTCACTGGACGCCACATCCATAGCAATTTTTATATCTTCTCCCGGAGTGTAACCTGCTGCTGTAATGGCATCTACGATCAGTGACAATACAGCTTCTGCATCCGGCAGATCCGGAGCAAAACCACCCTCATCGCCTACGCCGGTAGATAAACCTTTCTGCTTACAAAGCTGTTTCAGATTATGATAGACCTCGGCACAGATTCTCAGACAATCGCCAAAATCCTCTGCTTTAACGGGCATGATCATAAATTCCTGAAAATCCACCGTATTATCTGCATGTTTTCCGCCGTTTAAAATGTTCATCATAGGACAGGGAAGCAAACTGGTATGCACACCTCCCAGATACTGATATAAAGGGATATGCAAAGCTTCTGCACCTGCTCTTGCCACTGCCATGGATACGGCAAGCATGGCATTTGCACCCAGATTTCCCTTATTGTCCGTTCCATCCGTTCTCTGCAGTATTCGATCCACTTCAATCTGGTTTAGAGCATTCATATTCATGATCGCATCAGCAATTTTGGTTTCAATATTATTGACTGCATTTCTCACTCCCAGACCCATATATCTGGTTTCTCCGTCCCTGAGTTCAACCGCTTCAAACTGTCCCGTACTTGCCCCGCTGGGCACAGCAGCCCTTCCTCTATAAAAATGTCCCGTCATGGTATCCGTTACGGTAACTTCCGCTTCTACTGTAGGATTTCCTCTTGAATCTAAGATTTCCCTTCCACGCACTCCTGTAATTCTCATCAATGATTTCATAAAAAATGGACCTCCTTTTTTACAAAGGGTGTCCATTTTCATTTCACTTTATTCTTTCATTGGAGCTTTTGTCTGTTCCAGCTAAATTTCATGTGATATTGTGGTATTTCCCCATGAATCTTCCCATATTCCAATATGCTATACAGCATTTGTTTATAATCATAAAATGGGGTTGTACTGTCTGCATTATTTACAAATGATGCCACCCCTGAAGGAAGCCCTGCAATTTCCTCGCTGTACATATGCTGTCCTAATTGTTTTCGTTGAATTTCCAGCTCATGAACGGAAACGCTTCCACCGGACACATTTTTTAAAAAACGGTTACATTCTTCCACATAGCCGGCAATCCGATACTCCTCATTTGTCATTGCTGCTGTTTCATCTGAAGTTGACAGATATACATTTTTAAAATCGTTCCAACGGGCTGTGACATAATCCTCCACCTGCTTGCGCCATTCCCCCTCCAATCCTCTGATTTCAATATCTCCTGAAGTTGTAAGATAAAATTCAAAGGATTTATCCAAAAACTCCATAGAGTCTAAAAATTCAGCAAATTCCTGTTCCAGTCTGCATTTCCCCGCCATGCTTTCTGTTTGATATATTTCATCCTGTTTTCCATAAATAGCTATATAAGCCCTTTCCGCTTCCGATAGTATCCCACCACTTTTTTCTTTTTCCAGCAGTTCTGACGCACTCAGAGTTCCGGTATACTTTAATGCTTCAGGCAATGCATCATATTGTGCCTGATGAAGCGCACTGATTCCTTCTGCATTCTTTGCATCATTTTTTTCTTTTACCGCTTTTCCAAGTACACCTCGTTCCTTTGGAGCAATTTCCACCATGTTGGCTGTTTTCATTCGTTCCATCCACTCACTTGTCTCACGGGGCATATCTCCTTGTGTAAAAGTGAGCTTATATGCACCTTCTACATTTTTATCCGGATCATGCTGACTTATTTTTATGACAAAATTACGGCAGTTGGACCAATTACATGGTATCACAAGCGTTTTTGTGCCATCTTCATTGTTCACTGCCATTCCTACCTGATTTCCCTGATCATCATAGACTGTTAAGTCATAATCTGCTCCTTTTGGCATCTCCATATTCACAATAACGGGTCTTCTACTTAAAATCTGTGATGAGGTATCCACATGAAAATAGTCTATGTCGCAAGCGCTGCTCATAGTTCCCGTAAAATAGCTTTCCGCATTTCTCCCTGCCACAAGAAGCCCCAGATCAAATGTTCCCTGGCTATAACGGTCTATATCTGCAATTTCCGCTGCTTTTACTGCTGCATTGCGGTAAACATTATTATCCGTATCATTTTTTTCTGTCAGAACTACTGTCGCACGTAAATCTTTCATTTTCGTTTGCGGCTTTTCATAAGGAATGGTACAGATATAGGTATTATAATTTGTGCGTACCAGTCTACTCATGATTTTCCCCTCCTTTGGCAAACTCATGAGCCAGTTGTTTTAATCTTTCTTCTGTTGCCTGTCTTGCCAGTTTGTCAATGTCACGGACTCCTCCTGTTGCAGCTAATGCATAGGGATCATTCAGATTCAGACCACTCCCCCACAACAAAGCTCTCTCCTGCCGAAATGCCATTTCTCTTTCCTCCATTGACATATCAAAACGGTAATAAGGCGAATCGGGAAATTTATATTTTGCAACTATATAATTATACGGACTTAATTCTTTACAATTTAAGTTTTTCTCATGCTCCTTTGCATAATAGTCCTTAATTGTATCTATCATTTCATTAAGCTGTCTGGCATATTCTTCCCAATAAATGGAATTTTCAATTTCGCCTTTAGGATCAAAAGTCACAGTCAGCCGGTTGGACATTGAACTTTTTATTTGCTGCACAAAATCCCTCATCTGTGCAGCTTTATATTCCTCCATGGCATAAAGTCCTTCCCCTGAAATTTCCACTGAATCTTTCATATTGCCGGAAACTTTCTCACTGTTTTCTTTGACATTCCGATTATTTTCTGCTGTCTGTGAGAAATATGTTTGCGTATATCTGTCATATACTTCTATTTTATTTTCCATATTCATGATATTCATATTTATCTGATCCTTCCTTATACAAAAGTGCTTTGTCTTTTTTATGAAATGCCTTCTCTGCCTCTTATGCTTTTACATCAAAACTTAATATGGAAGATGTATATGTTCCAAACAATTTCATTGCAATACTTTGTGTAATGGTTTTTACATCACTTCCCATAATTCTTATATTATATTCTCTTATTTTTTTACTTTCCGCCGCCCTCTCAACTGCCTGTTTTTTTATTTCCTTTCTTTCTGCTCTTTTTTCAGCCGTTTTTTCTTCCATCGCTTTCTTATCTGCTCTTCTTCTGTCCGCCTTTTCTTCTGCTGCTTTTTTCTCCTGCATTTTTCTTTTCGCATTCTCTCTTGCTATTTTTCCATCAGGATCATTAGTACAGCCACTCATACAGGAAATATTGCCGTTTTCATCAATGGAATAGCTGGTGTAGGTGGTTACCGGATTTCCAGGCATAGTTTTTGTATAATCTACAAGGCTTTTTACACAGTCCGGAATAGCCTTCAGATTGCTTTCCAGATATTTCATTTTTTCCGGATCATTCAGGCATTTTTTTTTAAATGCAGGGGAAACGGAAACCGTAGTGGGAACACCTTGTATGGAAGTTGTTTTATTAAAAAATGCAAATTTTTCAGATAATACTGCATAATACTCCTTTACACTGCTATACTGTACATTTTCCTTTGTGGCGCTTTCCTCATTGGATATATCTTTTTTACTGCAATCAGTTTCTGCCGTATAACTGTTATATATATTATTGATCTCCATTAGCATATGAATTACCTTCCCTACTTTTCATAAGAATTTTATATTTAAAACCTATCCTTGTTACTGCTATTTCGTCATCCATTATGCAAAAATCAAGCCGGATGTAACCAAATGGCTTGATTTTGTAATAGATTTTTGTTGATAAAATTCCTCTGCTGCCCCACATATCTTCATAAGGTACAGCCTGAAAAGTCTAAACAGTAATTTCCAAAAAACAATAGAGCTGTTACCCATTAGCAACAGCTCCGTTTAAAAATCATTAAATATTCGTTCTTACCAGTTTCGGTTTATAACCATTCTTTTCCAGAGCCTTCATGATCTCTTCCTTATGCTCTGTTCCGAATGCTTCCAAAGTAATGCGCAGCTCCACAGCCGCATTTCTGTTGGTAGAGACAAACTGGTTGTGCTCCAGCTTGATAACGTTACCGCTTGCCTCAGCAATAATGCCTGATACCCGGCAAAGCTCGCCCGGCTTGTCAGGCAGCAGTACGGAAACGGTAAAGATTCTGTCCCTGAAAATCAATCCCTGCTGTACAACGGAGGACATGGTGATCACATCCATATTTCCGCCGCTTAAGATGGAAACGATCTTTTTATTTTTCACATTCAGATGCTTCAGTGCCGCAACAGTCAGCAATCCGGAATTTTCTACGATCATTTTATGGTTTTCCACCATATCCAGAAAAGCAACAACCAGTTCTTCATCTTCCACAGTAATGATATCATCCAGATTTTCCTGAAGATATGGGAAAATGTTGGTTCCCGGGGTTTTGACTGCCGTACCGTCCGCAATGGTATTAACAGAAGGCAATGTTACCACTTTTCCTGCTTTTAAGGATTCCTGAAGGCAGTTAGCTCCTGCCGGTTCCACACCGATCACTTTGATCTTGGGATTCAACAATTTTGCCAATGTAGAAACGCCCGTGGCAAGTCCACCGCCCCCGATAGGTACTAAAATATAATCTACCAAAGGAAGCTCCTTTACGATTTCCATGGCAATACTGCCCTGTCCGGTAGCAACAGCCGGATCATCAAAAGGATGAATAAAAGTATACCCATGTTCTTTTGCAAGCTCTAATGCTTTCTCACATGCTTCATCATAAACATTGCCATGGAGCACTACTTCTGCTCCATAGCTTTTGGTCCTGTTGACTTTAATTAAAGGGGTTGTAGTAGGCATAACGATCACTGCCTTTGCACCATAACATTTCGCCGCATATGCAACGCCCTGGGCATGATTTCCTGCAGAAGCGGTAATAATTCCTTTTTTACGCTCCTCCTCACTTAAGGTACTCATTTTATAATAAGCGCCCCTTACCTTATAGGCACCTGTAAACTGCATATTTTCCGGTTTTAAATATACTTTGTTGCCGGTCTGGGCACTTAAATATTCGCTGTAGACCAGCTCTGTAGGCAAAGTCGCCTCTTTAACCTTTTCCGAAGCCTCTTCAAATCTTTCCAACGTCAACATTTCACTGTTCATTTTATCCTTCTTCCTGCTCCCTATGCTTGTGGAGCCACATCAAACAACGCATTTACAAACTGATCTGCATCAAATTTCTGTAAATCTTCAATACTTTCTCCCACACCGATATATTTTACGGGTATCTGCAATTCGGACTGGATCGCCACGGCAATTCCGCCTTTTGCAGTTCCATCCAGCTTGGTCAGGATGATTCCGGTCAGATCAGCTACCTGGGCAAATTCCCTTGCCTGATTTAAGGCATTCTGACCTGTGGTTCCGTCCAGGACCACCAGATTTTCCCGATGGACGTCCGGAAACTCTCTGTCTATGATACGGTTGATCTTCTTTAACTCTTCCATAAGGTTTTTCTTATTGTGAAGCCTTCCTGCCGTATCGCACAAAAGCACGTCCGCATGTCTTGCCTTTGCAGCGCTTACCGCATCGAAAATAACGCTTGCAGGATCAGCGCCCTCACTTCCGGTAATAATATCCACCCCGGCTCTGTGGGACCATTCTTCCAACTGTTCAATTGCCGCAGCACGGAAGGTATCTGCCGCCGCCAGCAATACTTTTCTTCCCTGATCTTTCAGCTTTCCGGCAAGCTTTCCTACGGAAGTTGTCTTTCCCACTCCGTTGACCCCAATGACCAGTACAACAGACTGTTCTGTTTCAAAATCATAAGCCGTAGTCTCTACCCGCATCTGCTCTTTGATGCTTTCTATCAAAAGATGCTTGCACTCTGAGGGTTCTTTTATATGCTGTTCTTTTACCTGTTCCTTTAACCGCTCAATAATCTTTGTGGTGGCATTGACACCGATGTCTCCCATAATCAGGATTTCTTCCAGTTCTTCATAGAAATCCTCGTCAATATTAGAAAAGCCATTAAATACATTATCAATACCATGAACGATATTGTCTCTTGTTTTTGTCAGTCCTGCTTTCAGTCTGCCAAAAAAACCTAATTTTTCTTCTTCCATGGGCACCTCCCGGAAATAATTTATTTGATATCCTTATCAATGAGATCCACACTTACCAATGTGGACACCCCTTTTTCCTGCATGGTAATACCATAAAGCCTGTCTGCCTTTTCCATTGTACCACGTCTGTGTGTAATGACAATAAACTGCGTATGCTTAGTCAGCTTATGTAGATAATTTGCAAATCGTCCTACATTGGATTCGTCCAGTGCCGCCTCGATCTCGTCCAGAAGGCAGAAAGGCGAAGGCTTCAGATTCTGGATGGCAAACAACAGGGCAATGGCTGTTAAAGCCTTTTCTCCGCCGGATAACTGCATCATATTCTGCAGCTTCTTTCCCGGAGGCTGTGCAATAATACGGATGCCCGCTTCCAGAATGTCCTCATCTTCAATGAGCTCCAGGGTTCCTTTTCCGCCGCCGAACATTTCTTTGAATACTTTATCAAACTCTCTGGTAATCTCAGCAAACTTTTCTTCAAACTGCTTTCTCATGGCAGTATCCAGTTCCTCAATAATGCCAAGAAGCTGTTTTTCCGCTTCGATCAGGTCGTCATACTGCCCTTTTAAGAAGGTATAACGTTCCATAACGCTCTTATAATCCTCAATGGCATTGACATTAACATCTCCCAGACGTTTGATGGCATCCTTGATGGCAGCCGCATCCCGCTTCATAACCGTCAGATCGGTCATTTCCTCATTGCGCAGCGCCGCTGCGTCAGAAAGGGTGATCTCATACTCATTCCACATATAGTTGATCTGGGATTCAATGGATTCCTCCAGACGTTCCTTCTGGGAATTTAAGCGGTATACTTCTTTATCCAGGGCAGTCATGCGCTCTGACAATGTTTCCCTGTCTGTAAAGAAACTCTTTTGTTTTGTCGTCAGTTCTTCCCTGCGCTTTGTATTTGCCGCCAGCTTCTCTTCATTTTCATTCTGGCTGTCATGGGAAGCCGCAATGGTTTTCTCTATTTCTGCAATATCTGCCTTTTTCTGCCGGATATCTTCCACAGTTCTTTCCATGCCGGAATTGATCTCCGCCAGTTCCTCTTCATATCTGCTCCGTTCCATAAGAATACGATCCAGATTCTGCTGCTCAAAGGATTGCTTTTGGATCACTTTTTCCATTTCCACATCCATCTCAGCATTTTTAGCTGACTGCTGGCTTTCCTCCACTCTGACAGCATCCAGTTCCTTTTGGAATTCTCCGATCTGTACCTGAACATTCTTTTCCATCTGCTCGGAATTGGCAAGCTCTGTTGCCGCATTTTCCTTGCCTTCGGCAATTTCACGAAGCTGTCCTTCGATTTCTTCCTGTTCTTCTTTTAACTGGGAATATCCTTTTCCTGTTTCATTTTTCTTTTCCTCCGCCTGAATAACGTTCAAACGGGCAGTATTTTGTGCGATAAAACGTTCCTGAAGAGTGGCTTTCACTTCTTCCAGATTACGTCTTACCTGCATTCTTTCACTCTTAGTCTTTTCAATATCATCAAGGAGATCATCAATTTCTTTCAGATATCCTTTTACCTTTGCCTCCAGCTCGTCCATCTCGCGCCGGCGGCCTAAGAGATTGCTGGAATTTTTGAAAGCACCGCCGCTGATAGCGCCGCCCGGCACCAGCAGTTCGCCTTCCACAGTGACCATACGGATACCATAGTCAAACTTTCTGGCGATCTTAACGGCATTGTCCACGTTATCCACTACAACAATACGTCCCAACATCGCCTTTGCCACATTGCGGTATTCCTTTTTGGTACTCACCAGTTCATTTGCCATACCGATGACGCCTTTTTCCTTTAAGACTTCAGGAGTCTTAAATTCCTGGGGCTTGGTAATACTGGTCAGGGGCAGAAAGGTAGCACGTCCGAACTTATTTTTCTTTAAAAAGGAAATCATCTTCTTTGCCGTTTCTTCATCATCGGTAACAATGTTCTGAATATTGCCGCCCAACGCTGTTTCAATGGCAGTCTCATACTTTTCCTCTACCTTGATAATATCCGCAACAACACCGATGATACCTTTATTTTCTTCCTTCTGTTCCATGACCTTGCGGATACTGTTGCCGTAACCGTCATAGCGCTCTGTCAGGTTGCTGATTGCCTCCAGCTTGGATTTTGACTGATGATAAAGGACCTGGGTATCACGAAGTTTCTGATCCTTAGCGGACAGCTCATCGGTTATTTCATGATTTCTTTCTTCTAAAGAAGTCTGTTTCTCATTTAACTGTCTGATTTCCTCATTGATGGCTTCAAACTCGCCCTGCAGTTTGGAAATGGTCTCTTCATGCTTTGCCTCATCGGATTTGGCACGCAGCAGACGGGAATTCAATTCCGCTTTACGGATCTGAATCTGTTCCAGTCTGGTGTCATAGCTGCTGATGCGGGATTTGATACCTGCTCTGTCATTTAACGCCTGTATAATGGAGTTTTTTCCCGCCTCGATCTGTTCGTTCAATTCCTCCATGCGGCTTTGTAAGCCTTCCAACAGGGAAACTGCTTCCGCCTTTTTGGTTTCCATTTCCGAAAGAGCGTCATCAAACTGCTTTTTATCTGCAAGTATCTCCTCTTTTTCTTTATCCTTCCCTGCGATCTGTTCATTTAAGGAAGCCTGTCTGTTCTTTAAATGCTCTTCATTGCCCGTAGCGGACAAGATCTGTTCCTTTAAAACATTGATCTGACCTTCCAGCCTGCCGCGCATAACGCTGGTATCGGAAAGTGCCGTTCTTTCTTCCTCAATGTTTCTCTCCAGTTCTTCCAGTTCTCCTTCGATCCTATCATATTCGGACTTGATATTTTCATACTTCTTTGTTGTCTGATCCAGATCATCAGAAGCAATTTTTAATTTCTCCTGTACCCCTTCAAACTGGTCCTTGAGACGTGCATTCTCCAATAAAAACATATTCACATCCAGAGTTTTTAATTCCTCTTTCTGTTTTAAATAAATCTTTGCCTTCTCGGACTGTTTCTCCAAAGGTCCGATCTGTTTTTCCAATTCTGCCAGAATATCGCTGATACGGAGCATATTTGCCTTTTCATCCTCCAGCTTTTTCTGGGCAGTCACTTTTCTTCTTTTAAATTTAACGATACCTGCTGCCTCATCAAACAATTCCCGGCGTTCTTCGGGCTTACCACTTAAGATCTTATCAATCTGACCCTGACCGATAATGGAATAACCTTCCTTACCGATACCGGTATCGTAAAACAATTCATTGACATCTTTTAACCTGCAGGGAGCGCCATTGATGAGATACTCACTTTCACCGGAACGGTAGATTCTTCTTGCCACCGTAACCTCTTCAAAATCGATAGCAAGGGAATGGTCGCTGTTATCCAGTGTAATTGCCACATAAGCATAACCCAGAGGCTTGCGGTTTTCCGTACCGGAAAAGATAACGTCCTGCATACTTGCTCCACGGAGCTGCTTGATACGCTGCTCACCTAATACCCAGCGTACTGCATCAGCAACGTTGCTCTTACCGCTTCCGTTAGGACCTACGATTCCCGTAATGCCCGGATGAAACTGAAATAATATTTTATTTGCAAAGGATTTAAATCCGTGAACTTCAATGCTTTTTAAATACATACTTTACCCCTCACATGCCCTTTTATGTTTCATAAGGGCATCATATGCCGCATGCTGCTGCGCCGCTTTTTTGCTTTTGCCCTGTCCGGTTCCGATCACCTTACCGTTTAACAGCGCTTCCATAACGAAAATCTTTTCATGCTCCGGTCCTTCTTCCCTGACCAGTTCATAGGTCAGTTCTCCTGCCTTTGCTTCCTGCAGCTGCTCCTGCAGAACAGATTTTGCGTCATAAAAAAGTCTTTTATTTTCCAGATCATTTAAAACAAAACCATAAATGAATTTCTTTGCCTCATCAATACCTGCATCCAGATAAATGGCTCCGATCACGGCTTCTACTGCATCGGCAATAATGGAATCCCTGTCCCTGCCGCCGTTTTGCTCTTCGCCTTTTCCAAAGACCATGTAGTTTCCTAACTTCAGTTCCCTTGCAGTAATGGCAAGCGCCTGCTCACAAACTGCCGCCGCACGCATTTTGGTCAGGTTTCCTTCGGTCTCTTCCGGGTACTCATGATAAAAATAGTCGCTGCTTACCAGCTCCAGCACCGCATCGCCCAAAAACTCAATGCGCTCATAATTTTTCCATTTGTTGATCTTTTGCTCATTGGAAAAAGAGCTGTGGGTCAGTGCCTGACGAAGCAGGCTTTTATCCTGAAAATAGTATCCAATTTTCTGTTCCAGTTCTTCTAAAGAATCCATTTTTTGTCTCCATTGCCAAAACAATGAAAAAGCCCCGGACGGGCTTATTTCACATCTATCCTATTTTGATTTTTTCATCAGTTTCCGACGGGATTTTTCTTTGCGGCTATGATATAATCCACAGCTTCCGAAACCCGGCTGATTTTTTGGATTTCCTCCGGAACCGCTTCGATCCCGAAATTTTCCTCCATTTGCAGCACCACTTGATACATATCTAATGAGTCAGCACCCAAGTCCCCTTCAAATGTAGTATCCGGTGTAATTTCATCAGGAGCAACTCCCAGAATCTTTACCAGAATATCCCGTAACATTTCAAATTCCATCTGAATGACTTCCTTCCTATTCGCTTGCCGGAACAATTCTTTCTTTTATCTTTTCGTTAATTCTCTGCTCTTTAAAAACAGCACACTGGAAAATACAGTTTTTGATCACAACTGCTTTGGAATTTCCATGAGTTTTTACTACCAGACCGTTTAACCCCAGCAAGGGAGCTCCGCCGTATCTGTCCACATCAAACTCTTTTAAGGTCTTCTTTAATGCCGGTTTGATCAATAAAGCACCGATCTTAGTCCGAAGATTTGTCATCAGGCTTCCCTTGATCTTATTGATCAGAACCGCTCCTACACCTTCATAGGTTTTCAAAATAGCATTTCCCGTAAAGGCCTCACAGACAACCACATCCGCCGCTCCCATAGGAATGTCTCTTGCTTCAATATTGCCGATAAAATTTATATCAGGACAGCTCTTTAACAGAGGATGGGTTTCCTTTACCAGCCCATTGCCCTTTTCTTCCTCAGTGCCGTTGCTGACTAAAGCAACACGGGGATTTTTGATACCCATAACACTTTCCATATAAATGGAACCCATCTTTGCGAACTGTAATAAATGGGATGGCCTGGCATCTACATTTGCACCACAATCGATCAACAGTGCCGCACCCTTATCTGTAGGAATCAATGGCGCAAGAGGCGCTCTTTCCACCCCTTTGATCCTTCCCACCAAAACGGTTCCGCCTACCAGTACCGCTCCCGTACTTCCTGCGGAAACAAAAGCATCTGCCCTGCCGTCTTTGGTCATTGCCATTCCCTTTACGATGGAGGAATCTTTTTTCTTACGGATGGCATTTACAGGCGCTTCTGCCATTTCAATGACCTCTTCCGTATGTATGACCTCGATCCTGCTCTGGTCATAAGTATATTTTGCCAGTTCTGCTTTTACCAGATCTTCTTTTCCCAGTAAAAACACTTTTACATTATCTCTTTCATTAACTGCTTCAACTGCACCCTTTACAATTTCTCCCGGTGCATTGTCTCCACCCATTGCATCTAATGCAACTTTTACCATTTCTCCCATGATATTCATACCTCCATACCTTTTATAAATATACTAGAATAAGGAAGAAAAATCAAGTAGGGACGTTCTCCCGTAAGCAAAACCCGGTTTTTCATCTATCGATAATTTCAACTCTGCGATCTGCATCCTGGTCTATCAAAACGCATACAATGCAGTTTTCCCCTACGATCATCTGTGAACATTTCAGCACATCATCATAGCCGGCTATGACTTTGGCATCGCTTCCATCCAGCCCTGCGGAATAAATAACCGCTCCATCATCGGTTACTTTTGCATAATAAAGAACCCCCTGGTAAATATTATAGTCCGTTACATTTTCAAGTTTAACCTGCATCTCTTCTTTACTGATACACAGATCCTTTGGTTCAATACGCCATCCTTGTTCCAGTCCGCCGTAATTTCCCTCCTCAAGCACGTAAGTATAATCTTCATAATATTGTTGATACCGTTGAAGTTCCAGGCTTGAAACACGGTCATAATCATAATAGTCATACATATAGATCATATAAAAATCAAGCCATTCAGAAGCCCAGCCGCCATCTACGCATCCGATATATAACTCCTGTTCATCCATGCTCACCACAGAGGTTAAAGGCATCCGATATATATCATATAAATAACGATAATCGGGATCTTCATTGTTCCGGCTCATATAATACAAATAATGTTCCTTAACTTCCATACACGGTATATAATCTGCTTCCACTAAGGTTTCTACATTTTGGGTATCTGTATTGATCCTGATAATACGGCAGTCATCTTCAAACTGATAGATATTGACATAGATCCATCTCTGGTCATAGGCGATCTCCCGTATCTCCCCCTGTTCTTTATCCAGTTCATAGAACAACTGTATTTCCTTCCTGTCATCTATGCACATGATCCCATCATTGCCTTTAAAAAAACACTCCGCATAATAGATGTTCCCATCCACATTTACAGCATCATTACGGTGATTTCCCATTCTGTCTTCCAGCTCAGTATATCTTTCATGATCAATTTGATCATATATCCCATAGTTTTTCTTAAAAGAGAGATAGTCTTTGAACCCGCAAATAACAAAAAATACTGCTGTTACAATGACTGCCCCGCTTATAGCAATCAAAACGATCTTTCCATATTTGGAAATAGTCCTGTCAAAGCCTGCTGCGTTCTTTTTATATACAAGTATGTGGATCAACAATATGAGCAGCATCAGCCCTATACAGGCAAAATATAGGATCGTACCTGTTTCAGGCTTTATGTAAGAACGGCTGCAATACAGCAGCATCAACAGATGGACAACCAGCACAACTACAACAGCAATATCTGCCGCTATATCTAAATATGCTCCCACAATCCGTTTTTTCTTCACAAACCATGAAGCTATTACATAGAAACATACTGCTGCGATCAGTACCACTGTAACTGATCGCAGCATATGAGAGTCAAAAGACAGCCAGAATTGTTTTCGATACATCAATACATTATACTTTGAATAGGATGGAAAGAGATTTTTACCTTTAAAGCAAAAAGTCAGATTGCGCAGGCATATGACAAGCGCAACAATTCGCAATATCCTTAAACCATAATAGGCAGCTCTGCTGATATCTGTTTTTCCCTCTTTTAATTTTTTGTCCATATCACTTTTCATATCATTCATGTTGCTTTACCGCCGATTCAGGGCTTTTTTCTTAAAAAGCCTTATTTGTTTCATTTATTCTAACATACGAATCCTATGCTTTGCAAAGAAACTCTTCTTTTCTGATATGGTTTTTATCCAAAGAATATGAATCAGGGCAGATGATCTTTCACTTTTCTTTCTCTTCGTCTTTCTGACGCTTCCAAATGCCGACAGCCATACAACCTGCCCCCAACAGCCCCATGGCAAGCAAAAACAGCAAAAATATATTGTTTCCCCGTGTTGCAAAATCCTGCCAGTTTGAAAAATCAACCGGAATGATCAGGGAAGACAGATTATCCGAATCCCAGCCATAACATAATACATAAACCCGGTCCAATATCCATGGATACAGCCAGCACCACAAGCCGGTCCAGAAAAATGCGATTCCCGTCCGGAACCACTTGCCGATGGGCAGATAGCGCAATGCTCCCAGCCATCCCCACGGAAGTAAAACGGAAAGCAATGCAGTAAGAACACCTGCCACCGTGGCGCCTTCCCAGAATAGTCCCAAAAACAGCCAAACAGTCTCAAATCCCAGATAAGCCAGGGCTCTATGAGGCTTTAAAGAAATCTGGTTCTTAAATAACAGAAACGGCAGTATGACCAAAGAAACGCCAAATACAGTCCAGACAGCCGCACTGACAAACCAGCCTCTGCCGTATTGCAGGCAGTATACGCCATAAATCAGCAGCAATAATAACAGTACGCCCCCAAAGTAAAGCAGGGCTTTCCGGTTCTTCCATTCCGCTTCCAGCGGCAGTTTTCTAATGACCAAAGCTCCAAAAAGAAGCCATGCTGCAAATAAAATGCTGACAAAAGCCATCCAGTACCATCTTCCGCCTGTCTGAATGCAGATCACCTCAAGCTGTACATATAACAGAATAAGAACTATGCACAGATATAAGGAAAATTTTTGATCTTTTAAGCTGTCAGGTAATGTCAATGTATTCAGTACCGGTCCTAAAAAGACAACTCCCATGCCCAAAAGTACACTGGATGCCGCTGTAAAAAACCATGTGCCGCCGCTATACACACAGCATACTAACAACAGAAACAGCAATGAGACGGTAAAGCCTGCCAGACTGCATACCCACTTTTTGCCGGTAGAGACCAGCGACGGCAACAGCGTCAGGGAAGCTGCCATTGCTTCTGCCCCTATGACGATCCAGAACCAGTCAAGCGTATGCTGTTTTGCTACATTTCCAATACCGCAGCTCAGTGCAATCAAGCCATAAAGAATATACCAAAACACCTGATAGTTACGTAACAGCCGCATATACTTTTTTGCAAGGGTTTCCGCCCTGCGGAATCCGTCACAAACAGTTTCTGGGCAAATTCCTTCTGGGTCATATTTAATTCCTTCCGCCGCTGGCATATAAATGCACCAAAAGATTTTTTATTCTCTTTATTTTCCATCAAACCACTCTCCTATGATAAAATTATCCTGCAAGATTGTCCTCATCATAAAAAGTGAACTTTAAAAAGTCAATGAAAAGAGCCAAACTTACCACTCGACTGTTAGGAAAGTCCGGCATTTTAGCGGGAGAACGGATTTTTACAGGTTTATGAAAATTCTGGTTATGATAAAAGCCACCGGCTTTTGCCGATGGCTTTTTAAATTCACATGATTTATTAGTCTACGCTGATGATCTCTCTCTTATTGTATGCGCCACAAGATTTGCATACTCTGTGAGGCATCATTAAAGCACCACATTTACTGCACTTTACTAAAGTAGGAGCACTCATCTTCCAGTTTGCTCTTCTCTTATCTCTTCTACCTTTAGAAGATTTGTTTTTAGGACAGATAGACATCGTTACACCTCCTTATTCGCGTTAAAGATATCTTTTAATACTGCCATTCTGGGGTCGGGAACGAAAGTATCGCATCCGCATTCCCCTTGGTTCAAATCTTTACCGCATTTCGTGCAAATACCTTTGCAATCCTCTTTGCATAAGATTTTACCAGGCCAGTTTATCAAAATTTCATTGCCAATGAGAACCCGGGTATCCAGTTGATATCCATCCAAATAAGGATACTCATCAGCATCGGCAGGATTTTCAATCTGCTCTGTTCCTATGGTTTCATCAATACAAATTTCAACGGTAACATCCACACGGGTAAGACAGCGGTCACACCTTGCCCGGAATTTCAGACTGCCTTCTCCGGTCACGCTCATCTTTCCTTTTCCCTGATTGCTTAAGGTCAGTACAATGGGTCCGTTTTCCAGCACCTTGAACTGTCCCTGCGCCGATTTAAAAAAATCCGCCTCATAAGTAACAGGTATTTCTTCTGTTTTGCCTTCATTTGATAAGATGTCTGTCAGGTTCAGTAACATTTCATACTCCTATCCACACTCAAACGATTATACATAACTTGAGGTTATTTGTCAACAATGATACTTAGATTTTTTAATTACTTTTTTCCCTGACTATGGTACAATGAGTATCATAATCACATTTGTTTTGGAGAATGCCATATGAATACATGGAATTTTGAAAAATACAATAATAGGAAGATCAGGTTTCTGCTTCCTGTTGCAGCATTGACCATATATATCATTCACACTTTATTGCTGCGCAATCAGGTAAATAACATCTTTTCCCAGGATATTGTCTGGGGCAAAACCCAGTATGCAGTAATAGGATTATCCTTATTGTTCGGATACGGCATCTATGTGTGCGCTCTTGCCGCTCTTCATTTATTATGGACCAGAAATCCTGTATTTTTGAGACTTTTAAAGGAATTTCTGATTTATTTCATTCCCATGTTTCTTCTATTATTATGCACATGGCCGGGCATTTTTAAAGGCGATGAATTTTATGTGCTGCAGGCAGTCCGCAAGCTGACCTTTTCCCCTGCACAGACAGGGATCACCAGCCTGTTTTATATTGCCTGCCTGAGATTTTTCCCTTCCATGGTTTCCATTGCCTTTTTTCAGATCGTGATCATCTGCTGTATTTATGCTTACATTTTTTATCAGTTGAAAATCATATATCCCGGCAGAAATTTAATCCTCTGCCGCCTCGTATGCTTTCTTCTGCCCGTGTTGGACGGAAATCTCTTTACCCTGCGCGCCACATTGGTGGGATGGATCTTTCTTCTCATCATGTGCATGTGCTTTTTTACATGGAAAAAACAGGTATTATCTTCTAAACAGTCAGTTATCATTTCCCTTCTCTGTGGGCTTATTATTGCCTGGAGAAGTGAATATATTTATTTATTGCTATTTATTCCTCTGGCAGTCAGACTGGTCTATAAAAAAAATTGGAAACAGGTTTTACTCTGTTTCCTGATCATACTGCTCTCTTTCCAGGGATTTAACATTCCCAATAAGATTGCATTAAATGGCAGTAATAAATATCCTATTTCCCTCGTGATCAATCCTTTGGGAAATATTTTTGCCCAGGAGGAAATCCGCGGGGAAACTGCCTATGATGACATTATGACCATCAATGAATTGATCGACGTACAGGCTCTGCGCCTTCATCCTTCGGTACGAAATATCAGCCAGTACTGGAATATCCCTGATATCTTGCCAAAGGAACAGTTAAATGAATTTATGGCGGCATCCATGCGCCTGATCTTCAATAATTTTGACCACTTCTTATATTACCGCTGGCTTACTTTTATGCACACCAACGGAATGGTCCCCGATGAGATCAACCATCCCACCGCTCCTACTTCGGAAACGATTTATAATCTGACCTACTACGGAGAAGATTATAAAAACAGCTATTATTTCATGAAACCTGTTTTCGGAGAAAGGGTCCGAAATGCGGTTATCGAAGTTCTCTCCTGTCGGGATTATACAGAAGACAATATTAAGACCAATATTTTATATCCGGTCTTTTACAACTGCCTGCCCACTTTCGTGATTGCCTTGTTCATTATGATCCTGTGTCTCATCAGGAAAAAGTTTGTTTCCGCCGGCATTCTGTTTCTGACCGGTGCGCAGGTGGTGCTGATCTTCCTGACTGCACCTGCCATGTTCTTTATGTACTATTTCTGCTTTTATCTGGCAGGATATTTCTGCTCGGCACTTGCCGGACTGGAACTGACATCAAAAAAATAAAAAATTCCCCATTAAAGATTAAGACCGGGAAGCCTCTAATAGCTGCCCGGTCTGTCTTTACATTTAAAAAGTTCTTAAACCAACTGCGCCTGCACCGCTGTCAACGCAACAACGCCCACGATGTCCTCCCAGGAACATCCTCTGGATAAATCATTAACCGGCTTTGCAATTCCCTGCAGCATCGGTCCATATGCCTCTGCCTTGCCAAGTCTCTGAACCAGCTTATAAGAAATATTACCGCAGTCCAGGTTAGGGAATACCAGTACATTTGCCTTACCGGCAACTTCACTGCCCGGCGCTTTGGATTTTGCAATATGGGGCACTAATGCCGCATCTGCCTGCAATTCTCCATCCACACAAAGATTCGGATAGGTTTCCTTGGCGATCCTTGTCGCTTCTACCACTTTATCAACCAACGCATGTTTTGCGCTGCCTTTGGTAGAATGGGAAAGCATGGCAATAATAGGCTTTGCTCCCACCAGACTCTTGAAGCTCTTCGCGGAGGTCTCCGCAATATCCGCCAACTCCTCCGCAGTAGGGTCCTGATTCAGACCGCAGTCTGCAAAAAGGAAGGTTCCGTTTTCACCATATTCACAATCGGGTACATCCAGAATAAAAAAGCCGGAAACCAGTTTTACACCCGGTGCTGTTTTTAATATCTGTAATGCAGGTCTTAATGTATCCGCAGTAGCATGACATGCCCCTGCAACCATACCGTCGGCATCATTTGCCTTAACCATGATAACGCCGAAAGTCAGATAATCTTTCTTTAAAATTTCTGTGGCTTTTTCCACAGTCATGCCTTTTGCCTTTCTTGTTTCATACAATAATTCCACATATTCATCAAACTTATCACATTCTTCAGGATCGATCACTGTAACATCATCCAGTTCAACCTCCAGCCAGCGCGCACCGTCCATGATCTTTTCCTTATTGCCGATCATGATAATATCCGCAATACCTTCCCGAATAATATGTGCCGCCGCTATCAAAGTCCTCTTATCATTGGTCTCAGGCAATACAATAGTTTTACGATCTGCTTTTGCTTTTTCCTTAATTAAATCTATGTATGACATATACATATCTCCTTTCGCTACACCTGTCCATATTATAAAACATTCCCTTGGGAACCTCAAGTTTTCTATTTCCAAATTATGTCCTTATTTCTGTACAATTCAATGAACAATTTATGAATTTTTTCACTTTTGGTTGTTGGAATCTTCAAAACGTGTTATCTTTGTTCTGTTAGGACAATAAACTATTAAAAAAGTATCAATATACTAATCGGAGATTTTATTTTATGAAAATAACAGGTATCATAGCAGAATATAATCCGTTCCATAACGGTCACCGGTATCAGATTCAAAGAGCCCGGGAAATAACAGGTGCCGACTATATCATCATAGTCATGAGCGGCAATTTTACTCAAAGGGGAACACCGGCTCTCATCGATAAATACAGCCGTGCAAAAATGGCACTTATGGGTGGTGCCGACCTGGTACTGGAGCTTCCGGCCTGCTATGCGACCGGAAGTGCAGAATATTTTGCCGCCGGTTCCATTGCCCTGCTTACCCAGCTGGGGTGTGTGGACTCCATCTGCTTTGGCAGTGAATGTGGTGATATCATTCCTCTTAAAAATATTGCCCGTGCCCTGGTCAATGAATCTACCGATTATCAGAAAGCCTTAAGGGCAAATATTAAAAACGGAAGCACATTTCCTGTAGCACGCAATGCCGCCCTTGCAGAAACTCTGGACGGATTTGTATCCTTTGACACGATTCTCGGATACCCCAATAATATTTTAGGCATTGAATACATAAAAGCAATTCTCCGCCAGAACAGCACCATTGAACCCTTTACCAATATGAGAATCGGTTCTGATTATCATTCCTACAAATTGGCAGATGCATTCAGTTCTGCCATTTCCATCAGGCAATCTCTTTCCATGCAGGACGATCTGGAAATGGTACATGCCCAGCTTCCCAGTGCCACTTACGGGATCATGCAGGAAGATTTTCATAAGACCTTTCCTGTATATGCTGCGGATTTTTCTTCCATGCTGAAATTCAAATTGATCTGTGAACGTGAAAAAGGCTTTACCCAATATCAGGATGTGACAAAAGCGATTTCCGACAAACTGGTCCGGGATACTTTTTTGATGCAGGGATTTGATGAATTCTGTGATATATTAAAGACGAAAGATGTGACCTATGCCCGGATCAGCCGTTGCCTGTCACATATATTACTGGACATCTATACTGATGAAGTTAAGCAATACATGGATTCAGGCATTGTATTTTATGCCAGGGCATTGGGCTTTAACGAAAATGCAGCATCCCTTACAAAGAAGATCAAAAAGAATACTTCCATTCCGCTGATCACCAAGACAACATCAGCAGCAGCGAACCTGTATCCTCTGGGAAGAAAACAATTTGAACATGATGTTCATGCTGCTCACGTATATGAATGTATTGCCGGAACCAAATATCATGCAGGTATGCGCGACGAATACCGCAGGCAATTGGTTAAAATCTGATCACCCCAAATTAAAGTTATTATATAATTGTCAAAAAAACTGCACCTCAGATGTCAAATAAAAACATCCTCAGTGCAGTTTACTATTGCAGACACATCTTTTCAAATTGTGCGGCCGGCATGGGCTTTGCATAATAATATCCCTGTACCATATCGCATTTCATGGATTTCAGCATGGATATCTGCTTCTCCATTTCCACACCCTCGGCAATGACAAACAAATTGATCTTCTTTGCCAGTTCCACTATGGAGCTCATGATATTTTCGATTTTGCTCTGCTCTCCCTTATTCTGCAAAAACTTCATATCCAGCTTTAAAACATCAATAGGAAGCTCTGCAAGCATATTCAACGAAGAATAGCCGCTGCCGAAATCATCCATTTCTATAATAAAGCCTTCCTTTTTTAACTGCTCCACAATTAAGATCAACTGTTCAGGATTTTCCGTATAAGCGCTTTCTGTTATTTCCAAATGAAGATTTTCCGGCTTCAGACCGTTCTCTTCTACAATTTCCTTTAGAATTTCCGGAAGATTCTGTTTATAAATATCCTTTCTGGAAACATTAACGGAAACAGGCACTGTCACGCCATATTTTTTCTGCCAGTCAGCAATATAATTGCAGCCTTTATTCCAGACAAACATATCCAGTTCCGTA
Organism: Lachnospiraceae bacterium; assembly: GCA_017936785.1. Classification (GTDB taxonomy): domain Bacteria; phylum Bacillota; class Clostridia; order Lachnospirales; family Lachnospiraceae; genus UBA2882. The sequence continues at coordinate 22,880 of JAGBEV010000002.1, read as the reverse complement.
ATAAAACCGTTCTTTTCAAAAATAGGGATAAACTCTTTCGGAGACATAAATCCCTTAGTGGGATGCTGCCATCTGACCAATGCCTCCGCCCCTGCCATTTCACCTGTAGTCAGATCATACTTGGGCTGAAAATATACATTGAACTGCTCATTGCGCAGTGCATGGACCATGTCATCTCCGATCTGCTGTTCCAAAAGAAGCTTTTCACGAATGGAATCGTCATAATATGCCACATCATTTTCATAATGTCCTTTTGCCGCCTTTACAGCTATAAATGCCCTGTCACACATACTGTTTACGGGAACAGTTCCATCATGCACCTCATATACTCCCATTTTTACATGGATTTTCATATCCAGGGGATAATTTTCCATAATCCGGTTGATATTGTTGACCATACCTATGGCATAGCCTTCCTGTCTTTCTAAAAAGATCAAAAACTGATCCGCATAAACCCTTGCACAGATTCCGTTACATCTTTCAGATTCAGCCACAATCTTATATGCCACATATCTCAGGAGCCTGTCTCCTTCATCCACTCCGTAGGTATCATTAAATAATTTGAAATGTTCAATGTCAACTGCGATCACATCATATAAAATATCCTGTCCGCTTTTCAATACTTCTTTCATTCTGCAGCAGAAACCTTCTTTACTGTAAAGTCCTGTCAGATTATCCCGTTCCATGACTCCCACTGCCGCAGCACTTTCATGCATTTGTATTAAGTTATAAAGACGTTTTTTGAGAATTTCCCCATTAAAAGGCTTGGAGACAAAATCACTTGCTCCCATATTTAAAGCTTTCAGTTCATATTCTTTTTCAATGATCTGGCTGGTCACCAAAATCGGAATTTCGGAAAGTCCCGGTGTCTTCTGCATCTTTTCCATAACCTCATAACCATCCATGACCGGCATGAGAATATCCAGAAGCACAGCCGCAAATTTCTTTCCTTTCTCCATGAGAATATCCATTGCTTCCTGTCCATTCCCTGCACAGACAACCACATACTCATCTTCTAATATATCATGCAGAATTTCCCGATTCAGTTTTTGATCATCAACAACCAAAACCGTTCTTTTTAATTCAATCATAAACCATCCAGACTTCCGTTTTATTTGAAAATACTATACAATTCTATTATATCGGTTCATTTTACTTTTTTCAACAAAATGTGTAATTTCTTAGACAATACTTTTTAGAGCTTATTTCTCTACTCGAAGAAATGTACACTAAGTATGGAACTGGTAATATTTTCCAATAAACTAAGGAAGGCGAAAAATGGAAAATCACGGCACGGTTATCATACATTTAGATAAATTGATCAAAGATGCGGGAATCAGCAAAAATAAGCTGAGCCACCGGGCAGAAATGCAGCGGACACAGATCAACAACTATTGCAATAATAAAGTAACAAGATTGGACATTGATGTTCTGGCACGGCTTTGCAGTGTACTTCACTGTGAATTAAGCGATCTGCTGGAATACATTCCACCAGATGCAAAAGAGGAAGGCATTTAGCCTTCCTCTTTGTTTTAACCAATACAGGTATCCATGACCAGCATCAGGAAAAATCCTGCCATCAAAGCATAGGTTGCGGCAAGCTCATTTCCATGGCTGTGGGTTTCAGGTATCATTTCATCGCTGACCACATAGAGCATGGTTCCTCCTGCCACACTGAGGGCAAAAGGAAGTATGGATGCCGCCACACTGGTTGCGGCATATCCCAGAAATGTCCCTATTACTTCTACCAGTCCTGTACATGAAGCGATCAAAAAAGTCCGTTTTTTACTCATTCCAGCCATCAACATAGGAGAAATGATGATCATTCCTTCCGGAATATTCTGAAGGGCAATTCCCAATGCAACGCTCATGGCGTTTCCGATATTTCCTCCGCCAAAGGAAACTCCCGCTGCAAGACCTTCCGGCAGATTGTGAAGCCCGATAGCAAAAACAAACAATAAAACCTTATCTATATTCCCATTGTGGTGGCTTTCGGAATCCACCCCTGATAAATGGTGCAGATGGGGCGTCACCTTATCTAACAGATTCAGGATCAACGCTCCGCACAAAAGTCCCAACCCAACAATGGGGATTCCTCTTTTTCCTGTTCCCTGGATTGCCGGCAAAATCAGTCCGACCACTGCTGCCGCCATCATAACACCGGCAGCAAAGCCCATGAGAACATCATTTAATTTCTGCGAACAGTTTGGGATCAGAAAGCCCATAATGGCTCCTGCCACCGTTGCACCTCCGATTCCCAAAGCCGTTAAAAACACAAGCTGCATATTATCTCCTGTCTCTGACTTTCTTTATGACTGCTTTATCCTCATGCAGTCTTTTATGTGAATATAACCTTCTAATTTTTAAAGCTGTGAATAGGTGCAGGAATCCGTCCGCCCCTGTTCACAAAGTTGTCACAGGCAAACTGATTGACCGGCATAATAGGTGCATAGCCCAAAAGCCCGCCGAATTCTACCGTTTCTCCTACTCCTTTACCGATCACCGGAATAATACGGACTGCCGTAGTCTTCTGGTTGACCATGCCGATTGCCATTTCGTCAGCAATAATTCCTGAAATCGTTGTTGCCTTTGTGTCACCGGGAATGGCAATCATATCAAGTCCCACGCTGCAGACACAGGTCATTGCTTCCAATTTATCCAGAGTCAGGGCTCCTGCATTGACTGCATCGATCATGCCCTGATCCTCACTGACAGGAATAAATGCCCCGCTTAAACCGCCTACATAAGAAGATGCCATAACGCCGCCCTTCTTTACCTGGTCATTTAACAAGGCAAGTGCTGCTGTTGTTCCCGGTGCTCCCGGATATTCCACACCGATTTCTGTCAAAATATCAGCAACACTGTCTCCGATGGCAGGTGTCGGCGCCAGTGACAAATCAATGATGCCAAAAGGAATTCCCAACATTCGGGAAGCTTCTCTTGCTACTAACTGTCCTACCCTTGTTACTTTGAATGCTGTCTTTTTAATGGTCTCACACAGCACTTCAAAATTCTCGCCGCGTACCTTTTCCAGCGCAGTCTTTACAACGCCCGGGCCGGAAACACCTACATTGATGATCTTATCCGCTTCTGTTACGCCATGAAACGCTCCTGCCATAAAAGGATTGTCGTCAGGTGCATTACAAAATGCCACCAGCTTTGCACAGCCCATGGAACTGTTATCTTTGGTATATTCTGCAGTTTCCTTTACGATCTCACCCATGAGCTTAACTGCGTCCATATTGATACCGGTCTTGGTAGAACCTAAATTGACGCTGCTGCAGACACGTTCCGTCTTAGACAATGCAAGGGGAATGGAACGAATGAGCATCTCATCGGCTTTGGTCATTCCTTTTGCAACCAAAGCGGAATAACCGCCAAGGAAATTCACTCCCACTTCCTTTGCCACCTGATCCAAAACTTCTGCGATCTGGGCAAAATCCTCCGGACTTTTACATGCAGAACCGCCTATGAGGGCAATAGGCGTAACAGAAATTCTCTTATTTACAATGGGGATTCCGAATTCCTTTTCAATCTCCTCTCCTGTTGCCACCAGATCTTTGGCTGTTTCCTTTATTTTTGTATAAATCTTCTGTTTCAATACTTCCAGGTCGGAATCGATGCAGTCCAAAAGGCTGATACCCAGTGTGATGGTACGCACATCCAGATTTTCCTTTTCGATCATCTCATTGGTTTCTTTTACTTCATAAATATTAATCATGTCTTCTCTCCCGTTAAATACGATGCATCATATGGAAAATATCTTCTCTCTGGCATTTGACCATAACGCCGATATCCTCTCCAAGCTTTGCCAGCTCATCAACAACAGTATCAAAGGCTGCCGTTGACTGGTTCATATCCACGATCATCATCATATTGAAATAATCCTGTACGATGGTCTGGGAAATATCCAGAATGTTGATCTTATGCTCTGCAAGATAAGTGCAGACACGGGCAATGATGCCTACGGTATCCTTACCTAAAACAGTAATAATCGCTCTTTTCATATTGATTCTCCTCTTTGTATTTTCGTATATTTAAACATATGCCAGACAAATTTTGTCCTGCAAATTAACAACCTGTTCTTTCTATCAGGTTTGCTAACGCTCATTATAGCACAGCCTAGTGTTCATCACAAACCTGAAATATATAAAACTTCAGATAATAGGATTCATCCGCTGCCCAGAGAATAGGATGATCCGGTGCCTGGGTGCGGTATTCCACCTGCTTAAGACGCTTATGTACATTTCTTGCCGCCTGACCGATGGTCTGGGTAAACAGTTCATAGCTCATAAAGTGGGAACAGGAACAGGTGCAAAGATATCCACCGTCCTTCACTAACTTCATGGCTCTTAAATTGATTTCCCGATAGCCTTTTGTAGCATTCTTAACGGAATTGCGGGATTTTGTAAATGCAGGCGGGTCCAAAATGACCACATCATATTTTTCCTTCTGCTCCTCCAGTCTCGGAAGCAGCTCGAAAACGTCCTCACAGATAAATCTGACACGATCTGAAAGTCCGTTTAATTCAGCATTTTCTGTTGCCTGATCCACCGCTGACTGAGAGGCATCCACCCCCGTTACTTCTTTTGCTCCGGCAATTCCCGCATTTAAGGCAAAGGAACCGGTATGGGTAAAGCAATCCAGCACTCTTGCATCCTTACAAAGCTTTTGCACAGCAAGGCGGTTGTATTTCTGATCCAGAAAAAATCCCGTCTTTTGTCCGTCCTTTACATCTACTATGTATTTTACGCCGTTTTCTGTGATCTGCACCCTGGTATCAAAAGCTTCTCCAATGAAACCCTTATATTGCTCCATGCCTTCCTGGCTTCTGACCTTGGCATCGCTTCTTTCATAAATGCCCCGGATCATGATGCCATCCTCTGCCAATACTTTTTTCAGTTGTTCCAAAATAACGGGTTTTAATCTGTCGATTCCAAGGGCTAAAGACTGTACTACCAGCACATCCTCAAACTTATCTACCACCATGCCCGGCAGAAAGTCCGCCTCTCCGAATATAATGCGGCAGCTTGAGGTGTCCACCGTCTTTTTACGGTATTCCCAGGCTTCTTTTACTCTTTTATATAAAAATGCTTCATCAATTTCCTGATCCCTTTTCCTTGTCATCATACGAATCCGGATTTTGGAATGAGTGTTGATAAATCCCCGTCCCAAAGGAAAACCGTCAAAGTCATGGACGATGACGATTTCTCCGTTTTCAAAGGAACCTGCTATGGAAGCAATTTCATTATCATAAATCCAGCTTCCCCCGGCTTTCAGGGCTCTGCCTTCTCCCTTTTTTAATGTTACGATTGCCATGTTATAGATATGATCCTTTCCATTTCACAAATTATCTTACTCAGCCATTAAAAATGCCCCATAGCCGCATTTTGCTTCATAAAGGTCGGCTTTGGAGGTTGCCTCATAAGGGGCATGCATATTAAGGACTGCCACACCGCAGTCGATGACGTTCATACCATATAAGGAAAGAATATAGGCAATGGTTCCTCCGCCTCCCAGATCCACCTTGCCAAGCTCTGCGGTCTGGAAGGAAACCCCTGCATCATCCATGACTTTTCTGATAAATGCAAGATATTCCGCATTGGCATCATTAGAACCGGATTTTCCTTTGGAACCGGTAAATTTGTTAAATACCATGCCATGTCCCAGATAAGCCACATTTTTCTTATCAAAACTGGAAGCGTAAGAAGGATCAAATGCACTGCTTACATCAGAAGATAACATTCTGGATGCTGCAAGCGCCCTTCTTATGGTCAGCTCACTGAACTGCTCCATCTGATCCAGCACTTCCGCAAAAGCATTTTCAAAGAATTTAGACTGCATTCCCGTTGCTCCAACACTGCCGATCTCTTCCTTATCCACTAACAGGCAGCATGCCGTTCTCTCAGGACTCTTAACAGAAAGCATAGCTTCCAAAGAGCTATAAGCGCACACTCTGTCATCCTGTCCGTAGGCAAGCACCATACTCCTGTCAAAGCCCGCCTCTCTTGCCTTTCCTGCGGGAACCACTTCCAGCTCTGCGGAAATAAAATCACTTTCTTCCACATCATATTGTTCTTTTAATATTTTTAAGATGCCTGCCGTGATCTTTTCTTTCTCTTCGCCCTTTAAAGGTTTGTTGCCAACGATAATATCCAGGGCTTCTCCTTCGATCACCTTATTTGCTTTCTTTTCCATCTGCTCTGCCGCAAGGTGAATGAGCAGGTCGGAAACAAAAAATACCGGATCATCCTCTTCCTCACCGACATTAACGATAACCGTAGTTCCATCTTTTTTCACGATTACGCCGTGAAGTGCCAAAGGAATTGCAACCCACTGGTATTTTTTGATGCCGCCGTAATAATGCGTATCAAAATATGCAAAATCTCCTTCTTCATATAAAGGGTTCTGCTTGATATCCAGTCTGGGGGAATCAATGTGTGCACCCAAAATATTCATGCCTTCTTCAATAGGCGCCTTTCCGATCTGGAACATAACAACGGATTTTTCCATATTGACTGCATACACCTTATCGCCGGGTTTTAATTTTCGTCCGGCTTTTATCACCTTTGCTAACTCAACATAGCCTTCCTCTTCTATGCGGTTTACGATCTCGCTGACACATTCCCGCTCTGTTTTTCCCTTATCCAGAAAGCTGCGGTAGGAAGCGCTTAATTCTTCCACTTCCTTTAATTGTTTGTCACTGTATTTTTCCCAGACATTTTCTGTCTTCATTCTACCTTACCTGCCTTTATAATTGATTTCATTGTGCCTTTTGCCTTCAAATCCTGTCCGGGGATTTGTTCTTTTTTGACACATATCTGTTTTTTAGTTTTGCCACAGTTTCATTCCTTATACTTCCACAATTGCCTTTTTGGGACATTTGGAAGCACAGATGCCGCATCCCACACATTTATCCTGATCGATATGGGCATTGAAGCTTTCAATGGTCACTGCATCCTGGGGGCAGTTTTTTGCACAAAGCGTACAGCCGATACATCCCACTTCACATGCCTTCATGGTAACAGGACCTTTTTCCGTGTTGTTACATGCCACCGCATATTTTGCATCATAAGGAATCAGCTCGATCAAGTGCTTGGGACATGCTGCCACACATTTGCCGCACGCCTTGCACTTTTCCTTATCCACCACTGCTACGCCCAGTTCTATCTTTATGGCATCAAAGGGACATGCTTTTACGCAGGTGCCGTATCCCAGACATCCCTGATTACAGGATTTTGGTCCGCCGTTTGGAACAAAGCTGAGCATTCCGCAGTCTTCCACACCTGTATAGTCATAATCCACACTGGTCTTTCCACAATCGCCCTGACATTTTACAAAAGCTGTCATGCGCACGCTCTCGCCTGCCTCCACGCCCATGATCTCTGCGATCTTTTTTGCAACCGGCTCTCCGCCTACGGGACAGGTGCCTACTTCCGCCTCTCCCTTTGCAATAGCCGCTGCTAACCCGGAACAGCCTGCAAAACCGCAGCCTCCGCAGTTATTTCCCGGAAGTTCCGCCAGGATCGCTTCTTCCTTTTCATCCACTTCCACTTTAAATTTGATACCTGCAACGCCCAGAAACAAACCGATAAATAATCCGATTCCGCCTACCAAAGCAGCTGCAATTAAAATTCCGCCAAAATTCATCTGCCACACCTCCTATAACAAACCTGAAAAGCCGCAAAACGCAATTGCCATCAGTCCCGCAGTTACAAGTACAATGGGCATTCCTTTAAATGGACCGGGAATATCATTGTATTCGATCTTTTCCCTGATACCTGCTAAGATCACAATGGCAATGGTAAAGCCTGCTGCCGTAGCAAATCCGTTTACTACGCTTTCCAGAATGCCATAGGAATCCTGTACGTTGTTCAATGCCACGCCCAAAACTGCGCAGTTGGTTGTGATCAGAGGAAGATATACGCCCAATGCTTCATACAGGGAAGGCATAAACTTCTTTAAAAACATTTCCACAAACTGCACCAGTGCCGCAATGACCAGGATAAATACGATAGTCTTTAAATAATCCAGTCCCAAGGGGTCCAGTACAAACTTATAAATAATTGCCGCCACAAAGGATGCAAGGGTAATAACGAAAATAACCGCAGTTCCCATTCCTGCTGCCGTATTGGTCTTTTTGGATACACCAAGGAAGGGACACAGTCCTAAAAACTGGCTTAATACTACGTTATTGACCAGGGCGGAGCCTAACGCAATGATAATCAACTCACTCATCTGCACTTACCTCCTCTGTTTCTGCCTTTGAATCTATTTCGTTCTTTTCATCAGTTTCTGCTTCAACCTGTTCATTTTCTTTTCCTTCGGTTTCTGCTTTTGATTCTTCCTGATTTTCGGCTTTCGTTTCCTGCTTATCGGAATTATCATAAAATTTCCGAGCCGAACAGCCGGATTCTCCACAGTTCATGCAGTCCTCACTGCATCCGGAACCGATCCTGCTCATATCCCTGCCCTTCTTCTCGCCTTCCATCTTAACCTTATTCTGAATTGCAACCAGAATTGCAAGAACAAAGAATGCTCCCGGTGCCATAACGAAAATGCTTACCGGCACATAGGATTCCGGCATGAAATGAAATCCAAATGCTTCTCCCGCTCCGATGATCTCCCTGATCAGACCGATAATGGTCAGGGAACAGGTAAAGCCCAGTCCCATTCCCACACCATCAAAGAAAGATGGAATCACAGGATTTTTATAAGCATAACTTTCCGCACGTCCTAAAATAATACAGTTTACAACGATCAACGGTATGTAAAGTCCCAATGCACTATAGAGGGAAGGAATAAAACCTTCCAGCAAAAGTTCCACCACAGTAACAAAGGAAGCGATGATGACGATAAATGCAGGGATTCTTACTTTATCGGGAATGATCTTACGAAGTAAGGAAATGATCGCATTGGATAAAGCAAGCACCACAGTGGTGGTCAGTCCCATGCCCAGACCGTTGATCGCCGATGTGGTAACCGCCAATGTAGGACACATGCCCAGCATCAGAACCAGTGTAGGGTTTTCTTTGATAATACCGTTAAATAATCTTTCGCCGATCTTATTCATTTACACTGCCCCCTTCCTCCGGATTTTCCACAACGACCGCTATAGATGGGTCCTGCTGAATTGCCTGAAAATGGTTCAGGGCAGCATTTATTCCATCCACAACTGCATTTGTGGTAATAGTTGCTCCTGAAATGGCATCGATCTGATCATCGGAAGCTGCTCCCGTTTTTGTATAAGAAAATTTTTCCACATTTCTTCCCGGGAATTGTTCTTTTAATACCGGGTCAGCTTTCATACCAAGACCTGCTGTTTCGGAAATACTCAGAATGGAAATGCCATTGATCGTCCCATCATTTTGTATACCTACGGAAAATTGAATATCTCCGCCATATCCTTCATGGTTTGTCACTGTTATCACATAGCCCAGCACGCTTCCATCTGCGCCCTGAGCCGCCATCACTTCATCAATGGTGGTTTTGTATTCGTACTCTGCTGACTCCATCGATGGCGGAACCGTACCGGTAGTCCATCCTACCCGGGCAAAAGCTGCCGCATCTGGGAATACTTCTTTATATGCCTCCTCTTTGGCACTCTCCTGTGCCTGGGCGATAGGCTCTTTTGTCACCTGATAAACCAGACCTAACAGGCAGCCGGAAACCAGGGTGATCGCAAACAGGATCGCCGCTTCTTTTAACATACTTTTCATATCTTTTCCCCTCCTTTTCCAAAGCCTTTGGGAAGTGTGATCTTCTCAATAAGGGGTACCAGAATATTGCCTATGATGATGGCATAAGAAACGCCTTCTGCACTTGCTCCGAAAATTCGGAATATACCCGTTAATATTCCTAAAAGGATGCCATATAAATACTGCCCTTTGATGGTGATCGGTCTTGTAACATAATCCGTTGCCATAAAGAAGGCTCCCAGCATTAATCCGCCGCCTGCCAGATGAGCTGCAATAAAGTCAAAATCAATGCCGTGTCCGCCGAAAATACAAATAAAGATCACAAATGTGACAATATAGCTGCCGGGAATCCTTAGATCGATGATTCCCAACAGGATCAGGAAACATGCCCCGATGATAATGGCGATCATGGATGTTTCACCGATGGTTCCGGCTGTATGTCCCACCACCATATCAAATACATTGACACTTTCTCCCGCCTTTAATGCTGCAAGAGGTGTTGCTCCGGTGTAAGCATCACATTCAAAATCAGTCATAATGGATGTGAAAGAGATCAACAGAAAACATCTTGCTCCCAAAGCCGGGTTCATAAAGTTCTGTCCCAATCCTCCAAACAACATCTTCACTACGATAATGGCAAAAGCCCCGCCGATGAGCCCGATCCACCAGGGCGCACTTGGTGGCAGGTTTAATGCCAGAAGCAGACCTGTTACCACTGCCGAAAAATCTCCGATGGTATTTTTCTTATGGCAGATCATATCAAAAATAAACTCACTGAATACACTGCCTGCTACAGTGATCAGAATTAAGAGCAGTGCATCTGTCCCGAAATTATATACACCAAAAGCTGCCGCAGGCAATAAAGCAAGTACAACACAGAGCATAATGTTGCTTGTGCTGGCTTTTGAGCGAATATGGGGATTAGATGAAACTTTCATTAAATCACTCATTTTCTTTACCTCCCTACTTCTTTCTGCGGTCTGCCAGGACCATTTTTCTCATGGATTTGATCTGTTGTGTCAGCTGTCTCTTTGCAGGACATACAAAGCTGCAGCAGCCGCATTCACAGCATTCCATCCCATTCCACTTCTGAAAAGATTCTTTATCTCCTCTTGCTGCAAAATCAGCAAGCCTGCTGGGAACAACCCTTCCCGGACATGCATCCACGCACCGCCCGCAGTTGATACAGGGGCTTTCCGGTTTCTCAGAAACTTCATCATGTGTCAGACACAACAATGCTGATGCAGTCTTTGTGGTTGGTACATCCAGATCAAAGATTGCAAATCCCATCATGGGACCGCCATTTATGATCTTCTCCGGATCTGCCTTAAATCCTCCGGCTTCTTCTATCAATTCATGATAATTGGTACCGATACGCACCCGGAAGTTCCTGGGGTCCGCAACGGCATCTCCTGTTACGGTAACAATACGGTACATCAATGGCTTATTTTCCCTGACAGCACTATTGATCGCCACAAGGGTATCTACGTTATCGACGATACAGCCTGCATCGGCAGGAAGCATATCGGAATTAATGGCTCTTCCCGTAGCTGCATAAATCAACTGGCGCTCCGCTCCCTGAGGATATTTGGTCTTTAATCCCTTTACCATGATCCGCGGCTCATCCTTTGTCAGTTCCTTTAACAGCTTGATACAATCCGGCTTATTATTTTCTACAGCCAGAATTCCTTTGGCATTGTCAAATAAAGCCAGTACACATTTTAAGCCGTCTATAACCTTTTGGGGCTCTTCTATCATCCTGCGGTAGTCCGAAGTAAGATAGGGCTCACATTCTGCACAGTTACCGATGACATACTCTATTTTATCCGGGTCCTTGGGAGACAGCTTTACATGGGTGGGAAAACCGGCTCCACCCATACCTACAACGCCTGCTTCCTGGACTTTTTTGATGATTTCTTCCTTGGTCAGTTCTTCCAGGGCTTTGCATTTGCCGTAATCCACTTCTTCATATTGCCCGTCATTTTCAATTACAATGGCATTGACATTATCTCCCACCGTAACTCGTCTGGGCTCAATGGCTTTGACTGTACCGGATACCGTTGCGTAAATCGGCGCTGAAACAAAACCTGCCGCTTCCGCAATCTTTTGCCCTGTCAGTACATGATCCCCCTTCTTTACAATCGGAACCGCCGGTGCCCCGATGTGCTGAGACAGCGGGTATACCAGATCCCCCTTGGGCAGAACGTCCTTAATGGGCTTATCTTTGCTTAAATCCTTACCGTCATAGGGATGGATTCCGCCTTTGAAAGTTCCCTTTGCTCCCATATGTTTTCCCTCTTTTCTATGTATTTCATGGCAGATAATATCAGCTGGCTGAATAAAAAAATTTGTTGATACAGCTTGTGTTATCGCCTTTTTATAATGTATACACTACATCTACTTTACTATACTATTTTTTTGAACTCTTTACCACAGGGATTGATAAAAAAGTACAATTTTTTCACTATGGAGAAAAGGGGAAATTTAAATGAGAATTTTTATAAAGACGGAATTTGCAAAATGTGGTATGATGACTTAAGTATGATTTATATATGGACTATCTTCTATTTGTTTGGGAGTGAGGGAAATCATGAAAACTTATTATGATGAATTAACTTTAGATTTAAATAGTTATCCGTTGGATCAGGTTCGGGATTTGGGGGATATTTTATTTGTGGATATTGAAACTACGGGATTTTCGGCAAGAAGTGCAGCTTTATATGAGATCGGGTGTATTTATTTTGAAAATGAACAGCCTAAGCTGGTGCAGTATTTTGCAGAAAAACCGGAGGAAGAAAGGCAGGTTTTAGAAGCTTTCTTTGCGCTGTGTGAAGGACGGGCTGTTTTAATCCATTATAATGGGAATACTTTTGATATTCCGTTTATGAAGGCTAAGGCAGTTCAATACGGACTGGATCATCCTTTTGACCGGATGGAAGGGATTGATATTTTTAAACGGATTTCTCCTTATAAAAAGATATTGGGACTGGAAAACTGCAAGCAGAAAACTGTGGAACGGTTTTTGGGCATTGACAGGGAAGATCAGTTTAATGGAGGACAGTTGATCGAGGTTTATCATGAATACTGTAAAAATCCTTCTAAAGAAGCTGAGGATTTGCTGGTTTTACATAATAGGGATGATATGAAAGGCATGTTAAAGCTGCTTCCGGTTTTGACTTATGCGGATATTTTTTTACAGCCTTTCCGGGTTGTGAAAGTACAAGCCAATCATTATGCAGATGAAAACGGAAATGCAAGAGATGAAGTTTTGATGAAAATACGGTTTTTTGCGCCTTTTCCACAGCCTGTTTCCATGAATAGGGCAGACTGCTATTTCAGTGCGGAAGGAATGGAAGGCTTTCTGAAGGTGCCTTTATATCATGAGGAAATGAAGTATTTTTATGCCAATTATAAGGATTACTACTATCTTCCGCTGGAAGATGTGGCGCTTCATAAATCCGTTGCTTCTTTTGTGGATAAGGAGCATCGGAAACAGGCGAAGGCTTCTAATTGCTATACCAGGAAGGAGTCTTTGTATCTGCCTCAGTGGGACATTTTATTTACGCCGATCTTTAAGAGGACTTATGAGGATAGTCTGTGCTTTTTTGAGCTGACGGAGGAGATGAAAAAACAGCCGGAGATTTTCAGGCAGTATGCGCTTCATATTTTGGATATGATGGCGCATGCGAAATAATTCACACTCTTCCCCCCATTTCTATAAAAGTTGCTGCTGTAACATCGCCATTTTTTCTTTTGCTTCGGATACATGATATAATGTATTTCCGTTGCGTATTACAAATTCCAGATGCTGCTTTGCATTATGATACTCTCCCTCCATCAGATCGAGTTCAGCCAGACACATTTGAAAGCACACCCGATTCAACATACTACAATTTCCACACAATAATTTGTTGAGCAAGGTTCTTGCTTCCTGTGTCCTGCCATCTCTTTGAAGTTCATAAAGATTGATAAATTGTACTGCCACATCATAGTCTTTTTCTTCAAAATGTTTATGCCTGATAAGTTGGGGCAGGCTGAGCAAATCCTTTTTTACAAGTTCAAAATTTTGCCAATCTTTTTTTCTTTTATAATAGTTAGCATATAGTAACAGACGTCTCGTCTCATTTCCAAGCCGTTTCTTTTTAAAAGAAACCTTGTTTAAATATGTATATCCTTCCTCTTCCCGTCCTAAAATATAAAAACAACACTGGGCTTTGAGCATGGCACAATTATTTCTTGCCTTTCCCTGTTTATCCCGCTGCTCTATCATGGCAATTATCTCAAACATTTTTTGGGGGTCACAATCCAAAAGCAATATATTCATCAACTTTCTAAAACAGATTTGCTGCCCCAGTATATATGCAAACATTGTTAATATTATCAGAATATAGATTCCCCAAAACAGCCAGACTCTTTTTTGTTCTAACAGTATCATGATCAGACTTATGAGTAAAAAAGCGCAAACTACTATCCAGACACCCTTGCGAATGCGCAGCTCTTTTATATAATGTTTCATTGCATTTTTTGCATCGTATTGATAGTATTTACTATGTAGATTTTCCAAGTGCGCACTTCCTCTCTGCTACTTTCTTTCCTTTACCATACAGATTCCAGATTGTCATAATCCTTTCTCAACATTAGCACATTTTCTCTTTGATTGTAAACATATTCCTCATATATATCACCATTTAAGTATGCGTAGAATATATACTTGGTGGCATAACATTCTTCTGAAAAAACAATGGATATTGTTCCTTCCTCCGTTTCTACCCTGTAAAAATATTCCGGAAGCATGATTCCCATGATTCCCTCCAGATTATTGATACATTCTCTGTCATAATAAATCTTTTGTGCGGGATAATCTGGATAGTAATCCTTAATGATTTTATCCAGCGCCGTTTCCGGATAGTGTTCTCTTTCTTCTAAAGTTTCTGCCAGTCTGAATCCATACTCTGCCTTTGTAAAATCAGGAAGTTTCGGGTAATAATCAATAATGACCGGAACCATATTTTCTCCTGCTGCCGTACTCTGACTGATACAATTGGTCAGTTTATTTTTTTTCATGATATATTTATGAAAAAAGCCATTATTGTCATCAATGTAAAAATACGCTTTATACTGATTTGTACTAAAATCTGCTGATTCAAATATGCCCAGTATAGTTTTATCTGATTCTTCCGAAAAACAGGTATACCAGCGGGAACAACTGTACACTTCACATCCCCAGACTCCATCCTTATAATTCATTACCCTGATCGCCTTTTCACACTCACTCCCTTGAGAAATCTGACTATAAAAATACACCTTCCCCCCGGTTATCATAATAGATTCTTCCGGCTGCTGACCTAAATAGGTTTGTAAAACAAGGGGTTCCAGTGGCTGATCGTACCCGTTTCCATTTCCCGGATAAAGATAAAATCTTTTTTCATTCACATCCTTACTATAATCACACCACCATACACTCATTCCCAGATCTGCAATTCCATCCCCATTAAAATCCCCAATGCCACAATCTGTAACAAGACTTATCATGGCTTCCTGCTCTATGTCTATAGGATTATAAACATTTAAAGCTTTATCAATTTCCTGCTTCCATGGTTCTTTTTCGCAATCTGCTAAAGAATATAATTTAGTATTGGGAACGTATAAAAACACAGAAGAAGATTCAACAGGATTCCCACTGATATCCAGGTCCGTCAAATAAACCAAGCCGCCCAGACTATCAAAATTTGCAATCTGATTATTTTTTAATGACAATTTCTTAATGAATGTAGCCCTGCTTAAAGAAGTAATATCCGTTATTCCTGTATTGTCCATATTTAAATACTGCAGGTGTTCCAACAGGCATCCCAGTTGCCCCGGATCTTCCAGAGGATTCCCATCAAGTTCCAATTCCATTAACAAATTCATTTCAGCAAGGGGACTGACATCATAAATCTGATTTCTACTCAAATATAAATATAACAGCCGGTCCAGTTCAGACACAGGAGTTACATCCTTAATGGAACAATCCCTTAAATCTAATAAATACAACTCACGAAGCTCTGTGACAAATGAAATGTCACTCAAATTTTCATCGTGTATAGTCAAAGACTGAAGATTAGGAAAATTACTTAAATAGTCATAATCTAATATTTTTTCTTCTGCCGTACCTGTTTCTACAAAAATTGTTAATTTAGTCAATTGCTCACAACCTGCAAGTTTTTCTTCCAGAGAAACAGGCGCATCATCTGCATTGACTCTAATATTGATCTGCTCTTCCCTGTCTTCTTCGGTTTCTTCGATATTTTCCAAGCCGTATTCATATGCATAACCACAACCATATAACAATCCTGTTAAAAAGCATATCAGACATAATATTTCCAGCATTTTAATGATCTTTTTCATAGAACTCTCTTGCCTCTTCCGTTTCTTCCTTATTAAAATTTTTCTTTATAAAAATTTTGTGGGGCAGCATTATCATCATCCAGATCATCAATGCGATAATTGCCCACAAAACGGCACTTATCAGAGAACGTTTTCTTTGATAATGCCACATATCATCCATAGTCAGTTCAAATATTTGATTACCGGTTTGAACCATCTCACAAATTTCCTTACTGGACATCCGGATCTCTTTTTCCATCACAAAATTAGGAATGTAATTTCCATCCACATATTCAATATCATAACATTCCTCATCCTGATTATCATAAAAAATCCGTACAGATATCCGATGATTATTACCATAGGATTGGATTCTGACTTTCTTCACATCCGGATTGTAAACTTCTTTCGGATATATTTCCATCCAGATTCCGTTTTTGGCATACTCAAAAGAAGAAGGATATTGCTCCCTGAAAAAACGATAGGTTTCCCCATTCCATTTTATTGCAACAGAACATCTATAATCAAAATCGTCAAGCATTCCCCCTCGATAGTATGTTCCTGAAGTTTCTTTATTTAATTTTTCCCAACATGAACTATATCTCGGTGTCATGTAATATTCTGCCAGTTCAGTTATTGTCTGCTTTTTTGCTGTTAAAATATTACTCAGCCTCCAAACATAAATTCCTGCGATCAGCAGGGCACCAATAGTAAAAATTATGCGCCGCTTTGACTCGGGTATTGACAATATTTTCTTTCTCATGCAAGTTTCCTTTTCCTTTAGATTCTCAACAGATAGATTTCAATTTCCGGATTTAGCCACAACTTCTATGTGTTTTATCATACATGTGCTTTTGGTATTTGTCAATATTTTTTTATCGTATTACGATATTTTAGTGTTGTTTTTCACTATTTATTTCAAAACATACATTTAAATTGCATATTTAAATATAATAGTATTCTCGTTCAATTTGCTCCATTTAGGACAACTGAATATGTCTTTATCAAAAAATTTTATCCAATCAAAAAGAGCCATACTAATTTGAAATATTTAACTCCAAACTAGTATAGCCCTTTATTTATCTATTTGTGTTCTGACTACATATCACCGGACGAATTTGAAAAACTGTATGAGAGGGTAAATTCTCTATTAGTGGCTTAGCTGACAAAACTTCTCATTTCAATTTGCTCTAAATCTTGACACAGGACCATAGGTATAGAGCCCGCTTTCGCGAGAAAGCTCTCCTCTTTTCTTATTTATCATTTTATACTATCACAATAAATTGATCACTGTAATTTCTGCAAAATATAATTACAAACTGTTTCCTCTGTAATTTCTTTATTTTCATCTTGCAATTCTTTGGTAATTTCTCTCCAACGATAGGAAAACATTTTTTTCCCTTCTTCATTGTTTACTATACAATTCAAACATCCCTCTTTACTAAGTTCTCTTTCTTTAAAATATATCTTAGTTAACATTTCTGCTATTTCAGCAGCATTATTATTTGTACAAACAAATATATAATCTTCTTGATTCGGAGCTTTAGCATCTTTCTGTTGTCTATATTTATTTAAATCAAATTCGTTTTCCAAATCTTCTTCAATACGAAGTTGCCCATAAGTATCAGCTATATAAGTATAATAATCTGTAGCATTATAATTGCCATCTCCCTTTCCAACCATTCCATAAATCCATAAATATGCATAAAATTGCCTTTCACTATTATCTTTAAAGACAAAAGTCCATACATTTACATATCTAGCTCCCCCTGTTGTCGTCTCTTTTCTATCAAACTCTGTTGATATTAAATTAAACTCTTGATTATATTTATAATATAACCTATCCAATACTGCTTTTTTTGCATGAATATTATATTTATTATAATAAAAAAAACTCATTTGAAAAAAATAAATACCACCAACACATATTACAAATCCAACTACAATTAAAATAATCGCCATTTTTCTTCCTTTCAAATTTATCCCTCCTTATCACAAGATTCTGGAAAAAATATTTTCCATCCTCTATCAAAAAGACCAAAGTTTAACGGATTAAGCACATCTAAATCTCCCGCTAAAGATACCATCCAAGGATAGTTTAATGATCCATATTCTGAGTATCCTCTTTCGGCTCTATCCGCCTTTCGTCTCTGCTTCTCCTTCCACAAATTAGTATTCCAAATCATATTCCAGACTTCCATAGGTGCAACACAAATTGGTCCTCCATACAATCCCCATGAAGCGGCAACATTAATCATACCATAAAATGTTCTGCCATTCTCTATACCCAGAGATAATCCACCTGTTTTGTTACTCCATGCCTGTGCAAAACTCATACCATCATCATCTTTTGTTCCAGAATTGCACGAATAAAATAAAGTAGTAGTATTGCAAAATGCCTCTGCATTCAATCTTTCTATATCACTCTGCGTAAAATTAATACTATCTTGATCAACACCTGCAATATCATATGCAAATGATAACTGATTTTCTGCTGAACCAGAATATTTCGGACATTGCCCATGTGCAAAAAACGACATATAGGTAATCGGATCTTCTGCTCTTATGTTTTCACTATCTTTATTATTAATATAATCTTTCATTTGTTCTTTATCCGATATCTCTACATAATTAACACCTAATTTGGCAGCTGTATTCTTAAAATTATTCAAGTCACTCTGAGTATATCCCGCCTCAACGACCATCCATGTGATGTCATCCTCTGGAACCCCTTCTGCCTTTAAATCATTTATATTTTTAATTGCAGTTTCAATAAATTGATAATCAAATTGATCAGAATCTGCTGTTCCCCCTGAAACAACAATAGTTTCGTGTCCATTAAAATCAGTATAATACAATGGACTTTGTCTACAATAAATATATAAATTCAATGATAAAATATCTCTTTTACAAGAATATCGTAAAACATCTTTCCCAGCAAACCTTCCCAATTCCGCCCTGTACTCCCTCGCCTGGGCATAGTAGGTCCCTGTAACCCGGTCGCTCTGGTAGCCTGTGTACCCGAAGGGCTGTATTTCCCCCTGATTCCCGTACAGATCCTGTCCGAATTCATCATACCCGTAGGTTTCCCGGAGGGTTCCTTCCTCATCCATCAGGCGGACCGGGCTTCCCAGTTCATCCTGGAAGTAATAACAGGTGCCCGGTTGATTGGAACGGTCTGTCAGTCCGTTCTCTCCTCTTCCTTCTTCCTTCATTCCTGCCACGTTTCCGTCCCACAGGTAGGTCTGGATGCTTCCTGTTTCTTCTTTCTGTAACAGGTTATGGTATCCCTTTGTCAGGTCGATGGTATACCGGATCTTTGTCTCCGGATCCAGGCTCTGTTCTTTCAGCCTGCCCATGGGGTCAGGGGCTGCTGTTTTTGTGGTTTTTCCTACTCTGTGTCCCAGCCCGTTGTATTCATAGGCTGCCGCTTCCCCTTTTCCGTTTACTGCATGTTCCAGGCGGTTCAGGGCTCCGTAGGTGTAGCTGTTTTTCATGGTTCCGTTTTCCATGATCAGGCTTAAGTTTCCCCGTCTGTCATAGGCATAGGTTTCTTCGTTCATGGCATCCACTTTGCTCATGAGCTGGTTGCAGGCATTGTAGGTGTAGGCAGTCTCGTGGTCTCCTTCCGTCATGCGGGTGCGGTTGCCGAAGGCGTCGTATCCGTAGGTCCTTAAAGGCTCTCCGTCTTTTGTCACTTCGGACAGTCTTCCCAGGGGGTCATAGCCGTAGGTATAGAGTCCGCTTTCTTCCGGCAGTCCTCTTCTTTGTTTTTCGATGGCGGTCTTGTTTCCCATCTGGTCATACCGGTAGGCATAGCGGTCCAGGATGCCTTCCCCATCGCTGTGGGCCAGTCCGGCAAGGCGTCCCTGCAGGTTGTAGGTATAGTCCGTCCTGCAGCCGTTAGGATAGGTCTTTTCTGTCAGTCTTCCCATCTCATCATAGCTGTAGGTGATGGTGTCTTTTCCGTCTTTGAGTCCCACAAGCCTTATCTGTTCATCGTATGTATAAAGGATGGTTTTTCCGTCAGGGTAGGTGATGGAGGTCCTTTCTCCTGTCTTTCCGTAGGTGTAGGAGACTTCTTTTCCATCCGGGTATTGTACTTTTACGGCTCTTCCCATGGGGTCGTTTTCGATCTTTGTGGTTCCCAGCCAGTCTTTCATTTCTTCCAGCTGTCTCAGGGGGTTGTAGGAGAGTCTGACTTCTTTTCCGTCCGCATACTGGATGCGGCTTAAGTCCCCCTGTCCTGTGTAGCCGTATTTTGTAAGATATCCTTCTTTATCCAGTTTTAAAAGAAGCTGTCCTTTGGCATCGTAGGTATAGTGTTCGGTCTGTCCCAGGGCGTCCGTGATGCTCTCCACCTGTCCCAGGGTATTCCTTTCATAGCGGGTCACATGGCAGGAGCGGTTCTTTTGGTTCTGTCTTTGTGCTTTTAGAAGGTCCTGGTCCATTCCGGGGATGTTTTCTGTCTCTTCCCCGTACTGGCGGATTTCTGTCAGGCGGTCACACAGGTCATAGGTGTATTCTGTTTCATTTCCCATGGCATCGGTGACTTTTATGAGCTGTCCGGTCAGGGAGTATTCATAGCGGGTGGTGTTTCCTCCTGCGTCGGTCATGGCGGTCACGTTTCCCACGGCATCGTAGGTGTATTGTTTTTTCTCCCCGCCGCTTCCTTCTATTTTTACGATGCGGTCCAGGCTGTCATAGGTATAGGTCAGGGTGTAGTTTTCTCTGGTGGTATGGGTTTTTATGTTTCCGTTCGGGTCATAGGTATAGGTTTCTCTTGTGCCGTCGCTGTGGGTGACTTCAGAGAGTCTTCCGCCGGGCAGGTAGGCATAGGTAGTGCTGCGTCCTGCTTCGTCTGTCACGCTTTCTATTTTTCCTAAGGGTGTGTAGGCATAAGTCCTGCTGTATCCTAAGGGGTTTGTTTCTTTTATAAGCTGTCCTGCTTCGTCGTATTCCATGGTTACGGTGTTTCCAAGGGCATCTTTTGCTTCTGTCACATGTCCTTCTTCGTCATAGGCATAGGTTATTTCTGCCCCGTCCGGTCCTTCTGCACGGGTCAGGCGTCCTATGGCATCATAAGTAAACCGGGTGGTCTCCCCGGTCGGGTCTTCTTTTTTTGTGCAGTTGCCGTTTCCGTCATAGGTATAACGGGTCACGTTTCCGGCTGCATCTTTGATGCGGGTTAAGCGGTTGTTTTCGTTGTAGAGGTAGGTGGTCTTTGCCCCATCCGGCGTGATGATGCGTGCCAGGTTCCACATGGCATCATAGGTCAGTTTTGTTTCCCTTCCCTGCTGGTCGGTGATCTTTTCCGGTTTGTTTAAGACGTTATAGGTTCTTTGTATGGTGCTTCCGTCAAAGTCGGTGATCTTTGTGACTTTGTTGCTTTCGTTGTATTCGTAGGTCCGCACATCTCCTGCTGCGTTTTTGAGGGTGTGGATGTTTCCGGCACTGTCATAGGTCAGGGTCATGGTGCTTCCTTTGGGGTCGGTCACTTTTATGACGCGGTTCAGGGCATCATAGGTATAGGCGGTTTTTTCTCCTGCGGCATCGGTCATCTCCCGGATATTTCCTTTTTCGTCATAGGCCAGCTTCAGTGTGCTTCCATCCGGCTGGATGATGGTCTCCAGGAGTCCTGTTTCATTGTATGTAAAAACTGTTTTTCTTAGAAGGGCATCCCTGGTTTCTAAGAGGTTTCCTTTAGGGTCAAAGGTGTTTTTTTGTTTTTCTTTTCCGTTGATCTTGATGTTGGTGGGTTTGTTGTGGTTCTCATAGGTGATGGTAAGTTTCGTCCCCAGGGGATTGATGATCCCTGTCAGGTTTCCGCGGTTGTCATAGCTTAGGCGGGTCTCATTTCCCAGTTTGTCCGTGATCTTTGTCTTCTGGTTCCGGGAGTTATAGGCAAAGCTTTCTTCCCCATCCGGATAGATATTTTTTATATTGCGGTATTTATCGTCATGGATATGGATGGTCTTTGATCCGTTCCTCTCCGTCAGGGTCACGGTGTGGTTTTCATCGTCGTATTCATAGCTCATGCTTGTCCCGTCCGGGAATTTCTGGAGGGTGGTCCGGTGTTTTTCATCGAACTCGTTTTCCACGGTCACGATCCCACGGGGGTTGGTCACTGCAGCCAGTTTCCCGTTTCCGTCATAGCTGTAGGTAAAGGTTCCTCCGTCAGGGCGCACGGCTTTTACCAGGTGGCGGTCCCTGATTTCATAAAAAAAGGTCCTTCCTGTATGGTCTGTTACGGTTTTCAGGTGTCCTTCTCCGTCATAGGCCAGGGTAAAGGTTTCTCCTGTATCTTTCCGGATGCGGGTAAGGCGTTTTGTTCGGTTTCCTTCCCGGGAAGGCACAGGGTTTTCTGTTTCTGTTGTTTCCGCTGTTTCTTCTGTCCGGGTGTTTATGGTTTCATAGGTCAGATCATACCCCTGTCCGTTGTTGTCCTCGTGGCGCAGGTATGTGCCTTTTTCGTCAAAGATGCTTTTTTCTCCGCTCAGGGTGGTATAGATGTAGCCTTTTTCGGTTTTCTTAAGGGCCCCCAGGCTCTGGTTTCCCGGTGTATAGCGGTTTCCTTCCACGGGCAGGAAGGTTTCTTCTTTTCCATCCTCTAAGAGGATGGTCACTTCCTCTTCCCCGGATATGCCGCTTTTTTGGAAGGTCAGGGATACTTCATAGTTGTGGTTCCAGTCTGTTCCCAGCGCTCCTTCGTAGCGGTTTCTTGAGTTATAGAAGCGGCGGAAGGCAAAGGGGGTGCTTCCTTTGATCTCCAGGTCGGCTTTGTCGTAGATGAAGTTGCCGGTGCTTAGGTTTACC
>JAGBEV010000026.1 GCA_017936785.1 Lachnospiraceae bacterium | reverse complement strand
TTAAAACAAAGCCCAGGGGGCTTTTGTAAGTAACTGATGTTGCGGTTGGTGAATTTTTCGATGAGTCTTTAGACTCAGGTGCCGGAAAAGAGGCCTTATAGGCCGCAAAGCAAACCACCGGCTAAGCCGGTGGTTGTGATTGCTGCCGGGCTATTTATTACTTATATTTTACAGGGAAAGGATTTCAGATTTTACATATAGATGTGATACTAAGAAAAAAAGGATGTTGTGTGGAGGGTTGCATGCATGGAACATTGTGAGGACAAAAACGTGACGGAATTTTTTCAGATTTTAAATCAGACCAAAATAGCAACGGTATTTCAACCCATTATATCATTACAAAATGGGCAAGTTATGGCGTATGAAGCATTGAGCCGGATTACATTAGATGGTTGTAACATGTCAATCAGTGATATGTTTGATATAGCGGCACATCTAAAATGTCTGTGGAGACTCGAAAAAGTATGTAGGAGTAAGGCGGTAAAAAATGCCATAAAAAAACCCGATGGAGTAAAATTATTTTTGAATGTTGATCCGAATGTCATACAGGATCCCGAGTTTGTTTCTGGCTTTACAAAGGAATATTTAGATAAGTATAAGTTAAGAACCAAGGATATTGTCTTTGAAATTACGGAGCGGTCTGATGTAGAAAACTATGAAATCCTCCAAAATGTCGTACATCACTATGAAGAGCAGGGGTTTGAAATCGCTCTGGATGACATCGGAGCCGGGTATTCCGGATTAAATCGGATCAACTACCTAAATCCTAAATTTCTAAAAATTGATATGGAGTTGATCCACCATATTTATAACAGCAAATCTAAAAAATCTCTGGTGAGTATGCTGGTTAAATACTGTGAAAATATGAATGGCATTCTCATTGCCGAGGGAATCGAACAGAAGGAAGAGCTGGAATGCCTGATTCAGCTTGGTGTGAAATACGGTCAGGGATACTACCTGGGGAAGCCAAATTCCGATTTTATTGATCTGGAAGAAAATAAGGTAAAGCAGATACAAACATATCAAAGGCAACAAAAAACGGTAATCGTGTAAGGAGGAAATATGACCCAACAAGAAATGAAATTTAAAAACAAGCAAATCAAAGATAAAGTAAAACAGGTTTTTCGCATGATTATTTTTATGTATCTGGTGAGCGTTTTATTTGCAAGCTTAATGCTGATTGTTGTTCGGGAGATTCCGGATGGCTGGCAGGTTCCCTTTATCTGGCTGACCGTTGTGTTATTGACGATTGTTGTAGCGTTCTGTATAACATATACGGCGCGACAGGCGAAACTGCTCATCAAGTATATTGCGAAGCCGACGGAAGAACTTAGTGTCGTGGCGGAGCAGATTTCGCATGGAAAGTTTGATGGTGAAATTTCCCATGAATCAGACGATGAGATAGGAGTTTTGGCGTGTAATTTCCGCAGGACAACGTCCACATTGCATAAAATCATGGGGGATTTGAACGGAATACTGGAAGAAATTGCGAAGGGGAATTATACCGTGCATCTGGGATGTGAAGAGGCATATGTGGGGGAATTTAAGCTGCTGAGAAATAAACTCGAGGATACTGTTGCAAGGATAAGAGGCACGCTTCATATAGTAAAGGATTCGTCGGATGAAGTGGCGGCAGGAGCAAGGCAGCTCGCGATAAGTTCACAGGAACTGGCAAAGGGGGCGGAGGAACAGTCCGATGCAGTGGAGACCTTATTGGGGAATGTATCCGATGTGGCGGCCCAGGTAGCTGCCAATACTACGTCCACCAATATTGTGCATGACAGGATAAAAGAAGTAGGTATAGAAGCGGATATCAGCCAGAGGAAAATGCAGGAGCTGATTACTGCTATGGCCCGGATTTCAGAGACATCACAGGAAATTGAGAATGTCATTGTGGAGATTGAAAATATTGCCTCACAGACCAATCTGTTAGCACTCAATGCGTCAATCGAGGCGGCAAGGGCGGGAGACGCGGGAAAAGGCTTTGCTGTGGTAGCAGATCAGATCCGTGTGTTGTCAGAGAGCAGCGCCAATTCTGCAGAGGCCTCAAAAGCTCTGTTGAAGACGAATCAGGGAGAGGTAATGCATGGAAATGAAGTAATGCGGGAAACCTCGGCTTCACTGAATAAAGTATTAGGGCACCTCGAACAAATTATTGGGGAGGTTGCCAATATTCGGTTTGCATCTGACCAGCAGACGGATTCGGTAAAACAGATCGAAGACAGGGTGCGGCAGATCAGTAGTGTGATCCAGACCAATGCCGCTGCCTCGGAAGAGACATCTGCAACGAGCCAGCAGTTGTTGGCAGAAGCCGAATCTCTAGACGGACTTGTGAATCAGTTCCGATTATGAGTGGAAGACAATATAAGAGGTAAGGAAGGGTTCTTGTGTGAGAATCCCTTTTTTTATGGGAAGGAATAGAAATAGACTTATTTTCCAGTTAGTGTATAATTTTTATTGGCAAAAGATAAGTAATTAAAAAGGGAAGAAGGAAATTCCCTCTTCCCAATCATACAGTTTTTCTTTATGATGTTAGTTGTCTAGAAAAACAGATAAAGGAGACTGTATGATGAAATTTATTGTAGACGAAAACTTAGTATCTTTCAAGTTGTTGGAGCAAAAAATATTTGATTATGTTTGTGAACTGGGGCGTCTAATCACGCAGCAGGTGTTGGAAAACTACGACAAGGAGCTGGCACAAGGCCGAGACAAAAAACTTTATCGTGGAAAAGGAAGACGAAAGACCAGCATCAAAACCGTGTACGGGGAAGTAGAATACAATCGCACTGTGTACCGGATAAAGACAGAGCAAGGTGAGACGGCATATGTCTATCTGCTGGATGAAGCCATGCAGATGGATAAAATAGGTCTGATCTCCACGAATCTTGCAGAGAAGATAGCAATGACTGTAACAGAGGCACCCTATCGTGTAGCATCTGAAACAATCAGCAGTACCTGCGGACAGACCATCAGTAGCGGCGGAGTCTGGAACATGATGCAACGTCTAGGGGAACGAATCAGTAAAGAAGAAAAGCATGCGGTAAAAGAGATGAATGCAGACCAAACCAAAGGTGAAAAAATCATACCGGTATTGTTTGAAGAAATGGATGGTGTATGGCTCCATATGCAGGACAGCAATCATAAGAAGATGAAGAAACAGGAAATGAAAGTATTTACCATGTACGAAGGCTGGGATGCAGAAAAAGAAAAGCAAGACCGAAGTACCCTTGTCGGAAAGACAATGCTGGCAGGGATGGAATCCAGTACTGAATTTCATGAGAAAAGGGAAACACTGATTGAAAGCAAATATAATGTGGAGGAAATCCAACAAAGGATACTGAACGGAGATGGAGGGAGCTGGATTAAAGAGCCATACGATCCGGATACAATCTTCCAGTTAGACCGCTATCATATCTATCAGGAAATCCTGCGAAAGATAGGCGATAAAGAAGCACAAAAAGAAGCAAGAGAACTATTTGAAGCAGAAAAGATCGAGGAATTGCTGGAGTTTATTACCGTGTATGCAGACAGTGTGGAAAACCCGGATAAAACGGATAAAAGAAGCAAAAATGCGAGAGAACTGCACACATATTTAAAGAACAACCGGGAAGGACTGTTGCCCTACCAGAAACAGGGGAAAAAGATACCTGAACCCCGGGAAGGTATCCTGTATAAAAATATGGGAGTATAGGAGTCCCAGAACTGTACTGTGATCACCATGAGAATGAAGCATCGTCGGATGAGATGGTCAAAAGAAGGCGCAAACAATCTGGCGAAAGTGTTGTACCGGAAGGAAAACAAAGAACTTTGCAGTACAATAGAGAGATATACAGACGGTCTGATATTTACTGCACAAATGAAAGAAATCGTAGAAACATTGAGTGCAGCAAAAACTCCGACAAAGAATCATAAAGGAAGGGAATTGGGTAAGGGGTTATATCAGCGGAAGGATGGGCGATATGAGGCGAGAGCAAAGGTAAATGGGAAAATATTGATATATTTGGAAGAAATCTGAGGGAGCTAAAGAAAAGATTTGAGGAAGAAAAAGAGCTGGCAGCCAATCGTCTGGAGGCTAGAATCAACAGATTAACACTTAGTGAATGGTTTGAAAATTATAAAGTACCTTATGTAAAAGAAACGAGCGTGTTTCCGATGCGGAGTAAATTTTATAATTCATTTGGAAAACGTCTTGGAGACATGCGTCTGGTGGATATCACTAATATAGATGTTCAGAATGTAATCACACAGATGAACAAAGAGGGAAAGGCAGCTTCCACTATGCGTGAGGCATTGGGAAGAATGAGGGAATGTATGGAATCAGCAAAAAATAACAGGCTGATTCCTATTAATCCCTGTTTTGAAATTAATGTGCCGTGGGAGAACAGGCAGGTTAAAAGGAGGTTTCTTTCTCCGGAAGAACAGAATACATTTTTGAAAACAGTAGAACATAACTGGTATAAGGAGATGTTTTACATTATGTTCTTAACAGGGATGAGAATCGGAGAAGTGGGCGGTCTTATGTGGAGTGACATTGATTTTGATAATAAATGTATCCACATAAATCGCTCTTTGTCATGTCAATATGAGTATGGAAAGAAGATGCTCCGTCTGACAGAGCCTAAAACTCATAATTCATATCGGAAGATTCCATTTTTTGGGGAGGCAGAGGAAATGTATTTGTCCCAGCAGAGAAAAGTGAAAGAGCTGAAAAAAGCACTTGGTTCAAGATGGAGAGGGGAAGAAGGATGTGAGGATTTAGTTTTTGTGACAGAGAGCCGGTTGTTTTTGAAGATATGTATCCTCACGCAATCCGACATACATTCTGCAGCCGATGTTTTGAGGCAGATATGCAGCCCAAAGTAGTACAGAGTATTATGGGGCATCAGCACTATAGTACAACCATTGATATTTATACCCATGTTACTGATGCAAAGTTTGAGGAAGAAATAGAGAAATTCGGATTGGCATTGGAGGAAGAACCAACAGAAGAAGCGGAGGATATGGAGGAAGGGGAGGATACTGGTTTTGGCTTGATGATGTGATGGGTGATTCCAATAAAAAAACATATATCTTTGAACATAAGAAAAGTATATATTCTATCTGGTATAAAAGAGGCAGACAACAGGGATATTGCTTGTACTTTAAATAAAAAAGGGGACTGTGTCAATTATATCAGAAAATAAGTCTTTACTTCGCCACAAAGTGATAGTATAATTATATCAGAAAATTGATATGATAGTTTGCTGCCAGAAATGGCACATAAAAGGAAACTATAATGAAGAATGAAGGGAGAGAGGATTATGCTGATAAAAGCATCTGCAGCACTGAGAAATGATTATGCAACGATATCTGCATTGGCAAAAGAAACAAAAGAGCCCATATATATAACCAAAAATGGGGAAGGTGACTTAGTATTAATGAGTATAGATGCCTTTGAAAAGCGGGAACAGATGTTGCAGTTAAGAGCAAGGGTACTGCAGGCGGAGCAGGAACGAATAGATGGAGAGCCGACAATCAGCGTGTCAGAGGCGAGAAAGCGCTTAAGGGAGAGAGCAAGTGAAGTGTAAAGTGGAAATTCTGCCTTCCGCATGGGAGGATTTGAAAAAAATAGAAGATTATTATATCCTGCAGTTTGATGTGCAGACAGCATTGAAAGTCAGCGATCATATTTTAGACACCATTGAACGATTGGAACAGTTTCCAGATTCCGGTTCGGCTACACCGGATGATTGGCTCGATGATCAGGGATACCGGATGATAATCTGCAAAAAGCATGTTGCCATTTACCGGGTTATTCATGGAACAGTGTATATATATCATATCGCAGATACGCAGACGGAATACACAAAATTATTTTATCAGTAGTCGCAACAAGCTTCTATGGGAGAAGAAAGGAGGGAATATCCATGATGTGTAAAACAGAAGATAATACCTTCTCATCCGATGAGGATATTTTGAGTATCTCAAAGAGATTGATTAGACAGAACAAAGAGGCTTATGAGATACTGGCAAAACTAGTGAATTCTCGTCAGAATCGGATAGATACAGCAGAATCAATGTTTGGAATTTTACCAAAGGATGCAGACGTAAGGGAATCTAGGGCAGAAAGATTAAGTAATGAAAGTTTTGCTTGACACCAATTTTTTTATGTAAGCAAACATATCAAGTTTTATCTGAAATTATCAAACTTTATCACAGTTTTTGGGATTGATTTGGGATTGTGGATTGGGACTTGGTTTTGAACATCTAAGCCGGATGGTTGCATGGTACTCAAGGAAACTGATTTGTAATCTTGTAGAAATTGAAGATGAGTCTGAGTATAAGCCTGGGAAGAAATTCCACGTTGCAAATTCGGACACAATAATATACACGGATCTTTCTTTGTGTAAGAATTGTAATTATGACTGCCAGAGAGTAAATAAAGATACGATAGGTTCTTCGGTTGGTTTCTTCCTTTTTGAGATACTTGAAAAAACATTCACATACAGCATTATCAAAGGGATATCCCTTTTTAGAGAAAGACTGTACAACATGCAGAGAATCCAATAACTGCCGGAAAGAAAAGGCAGTATACTGGGAACTCCGGTCGGAGTGGAACAGGAGTTCATTGGGAGCATTGCGTTTTTGATAAGCCTTTTGAAAGGTTGTTATGACTAATCCGGCATCAGGCTTTCCTGCTTTGATATAGGTAAAGTCGCTTGCCCAGACCAGGTTTGGTGCTTTCTGGCTAAAATTCTGCTGCAGATAATTGGTGTATTCTTCATTATTTGTGTGTTTTGTGTGCTACTTTGGTTTATCGGTAGACATCTTTGGGAGTTCTAAGTCACCACTTAGTTATTTCGATAAGGCATGAGAGGAGACAGGTGATTTTTTGTTACAGGGATACATTTGAGAAGTGAAATATTTTTTAATGCCTTTTTGATTTGTAAATGTTATAATAATAAAAAAAGTGATCATAAAAATTAAGGTGGTGATTTTATATACAATCCACAACTTGAAACATTTATCCGGGTAGCAGACGCTGGAAGTTTTAATAAGGCAGCGGAAAAATCATTTATCACTCCAACCGCAGTGATCAAACAGATTAATCTGTTGGAGGATGAACTTGGCGTAAAGTTATTTGAACGGACACACAGGGGAATTCATCTGACGAAGGCGGGCATTTCTCTATATCAGGATGCAAAGTATATTATTGGGTATTGCAGGGATTCCGTGACACGGGCGAAGAATGCCATGCAGGAAGATGAGGATGTTATTCGTATTGGTACATCACCTATGACCCCGGCACAAATTCTTGTGGAGTTGTGGCCTAAAATTCATGAGTATAGTCCGGAAATTAAATTTCAGCTGGTACCCTTTGATAACACACCAGAAAATGCGAGAGAAATTTTAGCGAATCTGGGACAGAATATAGACGTTGTAGCGGGAATTTTTGATGAAACGATGCTGGATTTGCGGAAATGTGCAGGATTTGAGATATCCAGGGAACCGATTTGTTGCGCTGTTTCAATCCACCACCGTCTTGCAGCGAAAAATAAGCTTGCCGTGGAAGATATGTATGGAGAAAATCTCATGTTGATGCACAGGGGATGGAGCTATTATGTGGATGAACTCAGGGATGATATCTGGCAGAACCATAACCGTATCCGCATTGTAGATTTTGATTTTTATAATGTAGATACTTTTAACCGTTGTGAAAACAGCAATGATATACTGATGGCAACAAAAGCATGGACAAATGTACATCCATTGTTAAAGATTATTCCAGTTGAGTGGGAGCATACCATTCCATATGGTCTGCTTTATTCCACTGATCCGTCAGAGACAGTACAGCGTTTTCTCTCTGCTGTGCAGAGGGCAATAAAGGATTAAAAATATCTGTTATAACCTTTTGGTATAAACCAATGAACAAAATGAGACTTCTGAATGAGTCTCATTTTTTTTATAATAAAAACCGAAGATAGGGATTGGATACAGGAAAGGAAGTAAGCCAATGAACAATTTCATTTTTGAAAATACGACAAAGGTTTATTTTGGAAAGGGTTGCGTGAAAGAATATCTAGCGTGCCTGATAGGAAAGTATGAGCGAAATATCATGCTCTGCTATGGGGAAGGTTCGATTAAGAAAAATGGAATCTATGAGGAAGTAATGGAAATTCTTGCTTCAACTGGGAAGGAGATTTATGAATTTTCTGGTATTATGCCGAATCCTACATATCGGAAAGTGCTGGAGGGGGCAGAAGTGGCCAGAGAAAATCAAATTGGTTTGATTCTTGGGGTTGGTGGTGGTTCTGTGATGGACTGCTGTAAGGCGATTTCCATTGCGGCAAGATATGACGGAAATGTATGGGAAGACTTTTGGGAAAGACCTGGCATCATTGACTTTGAACCATTGCCTTTAGGTGTCATTGTCACAGTATCAGGAACCGGAAGTGAGTGCAATGGTGGTGCGGTAATTACCAATGAGGAGAAAAAGGTAAAGGGTGGGCGGGATTATCCACAGTGTAATCCGGAGTTTGCCCTTTTAGACCCATCATACACCTACAGTGTTCCAAAGTTCCAGATGGTTTCTGGTGGTTTCGATACGTTATCCCATATTATGGAGACTTATTTTAGTGAGCCCGATGGGGATAATGTTTCCGATGATCTTGCAGAGGCACTTATGAAAAATGTCATTCGCAATCTGCGGGTAGCAATCCGTAATCCAGAGGACTATACTGCTAGGAGTAACCTGATGTGGGATGCTGCCATGGCGGAAAATAGATTGCTCAAATTGGGTAAGAGGACAGATTTTCAATGCCACCAGATGGAACACCAGTTGGGGGCATATACGGGCTGTAACCATGGTGCAGGTCTGGCAGTCTTGCATCCAGTTTATTATCGGCATATTTACAGAGATGGATTGGTAAAATTCAAACGTTTTGCCATAAACGTATGGGGAATCTCCGTTGAGGGAAAGAGCGAGGAAGAGATTGCCAGAGCCGGTGTAGAGGCATTGGCGGAGTTTATTCGGGAAATTGGTCTTCCTGTTACGTTGCGGGAACTGGGTGTGGATGAGTCCGTGGATTTGCGGGCGGTTGTGGATTCCTGTGTTTCCATGCAGGGGAGTTACAGGAAAATGACACAGGATGAAATTAATAAAATTTTTCAGGAGGTGCAAGATTAAAACAAGTTAAAAATCATATGTTATAGATGCTGCCGATATGGTGGCAGAATGGCTAAATAATATCCAAAAAGAAAGGTAAGGTGGTTTCAATGAAAGAATGGAGGACAAAAGTATTTCGTGTCGTATCAGTTATCCTTATGTTTGCGATGGTGGTATCGGTTGTAAATGTAAACACAGTAAGTGCAAAGGTGAAGAAAAAGAAAAATATAGTGGTGCTTTATTTTTCTGCGACAGGAACGACAAAAGGTGCTGCGAAAAAAATTAAAAAGGCGACAAAAGGTAAGCTGGTTGCCATTAAGCCGGCTGAACCATATACAGAGGAAGATCTTGACTATGGCAATGACGGTAGTCGTGTAACAAAGGAACATGAATCTGCAAAAACTCCTGCTGCGAGTAAGGTGCGCCCTGAAATTTCAAACTTAAATGCTATAAAGAAAGCTGTCAGAAAAGCAGATGTAGTCTATATCGGATATCCGATTTGGTGGGGAGAAGCACCGCATATTGTATATAGTTTTGTAGAAACGGTAAGCCTCAAGGGAAAAACAGTAGTTCCTTTTTCCACGTCAATCAGTAGTGGTCTGGGAAACAGTGGGAAACATTTGAAGACCAGGGCAAAGATATCATCTAAGACAAAATGGCTCAAAGGGCGTAATTTTTATGAGATTCCTTCCCAGAAAAAGGTAAACAAATGGGTGAAAGGATTGATATCCGTCCACGGATAGAACCAGACCAGGAAGAGAAAACGTTGAGAAATGGAGAAAACAATGAAGGAGAGATTATTAGGGAAGGATTTGAAGGTATCTGCGGTGGGTCTTGGCTGCATGGGATTTTCCCATGCCTATGGGGCACCGACAGAGCGAAAAGAGGCGATCGATAGGCTGCGGCAGGCAGCAGAGATGGGATACACTTTTTTGATACAGCAGAGGTATATGGGACGATTAAGGACTCTCATCAAAATGAGATGCTGGTGGGGGAGGCATCCTTAAAGAGGTTGAACACGGATTATATTGATCTATATTATCAGCACCGTGTGGACCCGGAGGTTCCCATTGAGGAAGTGGCAGGAGTTATGGCAGAGCTGATGCAGGAAGGAAAAATAGTTCATTGGGGGCTTTCTGAGGCAGATGAGGAAACGATTCGTCATGCTCATGCCGTCTGTCCGGTAACAGCGATACAGAATCGCTATTCCATGATGGCGAGATGGTATGAAACATTATTTCCGGTATTGGAGGAACTGAACATCGGCTATGTGGCATTCTCGCCTCTGGCAAATGGTTTTTTATCGGGCAAATATGGAAAAAATGCAGAGTTTGACAAGGTATATGGTTACCGGAGCATGATGCCGCAGTTCACCAGCGAGGGAGTGGATAAGAACCGGGAACTGCTGGCGTTACTTGACAGGATGGCTGAAGAAAAAAATGCAACTCCCGCACAGATTTCTCTTGCCTGGATATTGTGTAAAAAGCCGTATCTGGTGCCAATACCAGGCAGCAGGAAAGCAGAACGCTTGCAGGAAAATGCAGATGCAGCAGATGTTATATTGTCGGCTGGTGAGGTGGCAGCACTGGATGAGGCACTGGATGCTATGGAAATGTCCGAGGTGTTTGGTGGTTCAAAGGTAAAACAGAGGTGAAAAGGAGAGAGCAGCTTGTTGCTGGAGATTATACAGTGGGCAGGTATGCGGCTCTTTATGGAATGGATGATCAGGGAATGGCAACCAATAAAACGGAGGCACAGGAACTGGCAAAGAAATTATGAATCGTTTGATGTGTTTCGGCGATGTTATAACAGGTGTCATGAAATAACAGATAAAAATAAGATAGGAGAGGTTTAAAATGAGTAATCAAATGTATGTGAAATTAAATAATGGAGTGGAAATGCCGATGGTGGGAATCGGTACATTTATGCTAAGTCCGGATGAGGCAGAGACTTCTTGTGTAAGCGCATTGCAGGATGGATACCGGCTGATTGATACCGCAAACGCCTATGTCAACGAAAAAGCAGTAGGGCGTGCCATGAAAAAATCCGGGATTGCCAGAAAGGATATATTTCTGGAGACCAAGCTGTGGCCAGCTTTTTACAATCAGTCTGATGCAGTGGAAAAGACGTTGCAGCGACTTGACACAGATTATATAGACCTTTTGCTGATTCATCAGCCGGCAGGCGACTATATCGCAGGATACCGCCGGATGGAAAAAGCGTATAAAGAGGGAAAAGTCAAGGCAATTGGCCTGTCTAATTTTAACGAGGAGCAGATTAGGGAAATATTAAGTGTCTGTGAAGTGAAACCGACGGTATTGCAGACAGAAACCCATCCGTATTCGCAGGAAAAGGGATTAAAGGATTTTCTGGAAAAAGAAGAGATTGTAATTCAGGCGTGGTATCCATTGGGACATGGCGATGCAGCATTGATTCAGGAACCTGCATTTTCAAAATTGGCTGAGAAGTATGGCAAAAGCAATGCGCAGATTATCCTTCGCTGGCACGTGCAGACAGGAAACGTGGTAATTCCTGGTTCAAAAAATCCAGACCACATCCGTGACAATTTTGATCTGTTTGATTTTGAACTGACGGCAGAGGAGATGAAGGAGATACAGGCACTTAATCAGGATAAAAGATATTATACCAGTACACCGGAACTGCTGAAAAGTTATGCAGAGATGGTACCGCCTGTGGACGAACAGAAATAAATTAATATATTGTTTGTGCTACAGGAAGGAGACCGGAGGATGGATATTAGAAAACTCATCCGATGATGTCTATGTCTGGTACTCAGAGATTTAGCCAGAAAAGACAGTAGAGATTGTCAATCATCTGAAAGCGGGAATAGAGCAAAATAAGGAGGAAAATCCGATGAAAGTTTTAATGGTCAATGGCGGACCACATGAGAAGGGATGTACCTATACAGCGTTGAAGGAAGTAGCAGATACCCTGGCAAAGGATGGGATTGATTCAGAGATTGTCTGGATTGGAAATAAGCCCGTTGGCGGTTGTATTGCCTGCAAAGCATGTGTAAAAAAGGGAGAGTGTGTGTTTGATGATATTGTCAATAAGGTTAGAGAAAAGGCATATCGGGCAGATGGTTTTATTTTCGGAACACCGGTTCATTATGGTGCTGCTTCCGGAAATATGACCGCTTTTATGGACAGACTATTTTATTCCGAGCTGTGCGGTAATGGCAATAAGGCATTTTATATGAAACCGGCTGCGGCTGTGATTTCTGCCAGAAGGGCTGGGACAACGGCAACTTTTGACCAGATGAATAAGTATTTTACCATCCAGGAGATGCCGGTAGTGTCTTCCCGTTACTGGAATATGGTACATGGGGCATCGCCGGAAGATGTAAAGAAAGACTTAGAGGGTCTGTATACCATGCGTGTGCTGGGAAGAAATATGGCATATATGCTGAAGTGTAAAGAGGCTGCCGAGATGTCTGGGATATCTTTGCCGGAGCAGGAGCCAGCTGTTTTTACAAACTTTATCCATGATTAGTATCATATCGGATTCCATTATGGCATGCTTAAGGGGATGGTAAAAAAGCCATCCCTATTCTGGATATAGAGAAAGATTCTGCAAAAGGAAATGTGGTCGGCATATGGGTTTGGCGCGGTGTAGCTGCCATGATTGCCGGTCATTGATTTCTTTTTGGATTATGCAGCTATCATGGGATTGGTGATATTTATTTTCTATTCCCTTCAAAAGTTTTTACAGGGACGAAAATTGTCTGTTAGTAATGAAAAGCAGAGACATAAGGACTGATATACGATGGAGACGAAGAAAAAGAACCTGGATAAAAAAGATTATTTGTATTGCTGGCTGTGCTTGCAGTTGTCATAGTTGCAGCAGTATCTGCTCTCAACATGGGAGGAGTCAAGACAAGGCTGCAGGCCGATTCCCCTGCAGAAGTACCGGTACAAACTACAGATAGTAACATTTTGATTGTCTATTTTGCAGAGGCTGAAAACAGTGAGGTAGATATGATAAGTTCTGCGTGACAGTCGTGGACAAAGTGGCAAAAGGAAGAATCAGGGCACTGGCAGACATGATAGTTGTCTGCTTTTTAGGATGTTGATCTTTCTAACGCAAGATGATTAGTGATTTCGGTAAGAAAAAAAGGGGGTTTAGTAAATTATTACTTTAAATATATAGTTTTTATAAGGCAGATGCAGAGGATAATATTTTTTCAAATTCTGAACAGATTTTTTCTTCGGAAACGGTATCTAAATTTGTCAACCAGTATCGTAGCAACTGAATAATACCACCTGCAAGAAAGGCGGAAAGAACATGGGCATCTACTGGCTGGCAGATTTTATTTTTACTTTCGTCTTTGAGATGCAGTAATATATTCCGTTGGATTTCCAAAGATAAAATGTCCAACAGGGTAGAAAATACGGAACTGTGTATAATATTGTTCACTAATTGAATATGGCTTGATAAAAAGCGGATTGCCCCATGAAAAACAAAAAAATAGTACTCCGAAAAAGAACAAGGGGAATCTGATTGTGTGCTTGAATATTGTTTAATGATAGATTTCTGTATTTGCTGTACAAAAAAAGCAAAAAATTCATATTTATCTGCGAAATGTTTATAGAAAGTGGCACGCCGTATCATGGCATGGTCACATAATTCATTGACGGTAATCTCTTCAAATTTTTTCTTTTCAATTAAGGCGGCAAAAGATTTGCAAAGAGCCTTATGTGTCTTAATAATTCTTAAATCTGTTTTTGCGCTCATAAAAATCCTCCATTTTAGGAAACATTTCACGGATTATGTCAATTATCATACAGTTTTATTTAGTTTGTACGTTGCATATCTCAATTAATTTGTATATGATTTCTTATAACAAAAAAAGTGACAAATGTCAAATAAATGTTCTTTGTCTATTAAATATAGCCGATAGAAAAAATTACTGGCGGAAAGGATGAACAAGATGGAACATTTTTTTAGAGGTGTTATTCAGCATCGAAAGAAAATTCTGGCTGCTTTTGTTATTGTATTTGTGATATGCGTACTTTGCAGACCATTGATTGCGGTAAATTATGATATGAATGCATATCTGCCGGAAGATGTCCCCTCATCCGTGGCATTGGATGTGATGGAAGAAGAATTTGATGGAGGCATTCCTAATGTCAGAGTCATGATTCGGGATGTAAGCATTCCAGAAGCCTTACAATACAAAGATAAAATTTTACAGATTGACGGAGTGACAGAAGTTACCTGGCTGGATGATGCCGTAGATGTCAGGATTCCTCTGGAAATGGCAGATGCAGACATATCAGAAAATTATTATGTGGACGATACTGCCCTGTATTCTGTTACATTACAGGAAGAAAAAATTATTTCGGCGGTGGCAGATATCCGGGAATTGATTGGGGACAAAAATGCCATGACAGGTTCTGCAGTCAGTACGGCACTGGCAACAAACAGTACCGTTAGTGAGATTAGAAAGATTGCTGTTTTTGCCGTTTTTTTGGTATTCATTATTTTAACTCTTACCACAACTTCCTGGCTGGAACCGATAGTTGTATTAATCGGGCTGGGGGTAGCGGTGCTGATCAATGCAGGTTCCAATCTGATATTTGGAGAAATCTCATTTGTGACAAATGCAGCAGGGAATATTTTGCAGCTGGCGGTTTCCCTGGATTATTCCGTGTTTCTGATTCATCGTTTTGAGGAATGCCGTCAGGAAGAGAAAAACCCGGAGGCTGCTATGAGAAAAGCGTTGGTAAAATCAGTTTCTTCCATTATGTCCAGTGGCTTAACGACAGTGATTGGGTTTCTGGCACTAGCGTTTATGCGTTTTCGGATTGGACCCGATTTAGGATATGCGCTGGCGAAGGGAATTGCCATCAGTCTGATTGTAGTTTTTATCTTTATGCCAGGGCTGATTCTTATGGCTGCCCCTTATATGGATAAAACAAAACATAAACCATTTATGCCAGATTTTCACGGTTTTGGAAAAGTGGTTAGAAAGATGATGATACCGCTGGCAATCCTGTTTACTGTGATGATTGTACCGTCTTATCTTGCCAGTATCCAAAATTCCTATTATTATGGCGCTTCCCACATTTTTGCGGAAGGAACGCAGATGGGAGATGATACCAAAGCCATTGAGAAAGTGTTTGGAAAAAATGACACCTATGTCCTGATGGTGCCAAAGGGAGACACTGCAACGGAAACAGAGATGTTAGCTAATATAAAAAAATTGCCGGAAGTTTCTGGTGTCATTGCCTTTGTAGAACAGGCAGGAGCAGAAATTCCCTATGAATATCTTGATAAAGAAACGCTTGACAAACTGGAATCTGAAAACTATAGCAGGATGGTTTTATCAGTTGACGTAGATTATGAAGGTGATAAGACATTCCGGCTGATAGAAAATATTCGGAAAATTGCACAGGATTATTATCCGGACCAATACCTTTTAGCGGGACAGGGCATCAGTACCTATGATTTAATGGATACGGTTACGGCAGATATGATGAAGGTAAATTTTGTGGCCATCGCAGCCGTCTTTCTGGTGCTTCTGTTTACCATGAAATCAGTTGTACTTCCTGTCATACTGGTACTTACCATTGAAACTGCCATATGGATGAATCTTTCCTTTCCTTATTATGCCGATTCACCGCTTTTTTATATCGCTTATCTGATTATCAGTTCGATTCAGCTGGGGGCTACGGTAGATTATGCGATTCTGCTTACCGGGCGGTATCAGGAAAACCGGTATTTGTATGGAAAGAAAGACAGTATTGTAGAGACATTGTCAAATGTGTCGGTTTCTATATTAACGTCTGGTATTGTTCTGACTATTGTCGGTTTTCTGCTGGGGGAAATTTCAACCCATGGTCTGCTATCCCAGTTGGGATTTTTGTTGGGCAGGGGAACGATATGCTCTCTTTGTGCTGTGTTATTGGTGCTGCCAGGCTTTTTATATCTGTTTGACCGATTGTTTATGAAAACGAATAAGGAATGATAGATGAATAATTTCCACAGCATAGTTTGTCTTAGTAATACTATAGTCAAAAGATCAGGAGGTTTTTATCATGAATAAGAGAAGAATGAAAACGAAAATAGCCGTCTGTTTATCCGTTATGTTGGTGATCAGTCAGGGCGTTTCTGCTGTGAAGGCGGCAGAGACAGGTAATATCAAGGAGAGTGGCAAGATTGCATTGCCCGGCACGGAAAAAGAAGAAGTAGTTTATGCTATGTTGTCTAGTAGTGGAACACTGGAGGGCGCATACGTGGTAAATAGTTTTACGGATAAAGATATCACGGATTATGGAAATTATACGAAAGTAAAAAATCTGACTACAACAGATGAAATTCATTATGAAGATGGTCAGATCCGTATTCAGACGGATGCGGACAAATTGTATTATCAGGGAGATTTGGATATAGAAAAAACGGAACTTCCATGGAATATAGGCATCCGGTATTTTATGGATGGAGAAGAATATTCTGCTGATGAAATTGCCGGCATGTCCGGTTCCCTGAAAA
This sequence comes from Lachnospiraceae bacterium, assembly GCA_017936785.1. Classification (GTDB taxonomy): domain Bacteria; phylum Bacillota; class Clostridia; order Lachnospirales; family Lachnospiraceae; genus UBA2882. Next base: position 119,962 of record JAGBEV010000026.1, on the reverse strand, counting down.
TAATTCTTTCCATTACGCAGAATATGTCCTGTCAAAGTTCTTTTTGGGAAGGCTATGCTTTACAGACAACGATGTCGTTGGATTCTTCCCGTTGTCGGAACATTCAGGCAGACGGAGCAACCATTGTCAATGTCGGTTCAGATAAGCAGTTGTCCTATATCATTCTGCCGGGGAAGGGAGATAATCTGGAAATTACAGCAGATGTAAAGGATTTTGAGATGGGAGAGATTTCCATCAATGGCACAAGCCTGAATCTGAATATCAATCTGGATACTGCAGAATTAACGGATAAATTGCTGGAAATTAAGGATGCGGCAAAAGAATTGGATGACGGTGCAGGGGAATTAGAAGATGGAACAAAGAGACTGGAAGATGGTGCAGATGGACTAGAAGATGGAGCAAAGGAGTTAAAAAAGGGAGCAGATACTTTAAATGATGGAATACGGGACGTAAAAAAAGCGTTGGGTAAACTGGATAATAAATCGGGAGATCTGACAGATGGCTCTGCGGCTGTGCTGAAAAGCCTCAATAAAATTAAGAAATCGCTGGATAAGGTAAACATGGACGCAGAAAGTTTGAAAAAGCTGAGTACAGCGTCTACCCAGATGCAGACAGGGATTGATTCTCTTGTTGCAGGTCTTCAGACAGTAGACGGAAGTATTGGCAGTTATTATCAGGTATTGTCACAGGCAGGGCTTAATGATATGGAATCCTTTGTCAGCCAGCATAATCAGGCAATTGCTGCTCTGGGAATTACCGATGCCGGAAAGGCATTGTACCAGGCATATGTGGATCGTGGAAATACGGGGATGTGGCAGAAGCTTGAGGAACTAGTAAAACAGGAGGATGCAGATGCCATGAAGCTGTATCAGGAATATCAGGCATCCGGTGACAGTTCCGTACTGTCTTCCTATGTGGCACAGATGGGAAAACTGATTCAGATAGAAAGCCTGTTGAAAGCAGATGTCAGCTATATTCAGGGAAGCAATGCCCTCATTTCCGGAATGGATGCACAATTAGACAGGGAAACGGGAGCTTTAATGAAAGGGGCATTATCTCTTCAGAGCAGTTACAAGGAATTTAATAAGAAGATACAAGGCCTAACTTCCACCTTACAGACGCTGGTAACAAATATGACCAGTCTGAAAACGGGAATCAATAAGCTGGTAAAAGAATACAAAAAACTGGATACTGGCATTAGTGAATATACAGATGGTGTAAATAAAATTGTAAAAGGGTATCAAAAATTATCCAAGGGTTCCGGTCAATTAGTGAAGGGAACCTCCGAATTATATGATGGTACCAATGAGATGTTCGCGGGTATCTTAGAGCTCCGTGATGGCACAGGGGAAATGCAGGAAGGAACAGGGGAATTTCAAGAGAAAACAAAAGATATTGATTCGGAAATGCAAAATAAGGTAGATGATAAGATTGAAGAAATGACAGGTTCTGAAATCGAAACGGGTTCCTTTGTTTCTGAGAAAAATACAAAGGTGGATTCGGTATTGTTTGTCATGAAAATTCCGGCAATAGAGATACCAGAGTTAGAAGAAGTGGAGGAAGAAGAAAAGAGAGAAACCAATTTATTTCAGAAATTGTTAGATTTATTCTCATGAAGGCAAAGCTCAGATGCGGGGGATCTGGTTTCAGTAGATACGGTAGATTTTTTGAGGTAGAACGTTCAAGTGGTCTGGAAACATAATTTTACTTCAGATAGTTTACAAGCATAATGGCAGCACCCAGTACGGCAAGGACGACACCCGTTACCCGGTTTAATGTTTTAGGTGTTGCCTTATTTGCCAGTTTTGCTGCAACTCTCGCCCACAGCAGGGTGGAGATTATGCAGAAAATAAGACACCATAAATCTGGCATGCCACCGATGGCAAAATGACTGACAGAGCCGGTAAAGGCGGTAAAGGTCATGATGAAAACACTTGTCCCCACGGCTGTTTTCAATTCATAGCCTAAGACACTGGTGAGAATCAAAAGCATCATCATACCGCCGCCTGCACCGATAAAACCGCAGACCAGTCCAATCATGATGCCGCAGATAACAGATTGGAGCAGGCGTTTCTTCGGTTCCACTGCCTGCATGGTTTCTTTTGTCGTCATAACTGGTTTTAAAATGAACTTGATACCAAGGCAGAAAGTCATAAATACAGAAAAACTACCCATTGTGGTGTTTGGGACAAGACTTGCCAGAAAACTTCCCACTAAGGTAAAGGCTAAAACGGTCAACATCATCACAAGACCATTTTTGATATCCAGATTTTTATTTTTTCCATAGGTATAGGCGCTGACAGCGCTTGCCAGGATATCGCTTGCCAGGGCAATTCCTACGGCATCATATGCCGACATATTTAGAAATGTGATGAGGACTGGGCTGATGACAGCCGCAGCACTCATTCCTGCAAATCCTGTTCCCAGACCTGCACCAATTCCTGCAATAAAACAGATGATAAGTTTCAATAACATGGTCGTTCTCCTTTTTAAACAATAAGTTGGTTTGCAAAGTGTGGCAGCGTTTGTTATAGTGCACTTTTCAAAACTGCAACGGAAGTGCGGTAAATCAATTCCGAAATTTCCATCGGGGATTCTTTCATTTCCCCGTTAATCCAGTTCTGGACTACACTGATACATCCGGAGACCAAATACTGAAACAGATAGTCAGATTTTTCTTCTATGATATCCAGTGATTTTGCCGTGTCTCTCAAAAATTCTATGGTTTCCTGCATCATATCTGAGGGAAAGCCGTCGTTGGCGCTGTTGTTCAAAAGCAGTTGATAGATTTCGCGGTTATTTTGCATATCGCAGAGAAGACGGTAAAGTGGTGCAATGTGGAAGTTATCTTCCCCTACTGCGATTTCCTGCATACATTGTTTGCTCTTTTGCAATGTTTCTTTTTCCAGTTCGGTCAGGATATCCCGGACATTTTCGTAATATTTGTAAAATGTGGAACGGTTTAATTCGGCAGCATCACATAGTTCTGTGACAGAAATCTGATAAATGGTTTTTTTCTGCAAAAGAGTAATCAGAGCATTTTTAAATAGTAATTTGGTTAAGCGCATGCGTTGGTTCTCTTTTTTGTTCATCATGGTTCCTCCTGATATTGGCACAAGTTTGTGGCATATTTTATTTTTTACAACAGAATGTATCTAAAATGTTGTTTTCAAATCGTTTTCTTAAAAACTGTTTATTGTAAAACCAACACTTCGTTGATACAATTGCATCATAGTATATTTTTTAGGATTTGTCAAAGGAGATTAACCATGAAAAAACTTGCAGATTATATTGTGGACAGAAGAGGGTTTATTTTCGTTTTCGTTGCAGTGCTTACTGTTGTGGCAGCGATTGGGATTTTTAAAGTCAATATCAACTATGATATGTCAAAGTATCTGCCATCGGATTCTTCCGTTAAGCGGGGCATGGAACTGATGGAGAAAGAATATGGCGAGATGTCTGCCATTACTGTTATGTTTGATGATTTGTCGGAGGAAGAACAGTTAGAGCGAAAGGCAGAACTGGAGGCTCTGGAGCATGTAAAGAGTGTTGTTTATCTTCAGGAGGATGAAACATATCAGAAGGATAACCATTCCAAATATATGCTGAATGTGTCTGCGAATACGTATTCTGAAGAGGCAAGGAATGTGTTAAAGCATATTGAGGATGCCTATGGAAATTCGGCATACCTGTGTGGGGCGGTTGTGGATAATGACATGATGGTAAACACGCTACTGGAGGAAATACCGATTATCGCAGTGATTGCTGTTGCTATTATATTTACTATTCTATTTTTACTCTGCAATTCATGGGTGGAACCTTTTTTGTATATGGGCTGCATAGGAATTGCCATCGTTCTGAATATGGGCAGCAATGTGTTTCTTCCTTCAGTCTCGTTCATGACCTTTGCCGTTGGGGCATTGTTGCAGATGGGACTTTCTATGGATTATTCCATTATGCTGATGAACCGGTACAATCAGGAAAAACAGAAGCAGGCAAACCCGGCAATTGCCATGAAAAAGGCTTTGACCAATGCGTTCAGTGCCATTGCCAGCAGTTCTGTAACAACCATTGTGGGACTTTTGGTGCTGTTGTTCATGAGTTTTAAGATCGGCCAGGATATGGGAATTGTGCTGGCAAAGGGTGTGTTTATCAGCCTGCTCTGCATTTTTGCAATTCTTCCGGGATTGGTTGTGGTTTTTGATAAAGCAATGGCAAAGACACACAAGAAATCATTGGAGCTGAATATGAAGCCGGTCATGAAGTTTGCGGGGAAAATACGTTTTCTGTCGTTGCCGTTGATTATTCTTGTAACAATAGGGGCATTATTCCTGAAAAATGGATTGGATATTACTTATATTAAAACATTTGATAATCCGGAGCAGGCTAAAATAGAGGAAGCTTTTGGATTGGATAACCAGACAGTGTTGCTGTACGATAAAGAGGAAAGTCCGGAACAAATTGCGGAGTATATTGCATGGCTGGAGCAGCGGAAAGATGTTAACTCGGTACAGGATTATTCCAATACCATTGGAAAATCTTATACATATAAAGAACTGACAGAGGATATGGACATTACTGCTGACCAGGCAAAGATGCTTTATCAGATGTATAGGGATAATCAGAATGATTCGGATTATGAAAAGATTACCATGTATGATTTAATCTGCTATATAGATACGCATGTTGCTGGAAATCCTGCTTATACAGAATTTATGGATAAAGAGCAAATAGAGCAAATCAAGGATGCCAGAAAGGAACTGGAGGATGGCAAAGACAAAATAAAGGATGGCAAAAAAGATTTAGAGGATGCCGAAAAGGAACTGACGGATGGAGAAAAAGAACTGACAGACGGTGAGAAAAAAATTGCGGACGGAAAAAATGAAATTGCCAAAAATCAAAAGAAAATCGAGGACAGTGAGAAAACTATTGCAAAAAATGAGAAAAAACTTGCAGAGAGCGAAAAGAAAATAGTTGCAAACGAAAAGAAACTTGCAAAAAGTGAGAAGCAGATTGCTGCAGGAGAAAAACAGCTAGAGAAGGCAGAAAAGGAAATGGCTACCAATGAAAAAAAGATTGCAGCAGGAGAACAGCAGTTAGAAGCAGCAGAGGAACAGATGCGGCTTGCTGGAATGACAGAGGAGATGATTGCTTCACAGTTGGGGAACCAAAAAGCTGAACTTCAAACTGCAAGGCAGCAGTTGGAGGCAGGGAAGAAAAAACTTCAAACAGAAAAAACAAAGCTAGTGAAAGGCAGGAAACAGTTGGAGGCTGGAAAGAAAGAGCTGGTAAAAGGCAGGAAACAGTTGAAGGCTGGAAAGAAAAAACTGGCAAAGGGAAGAATGCAATTAGAGGCAGGCAAGAAAGAACTAGCGAAGGCAAAGAAACAGATAGAAGATGCAGAAAAGGGATTAAATGATGGGAAGGAGGAACTGGCAGATGGACGGAAAAAATATAAAGATGGGAAGGAAGAACTGGATGATAGTTTGCGGATTTATGAAAAACCTATGACAGCAGAAGAACTGGCAGATGAGATGGATGAAGATGTAGATCAGGTCAGGGATATGCTGAAAATCCGTAGGATGTCCATGCTGGATGTGGAACAAGACACCATGACATTAGAAGAATTTCTGCACTTTATTACTGATGAGATTCTGCCAGATGAAACTTATTCTGCTGCGATTGATGGGGATATGCGCTCAGAGATTGAAGATGGTGAAACACAGATTCAGGAAAATCGGGAGTTGATGCTGGGGGATAAATACAACCGCATGATTATTTCCACAAAATATCCTTCTGAGGGAGCGGCTACTTTTGCCTGCTTAGGAGAATTATTGCAAAAGACCGGACAGTTTAAGAAAGAGGCTTATTTGATCGGGGATTCTGCTATGGGATATGAGATGGATGAAGGATTTACGGAGGAACTGAACTTTGTGACAATCCTGACAGTAATCGCAATTTTAATCGTCGTGCTGTTTACTTTCCGTTCCTTTGTCAGTTCTGCTGTGCTGGTGGCAATTATTCAAGCGGCGGTATTTATCACAACGGCTATTGTGGCGCTGCAGGGATATAGTACCAATTATATTGCTCTGATTCTGGTACAGTGTATCTTAATGGGCGCAACCATTGATTACGGAATCCTGCTGTTTGATAATTATAGGGAAATGCGGCAGAAACTGGAGAAAGAGCAGGCATTGGGAGAGGCAATGAACCGTTCCATTAAAACGGTACTGACTTCTTCCCTGATTCTGATTAGTACCTGCCTGACGGTCAGCGTGATTATGACACAGAAAATTATTGCACAGACCTGTCTTATGATCGCTTATGGGGCAATCTGTTCTGTACTGATGGTTGTATTTATTCTCCCGGCAGTTCTGCTATTGTTAGACAGGATTATCATCAAAAAAGAGAAAGGAGTACAGTGATGAGAAAAATAATTTGTATCGGAAGACAGTTTGGGAGTGGAGGTCATAATCTGGCACATGCACTGGCAGAGCATCTTGCTATCCCCTATTATGATAAAAAGATATTGGAGGATGCTGTGGCAAAGAGTGGAATGAGGGAAGAAATTCTGAGGAAAGCGGAGGAACAGTTGCCAAACTCCTTATTGCATTCTATTTATTATGAGGGAAATTCCACAGAATACTATGGAAAAAGCGCTAATGAAATATTATATATGGTACAACGGCATGTTATTCTGGAATATGCCAAGGAAAGTGACTGTATTATTGTGGGAAGATGTGCGGATGTGATTTTAAAAGAATATTCAGAGTATGCAGTAAAAAGTATCTTCGTGACGGCACCGATGGAATATCGGATCGCTGCAACGATGCAGAAGGATAAACTGGAAGAAAAGGCAGCCGCAGCTCTTGTCAGAAAATCAGATAAAAGACGCAGCGCCTATTATACCTATCATACCGGAAAGGATTGGGGAAAGGCATCGGATTATGATTTTTGTGTGAATACAGCGACAAATGAGATGGTGACATTGGTAGATTTGTTAGGAGAGATATATCAGAAAATGTGATATCTTTCCCTGGTCTGACTATTAAAGATTAAAAAGATAAAAAGAATTGTGCAAAAATGATAAAAAAGTAAACACACATATATGCAAAATGTAAAAAATAAATAATTCTATTGACATAGACAAAAAGATATTGTACATTATCTCTAGTTAATGAATACGTATTCACGGACTTTGAAACGGAGAATTGGCAGTATGATCACGATGACAGAATTAGCTAAAATGACAGGGGTATCCCAGGCGACAGTATCGAGAGTTTTGAATGGAAATACCTCTGTAAAACCGGAAGTAGCAGCGAAAGTATTGGACTATGCCAGAAAATATAATTATCAGCCCAATATGATAGCCAGAAGTTTGAATGGAAACAGGACATTTCTTCTTGCGGCAATTGTTCCGGACATCTCCAACCCTTTCTTTGCAGATATTATTAAAGAGATTGAAAAGGGAGCTGAGAAAGCTGGATACAGCATTTTGATCTTTAATTCTGATTACAGCCAGGAAAAAGAGCAAAAATATCTTAATTTGCTTCAGCAGTATCGGGTGGATGGACTTCTTGTCGCTCCAGTCCACAACGATGAGAAAAGTATTCAGCCCTTTCGAAAATTAACGATTCCGTGGATGGTAATTACCAAGAAAAGGTAAAATAGACACTGTGGTCTTGGGCAACAGGTCTATTTTTTTACTTTATGGGAAATTTGCGAAGTCAAAAGTGAGATTGTCTTCAAGAGATTCTTCCGCAGAATATAATAATGTGTAAAAAAATGAAAAAAATTACATGACATATGTGTCGTATCATGATAAGATATACTAAAAAAGTATCCGCAATAATACATACTGATAATCTGACCGGATATTCATTAAGACAAAAATAAGGAGGAGTTAAGTTAAAAATGCGTGAAGGAAAGAGGTTTAAAATATTGGTAGATGCAGATGCATGCCCGGTGATATCCATTGTGGAACGAGTAGCAGAAAAGTATTCTATTCCCGTAATTCTGTTATGTGACACCAGCCATGTTCTCTATTCTGACTATAGTGAGATCAACATAATTGATGTTGGAATTGATGCGGTAGATTTTGCTTTGATAAAACGATGCAATAAAGGCGACATCGTTGTAACACAGGATTATGGAGTGGCAAATATGATTCTGGGAAAAGGGGCATATGGGATTCATCAAAGCGGGAGATGGTACACCGATATCAATATTGGACCGATGATGATGGAGCGGCACTATGCAAAGAGATCGAGAAGCAGAAAAAGCAGAGGCTATGTAAAAGGACATTCAAAAAGGACAGAGGCAGATAATAAGAGATTTGAGGAGTCGTTTGAACGGCTGATTTTATCCGTTGAAGCAGGAAAAAAACAATAACGTTTTTAGAATGAGAAAAGAGGAAAGTGACAGAAAAGTCAAGTTGAGAAGCTTGGCTTTTTTGTTTTCTAGGAAATTTTCATTTTTTTTCGATGTTTGTGTTTCAAAAAGGAAAATGTTATAGTTTTCTTAAAGTTATAGCAAGAAAAGCAAATTAGTGTTAAAATGGTTCTGTGCCGGAGAGGGAAATCGGTCAGATGATCGGGGAAAGCTATCGCCTGACAAAAGGGAGGAAAAAGAAAGAAAAAATATGATAGAGGTTTTATCGGAGCTGGAGAGCGGAATTTTGTTATTTATTCAGGATTATGTCCGCAATCCTGTTTTTAATCCATTTTTTATAACAGTTACCAAATTGGGAAATGCAGGATTTATCTGGGTTGTTCTGTCTGTCTTTTTACTGATTCCGAGACGGACCAGGAGAATTGGTTTCATGAGCATCCTGGCATTGCTTGGTTCTCTGTTGCTGAACAATCTGATATTGAAAAATCTTGTGGAAAGAACCAGACCCTATGATATCATAAATCAATTGGAGCCTCTGATCCAGAAACAAAAGGACTATTCCTTTCCGTCCGGGCATACAGGAAGTTCCTTTGCAGCGGCTACCGTTTTATACCGGAACCTGCCGAAGAAAGAAGGTGTCTGGGCAATGCTTCTTGCTGCATTGATCGGGGTATCCCGGTTATATGTAGGGGTACATTATTTAAGCGATGTCCTATTTGGGATGATGACTGGGATAGGAGTTGGATACCTGGCTGAAAAGCTGGTAGTCTGGTGGAGTTTCAATCAAAAAAAGATACGAGGTGGAGAGATATGAATCCAATGAATATAATGAAGATGAAGGGTATGTTTGAAAGATTTAATGAAAGTCACCCGAAAGTGCCTTTGTTTTTCCGGGATGCTGGTCAATGTATCGGGGAAGGCACGGTTGTTGAAATCAAGGTCACCACTGCAGAAGGAAAGAATCTGTGTACTAATATGAAAGTGACAGCGCAGGACATGGAAATGATCAAGCAGTTAAAGAGTCAGATGATGTAAAGAAACAGGACAAAGATTTTGAATGACACAAAATTGATACAAAAGGATGTTAAAATCAAAAAGATATATCTTAAAACAGTTCATGCTGTTTTTAAACTAAAAGCATAAAAGGAATGGGGAGAACATGAGAGGAAAAAGTAAGAAGATATTAATATCTGTAGTTGCAGGACTGGCAGTACTTTTGCTGGGGGGATATCTGGCAGGTGCTGTCTACTACGGCAGTCATTTGATGAATGGAACGAAAATCAACGGTATCGCTGTTTCAGGAAAGACGCCGGCACAAGTGAAAAAAGCGATGGAGCAATATGAACTGACTATTTACGAAAAAGCAGCAGATGGCTCTATACTGGAACAGAAGATAACTGGAGAGCAGCTTGGACTGGAGATGACTGATGAAGCTGCCATAAAAAATATAATCCAAAAACAGGGTGGTTTTTCCTGGATCTTAAAAAAAGACAGGGAATATCAGGTAGGTGATCTGTTATCTTTGGACGAACAAAAATTGTCCCAAGCTGTCAATTCTCTGAAGGGGTTTGCAGCAGAAGAGGTACAGGAGGCAAAAGATGCTTATATTTCCGATTATGTATCCGGGAAGGGATATGAAATCGTCAAGGAGACAGAAGGCAATCAATTAAACCAGGAAGTAACCTTGCAAAAGGTAAAAGAAGCTGTTCTGACTTTGGCTCAGGAAATTGATTTATCGGAGGCAGGCTGCTATGAACAGCCTAAGGTAACCTCTGAGGATAAGACTTTGAACCGGATTCTGAAACAGCTCAATACTTATACCAGCACTCAGATTACCTATACATTTGGGGATGATCAGGAAGTGTTGGATGGCAATACGATACACAACTGGTTGAAGCTGAAGAAAAATAAAGCAGTCGTGCAAAAGGCTAAAGTTGAGGAATATGTAACAGGGCTCAGGAGAAAATACGATACCATTTTTACAAACCGGACATTCCAGACCAGTTATGGAAAAAAGGTTTCCATCAGTGGTGGTGATTATGGCTGGTGGATGAATACAGCAAAAGAAACTGCAAAGATACAGAAACTGATAAAAAAAGGGAAAAAAGTGACACGGACTCCAGAATATATACAGGAAGCGGCGAGCTATGGGGAAAATGATTATGGAGACAGCTATGTGGAAATTAACCTGACGGCACAGCACCTTTTCGTATACCAGAACGGAAAAAAAGTACTTGAATCGGATTTTGTTTCCGGCAACGTATCTGCTGGAAATGGAACTCCGGCAGGTGTTTATGCATTAACTTATAAAGAGGAGATTGCAGAGCTGGTAGGCGAAAATTATGCTACTCCAGTATCCTACTGGATGCCGTTTAATGGGAATATCGGAATGCATGATGCTACCTGGCGCAGCCAGTTTGGCGCAAGTCTTTATAAAACGGGCGGTTCTCATGGTTGTGTCAACTTGCCGTATGCTGTAGCAAAAAAAATCTATAGTTATGTGGAGAAAGGCAGTCCGGTGATCTGTTATGAATTAAAAGGTACTGAAAGCAGCCATATTACAGGACAAAGCGATGAGCAGATTGCAACTGCTGTGATTGAGTCGATTAATAAGATTGGAAAGGTAACTTCTGCCAGCCGGAAGAGAATTGAACATTCCCGTGCTATTTATAACAGGTTGAGCTATTCCCAGAGAAAGCTGGTGACCAATTATAACAAGCTGGTGGAGGCAGAGAGAAAGCTTCGTGGATAACAGAGAATATGTTTTTCGATGGGAGTATACAAAGAGTGGTGGAGTCCGGATCCTTTGTGGGTATGGGGCTTCACCATATGTTATGATACCGGAACAGATAGAGGGAATACCAGTAACAGAAATTGGTGCCTATTGCTTTTCTGATTCCTCAAAAAAGAATACGGAAAGTGAAATTGGAAGTTCTGATACAGCAGAAAATATTTCGGGGATAAAAAAACCATGGATGCGGGAACTTTCCGGAAAATATATCCAGAAAGTAATATTGCCGGATTCCGTGGAAAAACTTGGGAATCTGGCTTTTTATAATTGTTCCGGACTGGAGGAGCTTCATTTTGGAAAGGGTTTAGTGGAGGTGGGCAGTGATGCTTTTATGAACTGTCTTCATCTAAAACTGCTGGTCTTGCAGTGTGGGATACAGGAAAACAGTGGACTGAAGCAGATTCTTAGCCAGCGTGCTTCCGATACACAGGTGATTTTTCAAAGGGAAGGAAGGACAGAAGGGGCATTATTTTACCCGGAATACTATGAAATGTATGATGAAGTAGGTCCGGCACATATTTTTGCACTGAACCTTACAGGAGAGGGCTTTCGTGCCAGACAGTGTTTTCAGGATGGAATAGTGGATTTAGGAAAATATGATGGAATCTTCGAGCAGGCATGTGTAGAGGAAAGTCCTGAAACTCTTAGCAAAATGGCACTTAATCGGCTGAGATATCCGGTTGGGTTAAGTGCGCAGGCAAGAATCCGTTATCAGAATTATGTACGGGGACAGGCAGAATGGATTATTACAGAACTGGTAAAAACGAAACAGCTGGACCTGCTTACGTTTTTGTTTCAGGAAAAAAATTTGTCCGGTCAATGGCTGGACCGCAGTATCCAGATTGCTTCCGGCCAGGGTTGGCCAGAGGGAGCAGCCAGCCTGCTGCGTTTAAAGCAGAATTTTTCGGGAGAATCTGGTAAGGAACGGTATTCCTTTGATTCGTTTTAGCAACGAGTTTGCAGAGGCTTTTATTGTCAGACAATAGAAAGGAGGAAAACAGTGGCATCCAAACAACATATCCAAACCCAGACAGAATGGGAGGAGGCTATGTCCATCAAAGTGCTGGGCTTTGTAAAGGATGAGCTTTATCTGGACTTGCGTTTTCTGGGGATTGCGCTGTCAGCATTAACTCCGCAGGCTGATTCACAGATTACCACCTGTGCCACCGATGGGACAGCCCTGTTTTTTTCTTCTGAACAGATACTCCGGGTGTTTCAGGATAACAGCAGTTATCTGAACCGTCTGTATCTCCATACGGTACTTCACTGCCTGTTCCATCATTTGTGGATTGGCGGGAACAGAAACCGCCAGATGTGGCATCTGGCATGTGATATTGCTGTAGAATATGTAATCGATGGAATGAAAAAGCCTTCCACCAGACGGATTTTGGGATGGATCCGGCAAAAAACTTATGAAGAACTGGAACAGCTTCAGCAGGGAATCTCTGCTGCGGTCATTTACCGGGTTCTCAGAACAAAAGATGAAGAGGAAATAAATACTCTTCAGCAGGAGTTTTTTACCGATGATCACCGATATTGGCCGAAAGAGGAACAGAAACAGGCAGTACCGCAGCAGGCAAGAAGACAGTGGAACAAGATTTCCAGACAGACACAGATGGAGCAGAAACGACGGGGAGTTGAGCCGGAAGAGGGGGAGGAGCTTATGGCTGCTCAGATGAAGGCAGCGAAAGGCAGACGCAGCTATCGGGAATTTTTGCAGAAATTTGCCGTTATGCGGGAAGAACTGTACTGTGATCCAGATGAATACGATCTGAATTTTTATTCCTATGGTCTTCGGGTGTATGGAAATATGCCCCTGATCGAGCCGTTGGAAAGCCGGGAAGTAAAAAAGATACAGGACTTTGTCGTTGTGGTAGATACCAGTTATTCCACCAGTGGTGAACTGGTACAGGGATTTTTAAAGGAGACCCTGGATATCCTGTCTAGGCAGAACAGCTTTTTTCATCATGCCAGGATACGTATTCTGCAATGTGACGAGAAGGTGCAGAAGGACGATATCATCAGTGATGAATCCAAGCTGGCAGAAATGTTTCAAAATTTTCAGGTGCTTGGCGGAGGAGGTACGGATTTTCGTCCGGCATTTTCCTATGTCAATGAACTGATAGAACAGGGGGTTTTTGAAAATCTGTGTGGCCTGCTCTATTTTACGGATGGAAAAGGAATCTACCCAAAACAAAAACCATCGTATCAGACTGCTTTTCTTTTTTTGGAGGACTATGAGGAAGAGCAGATACCGGCATGGGCATTACGTCTCAGGCTGGAGAAAGAAGAGTTTGCGTGATAGACACGCGGAATGGAGAAAAGAATGAATATCAAGGAAGCAAAACAGGAAATTAAAAATACAGTACAGGCATATCTGTGTCAGGATGAGAGAGGAAATTATCTGATCCCAAATCTCAGACAGCGTCCGGTTCTGTTGATGGGACCACCGGGAATCGGGAAGACCCAGATTATGGAACAGATTGCCAGAGAATGCCGGGTTGGGCTGGTGGCGTATACGATTACTCATCATACCAGACAGAGTGCAGTGGGACTTCCTTTTATCCGTAAAGCAGAGTATGGAGACAGAGAATATTCTGTTACGGAATATACTATGAGTGAGATTATTGCCAGTGTGTATGAAAAAATGAAGGAAACAGGACTAAAAGAAGGAATTTTATTTATTGATGAAATTAACTGTGTTTCGGAGACACTGGCACCGACAATGCTTCAGTTTTTACAATGCAAAACTTTTGGAAACCAGAAGATACCGGATGGATGGATCATTGTGGCAGCAGGTAATCCTCCGGAATACAATAAATCAGTCAGGGATTTTGATATGGTTACACTGGATCGTGTCAGAAGAATCGATATTGAAGCAGACTATGGTGTGTGGAAGGAATATGCCAGAGAAAGAAAGATACATGGTGCTTTGTTAAGTTATTTGGAGCTGCATCCAAAGAATTTCTACCGGATAGAGACCGATGTGGATGGATTACAGTTTGTTACTGCCAGAGGCTGGGAAGATTTCAGCAGTCTGATGCAGGTATATGACTCGATGGGGCTTACGGTATCAGAAGAAATTGTATATGAGTTTCTACGTCACAGAGATGTGGCAGAGGAAGTAGCAGCTTATATAGACCTTTATCGGAAGTATCAGGATGATTATGGGATTCCTCAGATCTTGCAGGGTAAGGTTAAAACCGAGATTTATACCCGTCTTTACCATGCTGCATTTGATGAGCGTATCAGTGTGGTCAATCTTCTTCTGGATGGGGTATTGCTGGAAATGAAAAAAGTACAGCAGGAAAAAAACATGATGGATGACTGGTATGGATTTTTAAAAGAATACCGACATAGGCTGGATGATCTGTCCCAAACACCGGAGGAAATATATGAAGGTCTTCTGACGGAAAAGGAAGAGGAGATTGCAGCAGCTGGTAAAGCAGGATTTTATGGGAAAGAAGAAGCGCTATTTAGAGAGAGACTGCTGGGGCATTGGAAGAAAGCGGCACCGCAGGCGGGGCTTCCACCAGAGAAAGCCTTTGGACAGGCAAAGACGGAGTTTGACCAGCAGTGTGCCAAGCTGGAACAGAAAGAGGCAGAAGCCAAAAGTGCATTAGAATATGCCTTTGATTTTATGGAACATGCCTTTGAGACTGGTCAGGAGATGATCGTCTTTGTAACAGAACTGACTGTATCCGCAGAAGCGGCGTCTTTTCTGGCAGAGCATACCTGTGACAGATATTTGCAATATAACCAGGAACTGTTGATCGGTACCAGAAAACGGGAGTTGCTGTCAGAAATTAATTGTTAAAAGAGTTCATCAGAGTCAAGTACAATAGTAAAGGGACCGTCGTTGATCAGTTCGACTTTCATATCAGCTCCGAAAATACCAGACTGAACTACATCACAGTAATGATGTGACTGCTTTAATAGATATTCGTAGAGCGTGTTGGCATGTTCCGGGTCTCCTGCATTAAAAAAGGAAGGGCGGTTTCCTTTTTTACAGTTGGCATACAGTGTAAACTGGGAGACCAGAAGGAGCTGTCCGCTGACATCTTGGAGAGAGCAGTTTGTTTTTCCTTCTCTATCTGGAAAGATGCGCAGGTTCAATGCTTTTTTCAGCATCTTATCTGCAATTTCTTCTGTATCTTCGTTGTTGATCCCCACCAGAATGAAAAAGCCCTGGCCGATGGATCCTGTAATTTTCTGGTCTACAGTGACAGATGCTTTCTGCACTCTTTGAATTACAAATTTCATAGCACATTTCCTTTCTTGCTTATATACGAATCAAGCAGGTTTTTCTAAATCTTCTTCCGAGATAAAAGGTTCCCATTCCGGAAAAAGTGTTTCCAGTGTGGACAGATATTTGTCTGCCAGGCAGACGATCCATGCCTCCAGACAGGTGGGAGGCATCAAGGTCAGTGGGAACATATGACGCTTGATGATATTGATTTCTTTGAGTGACAGAGTAAAGTCCCTGGAGGCATTTTCATAAGCAGCCTGAGGGTGGGTCAAGCCGTGGGGGCGGGGATGATCATGACTTTTGTCATGCCAGTCGTACAGAAAATAGTCATGAAGCAGTGCTCCCCGGATCAAATCATGCCAATCTACAAAAAGGGACAGATTTTCTGCTATCAGGCAACTGAGATAAGCAACAGAGAGACTATGCTGGTAAACACTGGTCTGTCCATGCTGGATATTCTGTTTGCTCTGCATGAAGCGGGAATGGTCACAGATTTCCTGGAACAATTTCAGGAAGTAGTGTTCCCGTGCTGGTGATAACCTTTTTTTCATAGAAATTCCCATCCTTTCAAGGTTATTATAGCGCAGTGATTTTACAGATTCAATCATTTCTTGCTGGAATGTAGACGAAAATGAAAAAGAGTGTTATAATTGGTCAGTATGGGTATTGTTTGCAATGAATAAGATGATAAGAAAACGGAAAGGGTGAAAAAATGACACGGAATGAGATGGTAAGACGTGCCAGGGCCCGTGAACAGCGTCGGCGGATAGTGCGTGCCAGACGGATCGTATTTTCTGTGATAGTTGCAATCATACTAATTCCACTGGTGTACAGCTGTTACAGTCATTTTAAGATGAAGAAGCTGAAACAAGATATTTCTTCGCTGGAAAAGCAGCTGAAGGACAGTGAGACCAATCAAAAAAGTCTTCAGGAACAGCTGGAGCAGATAGAAAAAGAGCTGAAAAAAAAGGAGTCCCAGCTGAAAAAACAGGCTGAGGCAACGACAGATCATCCGGAAAAACCGAATGTTTATCTGACTTTTGATGATGGTCCCAGTCAAAATACAGACCATATTTTAGACACATTGAAAGAGTATAATGTTCGTGCCACTTTTTTTTGCCTGGCCAGGGAGGGAGAAGAAAATACCGCCCGGTATCAGAGAATCGTGCAGGAGGGCCATACTTTGGCAATGCACTCCTATAGCCATATTTACAGTACGATTTATGCAAATCTGGATGCATTTAAAGAAGATGTCAATAAAATCAGTGATTTTTTGTATGATGCAGCTGGAGTCCGGCCTGAATTTTATCGCTTTCCAGGTGGAAGCAGTAACACAGTCAGTGAAGTACCTATGAGTAAATGTATTCAATATGTGAACAAAAAGGGGATTACCTATTTTGACTGGAATGCACAGAATGACGATGCCACGGGAAAAACATACACACCGTCCCAACTGACTTCCCGCGCAATGAGGAGCGTGAAGGCAGCAGGAGAAAATGTAGTGTTGCTGATGCACGATGAGAAGACAAAAACAGCGACAGCGGAATCTTTGCCGGAGTTGATTCGGAGGTTGAAAAGTGCAGATTATGATATTTTGCCAATTACGACCAGGACACAGCCGGTACAGCATGTAAAATTCAATCCTGCCGGCTGATGATAAGGAAGAACAGGTATGGACTTCTTTAGGGACTTTAAGGATGACATGATGTTGGATGATGATTCTGACATAAAAAAGAGCCAAAACGAGGAAACTGCTACTGTAGAATAAGAGGAGGAAGAGACAATGAGTGATTTTGAAGATGCAAATGTGGATAAAGATTTATTAAGTCAGATTTTTGCGGAGGATAATTCCGGAGAGAGCAGCCTGATAAAGGATGATTTGTTTGCTGACAGTTCTGTGGATAGCGCGGAAGAATTTGTACAGGAAGAGATCCCTGATTTTATTCTGCCAAAAGAGGCTCCAGAATTGGAAACACCGGAGGATGCACCAGAGGAAATACCAGAAGAAAATGTTGGACAGGAAATAGAACTTCCTTCTCTGGAAGAGCTGGAGAAAGAGACAGTAGAGGAGAAAGAGGAAACGATAGAAATGGTAAACGAAGGAAATACAGAGATGGTAAAGAAGCCTGAAACTGCAGCAGATAATGATACTACGATTATTACCAAGGGAACCACTATTAATGGTGGGATTTCTTCTGAGGGTTCATTGGAAATCATGGGTACGATTACCGGTGATGTAGATTGTTTAGGGAAGCTTTCTGTTTACGGACAGATTTCAGGAAATGTTTCCGCTGCTGATATTGTGGTAAAAACAAAGCGTCTGGAAGGAAATGTTGCAAGTGAGGGCAGTGTTGAGATTGCATTAGGAACTGTTATCATTGGTGATATTACCGGAACTTCTGCTTCAATCGCAGGTGCTGTAAAAGGTAATATCGATGTGAATGGACCAGTTATTGTTGATTCCACTGCAATTGTGAAGGGAAGCATCAAGGCAAAATCCATTCAGGTCAACAATAGTGCAGTAGTAGATGGATATTGTTCCTTGAATTATGCAGGTGTGGATCTGGAAGAATTTTTTGAGGAAAAATAACAGGAGGTTCGATGCGTTATGGCAAAGTATAAGCGAGTATTATTGAAGCTCAGTGGAGAAGCGCTTGCTGGTCCCAACAAAACAGGCTTTGATGAGGCAACCTGCATAGAGATTGCCAAACAGGTAAAGCAGCTGGTGGATGATGGGATTCAGATTGGAGTGGTAACTGGTGGCGGAAATTTCTGGAGAGGCCGTACCAGTAAAAATATTGACCGGACAAAGGCTGACCAGATTGGTACTCTCGCAACAGTAATGAATTGCATCTATGTGTCTGAAATTTTTCGTTCAGTGGGAATCAAGACAAGCGTATTGACACCATTTGAGTGCAGTTCTTTTACTGAGGTGTTTTCCAAAGACAAGGCGAACCAATATATGGAAAATGGAATTGTTACTTTCTTTGCCGGCGGAACTGGTCATCCTTATTTTTCTACAGATACAGCCATTGTGTTGAGGGCTGTGGAGATGGAGGCAGATGTGATTTTGTCTGGTAAATCCATTGACGGTGTCTATGACTCTGATCCGGCAGTCAATCCAGATGCCCAAAAGTATGATGAGATTGATATCAATGAAGTGATCAATCAGCGCCTGGGCGTTATTGATCTGGCAGCTGCAGTACTTTGTATGGAAAATCATATGCCTATGATGATATTTGGACTCAATGAAGAGAACAGCATCGTAAACACAGTAAATGGCGTAACAAAGGGCACCCTGGTTACTGCATAAATAATACAGTATAGAAAAGGAGAAAAACATGAGCGTAGAATTAAATCAGTTTAAAGAGAAAATGGAAAAATCGCTGGACAGTTTGGCAAATGAATATACAACCATTCGTGCTGGAAGAGCAAATCCGCATGTTCTGGACCGTATTACAGTAGATTACTATGGTCAGCCATCTAATCTGCAGTCTGTGGCAAACATTTCTGTATCAGAGGCACGTACCCTGGTGATTCAGCCATGGGAAGCCAGTCTGATCAAAGAGATTGAGAAGGCAATTCTGACTTCTGATTTAGGTCTTACTCCGAACAATGACGGCAAGGCAATCCGCCTGACATTTCCAGAGCTTACCGAGGAACGTCGTAAGGAGCTGGTTAAGGATGTAAAGAAGAAGGGTGAGAATGCAAAAGTTGCAGTACGCAATATCCGTAGAGATGCTAACGATGCAATCAAAAAAGAGCAGAAGGCAAATGAGATTTCTGAGGACGAGCAGAAGAGTCTGGAAAATGACATTCAGAAGATGACCGATGAATATATTAAAAAGGTAGATACGATGATTGACGATAAGTCAAAGGAAATCATGACAGTATAGTCATCATAGATAAAAGAAAAGGGATGGGCAATACTGCCTGTCCCTATCGTTTTCGCAAAGAGGTAACTTATGGAGAAAAAAGAAAAAACAGTACCACGTCATGTTGCGATCATTCTGGATGGCAACGGAAGATGGGCAAAAAAAAGAATGCTTCCGCGCAACGCAGGACATGCGGCAGGTAGTAAAAACGTGGAGAAAATCTGTGAGGCTGCCTGGAATATGGGGATTGAGTATGTCACCATGTATGCATTTTCTACAGAAAACTGGTCCAGACCAAAGGAAGAAGTGGATGCTCTGATGAAGCTCCTTCATAGTTATTTAAAAGACTGCTTGAAAACAAGTCAAAAGAACAATATGCAGGTTCGGGTGGTTGGTGATATCAGCAGGCTGGAGCCGGAACTTCAGGAAAGAATCCGGGAGCTGGAAAAGGTATCGGCGCAGAATACCGGTCTGCACTTCCAGGTGGCACTTAACTATGGAAGCCGGGACGAAATAACAAGAGCCGTGCGGAATCTGGCACAGGATATCAAGGAAGAAAAAATAGAGCCGTCTGATGTGACAGAGGATGTGATCGCGGGATATCTGGATACCAAAGGAATTCCTGACCCGGATTTGATGATCCGTACCAGTGGTGAACAGAGACTTTCCAATTATCTGTTATGGCAGCTGGCATACGCTGAATTTTATTTTACTGATGTACTCTGGCCAGACTTTGATAAAAAGGAGCTGGAAAAGGCAGTAGAATTTTATCAGTCAAGAGACCGGCGTTTTGGCGGAGTGAAATAAGGGGATAGATATGTTTTGGACAAGACTTACTAGTGGAATAATATTGATGGCTGTCACCATTGCCCTGTTGGTGTATGGAAGTTACCCGCTTTTTTGGGTGATTACAGTCATTTCATTGATTGGATTATATGAATTATATCGGGCAGTGAAGATGGAAAAATCTTTTCCTGCTGTAATTGGTTATATTTCCAGTATCGTGTTGGATATACTGATTTTAGATAATGCTTATGAATATATGGTACTCTGGATGATAGTGACATTGATGGTCATGATGGCATGTTACGTGATTGCCTATCCTGCGTACAATTCAGAACAGATGACGATGCTTTTTTTTGGACTATTTTATGTGACTTTGATGCTCTCCTTTGTATTTAAAGTACGCTTTCTGGAAAAAGGAATCCTGTCAGTATGGCTGATCTTTATTGGGGCATGGGGATCTGACACCTGTGCTTATTGTGTGGGAAAGCTTGCCGGGAAACATAAGCTTCCATCAAAGCTCAGTCCGAATAAAACCATTGAGGGATGTCTGGGGGGCATTTTCGGAGCAGCATTGATTGGCTTTCTGTATGCTCTGGCATTTTATAAAGATACAAACTATTGGTGGCAGTTTGCATTGATTGGCGGAGTTTCTTCTATTATTTCACAGATAGGAGATTTAACAGCATCTGCTATAAAAAGAAATCATGATATTAAGGATTATGGTCATCTGATTCCGGGTCATGGGGGAATACTGGACCGTTTTGACAGTATTATTTTTACTGCACCGATTGTTTATATACTGGTGGTATTTCTGGCATAGTCAGAAATAGAGTGAGAAATGAGGGGAAAGTGTGAAACATATTGCGATATTAGGTTCGACAGGTTCTATTGGAACACAGACTCTGGAGGTAATCCGTGGCAATGAGGATATGAAAGTGGTTGCTCTGGCAGCAGGCAGCAATATTGATCTGGTGGAACAGCAGATTCAGGAGTTTCATCCGGAACTGGTCTGCATTTATGACGAGAAAAAAGCAAGAGAGCTGGCAATCCGTGTGCAGTCGAAGGATGTTTCTGTCTTGTATGGAATGGAAGGACTGATTGCCTGTGCTACCGTGTCTTCTGCTGATGTGGTGGTAGCCGCTGTGGTGGGGATGATAGGGATCCAGCCGGTAGTAGAGGCAATCCGTGCAGGAAAGGATATCGCCTTTGCCAATAAAGAAACCTTGGTGACGGCAGGGCACATTATCATGCCGATGATACAAAAGCACCGGGTACTTTTGATGCCGGTGGACAGTGAACACGCAGCTGTTTTTCAATGTCTGAACGGAGAGCATCACAGGGAGATCAGCAGAATTTTATTGACTGCCTCCGGCGGTCCATTTCGTGGAAAAAAGAAGGAGGATTTGAAAAACATCCAGGTGGAGGATGCACTGAAACATCCAAACTGGTCTATGGGCAGAAAGATTACCATTGATTCATCTACTATGGTAAACAAGGGTCTGGAAGTAATTGAAGCGAAATGGCTTTTTGATGTGGACTTTGATCAGATTGATGTAGTATTGCAGCCGCAAAGCGTGATTCATTCTATGGTGGAATTTGTAGATGGTGCCGTGATGGCACAACTTGGTACACCAGATATGAAGCTGCCGATCCAGTATGCTTTAACATATCCACAGCGCAGGAATCTGCCAGGAGAGAGGCTGGATTTTTCAAAACTGGCAGGGATTGTTTTTGAACAGCCTGACAGAGAGACTTTTCGTGGGTTGGAGCTGGCATATCAGGCAGGAAGAGAAGGTGGCAGCATGCCAACGGTATTTAATGCTGCCAATGAAAAGGCGGTGGCATTGTTTTTGGACAGAAAGATTGCTTATCTGGATATACCACAGATTATTGAGGAATGTATGGAGGAACATACCAATATTGCCAATCCATCCCTGGATGAGATACTGCAGGTGGAAGCTGAGGTATATCAGCGGATAGCCGGAAGATATCCTGCATAGTTAATTAAAAAGAGGACAGTATGTTCTCTGTAGGTAAAGTTATGAGAAAAGAAAGGCTGGTTATTTTAGATGAATATCATCGCTGCATTATTGATTTTTACGATTATAGTAGTAGTTCATGAATTTGGTCATTTTCTTCTGGCAAAGAAAAATGGCGTAGAGGTAACGGAATTTTCTATAGGGATGGGACCAAGGCTGGTTACCATTGCAAAGACAGCAGAAGGCTTTCAATGCAAATTTCTGTGTAATCAGAAGAAATTTGAAGAACGAGTGGAATGGCAGGGAGTCACGAAATACTCCTGGAAACTGTTTCCACTTGGTGGTTCCTGTGCTATGGTAGGAGAGGATACGGATGATGTTTCAGAGGGCTCTTTTAACAGCAAAGGAGTCTGGGCACGTTTTTCCGTTATTTTTGCCGGACCATTTTTCAACTTTATTTTGGCATTTGTTTTTTCTATCATTATTCTGGGTAATGCGGGAATCGATCTTCCAGAGGTTGTTCAGGTGTATAGTGGACAACCGGGAGAAACTGCCGGAGTCGAAGTGGGAGACAGGGTAAAGAGCATTAATGGACACAAGATTTCGATTGGACGTGAAATTGATACGTACCAGCAGCTTCATCCATTGACAGGGGAGGATGTAAAACTGGTTGTGGAACGGAATGGTAAGGAGGAAACTCTCAGCATTGATCCAGATTATAAAACGTTTTTATTTGGCTTCAATTATGCTCAGGAGGCTTCTTCCAATGCAGAAATTCTGGGAATCAGTGAAGATGGAGCTTTTGAAAAGGCGGGAATCCAGACAGGGGATAAGATTATCCGTGTGAATGGAAATACAGTAAAAAATTCTGGTGAACTGAGCCGGCTCATGAATGAGGTGAAAAATGATGGCAAGGCAGTAGATTTTGTCGTAGAACGAAAAGGACAGGAAAAAAATTATACGGTAACACCAAAGCCGTATGAGGGAAAGACATTGGGCTTTCTAGCTTCCAAAAATGTAATGATGGGAGCAGGTGGAGTTTTAAAATACAGCTTTATAGAGGTGAAATACTGGATTGAGACTACAGTGGCAAGCTTAGGACAATTGATAGGTGGTAAGTTGTCCAAGGATGATATCTCCGGTCCGGTCGGTATTGTGGATGCCGTAGGCGGTGTGATTGACCAGAGTGTGGATTATGGTATCAAGATGGTAATTATAAATATACTATATATGTCAGTTCTTTTGAGTGCCAATCTGGGAGTTATGAATTTACTTCCTTTACCGGCATTAGATGGGGGAAGACTGGTATTTATTCTTATTGAGGCAGTTCGCGGAAAGCCAATCGATAGAGAGAAGGAAGGGTTTGTTCATATTATAGGCTTTTTCCTATTAATGATATTTATGGTATTTATTATGTTTAATGATATTTTGAGAATTATCAGATAATATAAGGAGATGAATATGTATCGGGAAAATACAAGGGTGATTCAGATCGGGAACAGAGCCATTGGCGGTGGCAATCCCATTGCAATCCAGTCTATGACAAATACCAAGACAGAGGATGTCAACGCAACAGTGGAGCAGATACACAGTCTGGAGGAGGCTGGATGTGATATTATCCGCTGTGCAGTGCCTACGATGGAAGCGGCCCAGGCATTGGGGCAGATAAAAAAGCAGATTTCGATCCCGTTGGTAGCAGATATTCATTTTGACTATCGTCTGGCCATTGCCGCCATGGAAAACGGAGCGGATAAAATACGGATCAATCCGGGAAATATTGGGGAGGAAGAAAGGGTACGGGCTGTGGTCAATGCAGCAAGATCGAGAAATATCCCAATCCGTATCGGTGTCAACAGTGGTTCGCTGGAAAAGGAATATATTGAAGAGTATGGTGGTGTGACTGCAGAAGGCATTGTCCGCAGTGCTCTGGGCAAAGTACAACTCATTGAACAGATGGGATATGACAATCTGGTGATCAGTATTAAATCTTCCGATGTTCTGATGTGTATCAAAGCACATGAACTGATTGCAAAGCAGACGGATTATCCGCTTCATGTGGGAATTACAGAGTCGGGGACGATTTTATCCGGCAACATTAAGTCAGCAATCGGTCTGGGAAACATTTTATATCAGGGAATCGGTGATACCATTCGTGTTTCACTGACAGGTGATCCGGTAGAAGAGGTTCGTTCTGCTAAATTGATTCTGCGTACCCTGGGCTTACGCAAGGGTGGAGTGACAGTAGTATCCTGTCCTACCTGTGGACGGACGCAGATCGATCTGATTGGTCTGGCAGGTCAGGTGGAGGAACTGGTCAAGGATATGGACCTGGATATTAAGGTTGCTGTAATGGGGTGTGTGGTCAACGGTCCGGGAGAAGCAAGAGAAGCTGATCTGGGAATTGCTGGAGGGAAAGGCGAAGGTCTGTTGATCAAAAAAGGTGAAGTGATAAAAAAGGTTCCGGAAGAGCAGCTGCTTTTCGCATTGAAGGAGGAATTATTGAAGCTGGAAAGCGGAACGTAGTTTTGTGACAGAAATAAGCTGTCCTGTTAACAGGGCAGCTTATGTGGTTTACGCGAGTTGAAAGAGAGGAGTGACAAAGGATGGACCAGACATTATTGGAGACATTTGAAGGCTTGAAGATGACGGACCGCCAAAAGAGGCTTTTTTCCGATGTTCTGGTAGAACGTATCCGAATCTTTCAGGACAGGCATCTGGTTGTAGTCCGGCTGAAAAGCACCCATGTAATTCCCTACCGTGAGATTTGTCTGCTCCGTTATAACCTGGAACTGATACTGGGTCCTGCAGGATTTGAAGTACAGGTGGATGACTATTATCAGCTTTCCAGCCAGTATCAGCCGGCAAATTTCTGGCAGGAGTATGAGGAGAGTGTTCTACAGATCCTAAAGGAAGAAAATATCCTGGATTTTAATATGCTGTATAGCGGAAAGACCGTTTTGGAGAAGGATATACTTACATTGAGCTGTGAGGATGACAGTATGTACCGTGCCAGAGAAAAGCATCTGGTAGAGAAGATCCAGACGATTTTTAAAGAAAAGGCCGGAATGGAAGTAACCATGAAGCTGGAGTATACAGAGCCTGTTAAACGGGAAGAACCAAAGGGCTATGAAATATATCATCTGGAGAGAAGGACACAAAAGGCACCAGAGGATGGCAAAGCAGTTTCTGATAAAAAGGGAACGGTTAATACTGCTGGAAAAGAAACAGCAGACTCTGTCAGTGATGAAGTTCCGTGGGAGCTGACTCCGGATGCAGAAGCTGCAGCAGCTGCAGTAAATGCGGCTGCCATGGAGGAAGAAGTGAAAAAAACGGCAGATGTCAACAGGCAGTCTGCCGGAAAGAAAACTGCCGGAGGGCAGCCTGCATCAAAGACAGCCTCCAGCTATGGACAGGGGGCTTCCAGACGGTTTGAAAAAAGCGGTTGGAAATCCAAAGGCAGTTTTGGAAGAGGAAATATAGATGAGGAATGCTTTTATGGCAGAAATTGTGAAGGCGGGCATGTTAAAATTGCAGATATCCAGGGCGAGATTGATGAGGTAGTCATTGAAGGGCAGATTATCAGTGCTGAGGAAAAAGAGCTGCGAAGTGGAAAAATTCTTTATTCCTTTCATGTAACTGACTTTACAGATACCATTGCAGTCAAACTGTTTTTACAGCCGGAACAGGCAGAAGAGATTAAAGAGCATGCCTCTAAGGGGAAGTTTGTAATCGTAAAGGGGATGCCTCTGTATGACAATTTCAGCCGTGAAATCAGTATCTCCTCTGTCCGGGGAATGAAGCCGGGAAAGGATACCAGAATTACCCGTATGGACAATTACCAGGGAAGAAAGAGGGTCGAACTTCATGCCCATACACAGATGAGCGAGATGGATTCTGTTATGGATGTGGGGGCTTATGTAAAGACTGCTTTAAAATGGGGGCATAAGTCCATTGCCATTACGGACCACGGCGTAGTACAGTCTTTCCCGGATGCTGACCATGCGTTAAAGCCGGATGATGATTTAAAGGTAATATATGGCGTTGAAGCATACCTGGTAGATGATCTGCTGGAAACTGTCAGAAATGAGAGAGGACAGACGCTGGATGATTCCTTTGTGGTATTTGATCTGGAAACCACAGGAATCGGTCCGAAGAGTAACCAGATTATTGAAATCGGTGCAGTGAAGGTGGAAAACCAGACTATTACGGAGCAGTTCAGTACCTTTGTCAATCCACGTATGCCGATTCCATATCACATTGAACAGCTGACCAGTATCAATGACAGTATGGTGGCAGATGCACCGGTCATAGAGGAAATTCTGCCGAAATTTCTGGAATTTTGTGAAGGCTGTGTTATGGTAGCACACAATGCCGATTTCGATATCGGCTTTATCAACCAGAAAGCAAAAGAGCAAGGGCTGGAAGCAGATTTTACTGTAATTGACACCGTAGCCATGTCACGGGCATTGCTGCCGCAACTGAAGCGGTATAAACTGGACAGGGTTGCCAAGGAGTTGGGAGTTTCTCTGGAGAATCATCACCGTGCAGTGGACGATGCCGGTGCTACGGCGGAAATTTTTCTGCGTCTGTGTAAGCGTCTGGAGGAAAAAGGAATTACCACACTGGCACAGCTCAATGAGTTTGGCAGACCGAATGAGGAGACCATTCAGAAAATGCCGGCATATCATGCCATTATCCTGGCAAAAAACGAAATCGGCAGGGTCAATCTGTACCGTCTGGTATCGGAGTCCCATTTGAAATATTTTAACCGTCGTCCAAAGCTTCCGAAAAGCTTATATCTCCAATGGAAGGAAGGTTTGATGATGGGGTCTGCCTGTGAGGCTGGAGAACTGTATCAGGCTATCCTGGAGGAAAAACCGGATGAAGAGATTGACCGTCTGGTGCGGTTCTATGACTATCTGGAGATACAGCCCTTGGGAAATGATGAATTTATGATACGGGAAAAGGACAGATATCCCCAGATACAGGATGAAAATGATCTGATGGAGATTAACCGGAAGATTGTTGCCTTGGGAGAGGCCTATCATAAGCCGGTAGTTGCTACCTGCGATGTGCATTTCCTGAATCCGGAGGATGAAGTATACCGCCGTATTATCATGGCGGGAAAGGGATTTTCCGATGCGGACCAGCAGGCACCTCTGTATTTCCGAACCACAGAAGAGATGTTGTCAGAGTTTCAGTATCTGGGGGCTGCCAAGGCGGAGGAGGTTGTTATCACCAATACGAATCTTATTGCAGATATGATTGACTATATCCATCCCTGCAGTCCGAGAAAATGTCCTCCCGAGATTGAAAATTCTGACCAGGATCTGAGAGATATCTGCTATAATAAAGCACACTCCATGTATGGAGAGAATCTGCCGGAAATTGTTACGGAACGACTGGAGAGAGAGTTGAATTCTATTATCAGCAATGGATATGCTGTTATGTATATCATTGCACAGAAGCTGGTATGGAAATCGGTAGAGGATGGATACCTGGTAGGTTCCAGAGGCTCTGTTGGTTCTTCCTTTGTAGCTACGATGGCAGGAATCAGTGAGATCAATCCGCTTCCGGCACATTACTACTGTCCGAACTGTCATTACTATGATTTTGATTCGGATGAGGTTAAGGCATATTCCGGTTCATCTGCCTGTGATATGCCGGATAAGCCGTGTCCTGTCTGTGGAGAGATGCTGGCAAAGGATGGACATGATATTCCGTTTGAGACCTTCCTGGGTTTTAAGGGAAATAAAGAGCCGGATATCGATTTAAATTTCTCCAGCGAGTATCAGAGTAATGCCCATGATTATACAGAAGTCATCTTTGGTGCCGGACAGACTTTCCGTGCTGGGACAGTTGGCACTATGGCAGAAAAAACAGCCTATGGTTATGTGAAAAAATATTTTGAGGAGAAGGAAATTACCAAGAGGAGTGCAGAGATAGAGCGGATTGCCGGCGGGTGCGTCGGCGTGCGGCGTTCTACCGGACAGCATCCGGGTGGTATCGTTGTTCTTCCGATCGGTGAGGAGATTTATACCTTTACGCCGGTACAGCATCCGGCAAACGATATGACAACTAAAATCATTACGACACATTTTGATTACCATAAGATTGATGCCAATCTGCTGAAGCTGGATATTCTGGGTCATCAGGATCCAACCATGATACGTATGCTGGAGGATCTGACGAAGGTGAATGCAGCCGAAATCCGGATGGACGACAAGAAGGTACTTTCTCTGTTTGAGAGTACAGAGGCACTGGGAATCCAACCGGAGGATATTGGAGGATGCACTCTGGGAAGTCTGGGATTGCCGGAGCTTGGTACCCATTTCGTTATGAACATGCTGGTGGCAACCAAACCGAAAAATTTCTCGGATCTGGTCCGCATTTCCGGATTGTCCCACGGAACTAATGTATGGCAGGATAATGCAGAATATTTCATTGCCAACGGTTATTGTACCCTGTCAACGGCAATCTGTACCCGTGATGATATTATGACCTATTTAATTCGGATGGGTGTGGAAAATGAGCGTTCATTTAAGATCATGGAAAGTGTCCGTAAGGGCAAGGGATTGGATGACAGCATGATAGCCGATATGAAAGCGTGTAATGTACCGGACTGGTATATTGAATCCTGCCAGCGTATCAAATACATGTTCCCGAAGGCACATGCGGCGGCTTATATCATGATGGCTATGCGTGTGGCATGGTTTAAGGTACATAAGCCGCTGGCATATTATGCTGCCTATTTCAGTATCCGTGCTACTGCATTTAATTATGAGCTGATGTGTCTCGGAAAGGAACGTCTGGAATATTATATGGCAGATTACAATAAACGGAGCGATTCCCTGTCAGATAAAGAGAAGTCCACTTTGGAAGATATGAAGATTGTCCAGGAGATGTATGCCAGAGGTTTTGAATTTGT
The DNA here is from genome assembly GCA_017936785.1 of Lachnospiraceae bacterium. Lineage (GTDB taxonomy): Bacteria > Bacillota > Clostridia > Lachnospirales > Lachnospiraceae > UBA2882. The sequence continues at coordinate 90,963 of JAGBEV010000026.1, read as the reverse complement.
AAAGCTGGATATCTACCGGGCAAAAGCAACCCGTTTTCAGATCGTGGATGGAAAACTGATGCCATCATTTTCTACGATAGATGGTCTGGGAGGCAAAGCGGCAGAGCTGATCGAGGCTGAGGCAAGAAAAGGAAAATTCCTGTCCAGAGAGGATTTTAAGAACCGTTGTAAGGTTAGTGCCAATACGGTAGAGACTATGGGAGATCTGGGATTGATGAGAGATCTGCCGCACAGCAACCAAATGTCAATATTAGATTTTCTGTGATTAGGGGGATTGAGGATGACACAGGAAGAAATCAGATTGCAGTTATCGGAATATCAGGAGGAGGGATACCAGAAATTTTCCTCCAGTCTGATTCCTGGTGTAGAAAATATGCTGGGAATCCGTATACCGGTCCTGCGAAAACTGGCAAAGGAACTTGTCAGGAAAGATGCAGAAGGCGGAAACAGCCTAAGAGAGTGTTTGGAATGGAAGGAACCGCTCTATTTTGAGGAGAAGCTGCTGCAGGCATTTGTAATTGGGTATTCCAAAGCGGGGATTGAGGAAATTAAGGATGCTCTGCGAAAGTTTATACCGACAGTAAATAATTGGTCGGTCAATGATGCTCTGTGCAGTTCCTTGAAAATTGCCAGGAAATATCCAGAGGAAATCTGGAATCTGTTGATGGAATACAAAGACAGTGAGTCGGAATTTGAAGTGCGTGTGGTGGCAGTAACATTGATGGCACAGTATCTGGTCCCAGAGTATATCGACAGGGTACTTGCGGTGCTTGGCAGTCTGCCGGTACGTGGATATTATACCAGCATGGGGATTGCATGGGCATTTGCCACAGCATGGGCAAAATTTCCGGAAAAAACCAGGGACTATCTGAAAGAGCATCCAATCGAACAGGAGACCTACCGTAAGACATTGCAAAAATGTATCGAATCTTATCGGATCAGAGACACAGATAAGGAGTGGATGCGGCAGGAGAGAGAACGTATTCAAAGAATTTGACAGTCTGCTGATAGAATAGAAAAAAACAGGAGAATTGTTTTTGGGTTCTCCTGTTTTTTGATTTTAGATTTCTGTTGGTTCATGTTTTAATGGTTCAAAGGTCCGGTTACTGCGCTGTTCTTTTTTGTGGTTTGCAGCGTTTTTAATGGCAGCCTTACAGAAGTATTCCTGGGAATTCAACTTTTCTTTTCCGTGGCGGGACGGTTTTTTATAGGTACCGTCTGGCTGCATCACATGGGCTTTTACATTATCTGCCAGTTGAATATCCAAAATATGGATTACTTCTGCCTTTAGTGCTTCGTCTTCTACCGGAAACATGATTTCCACACGTTTATCCAGATTTCTCGGCATCCAGTCGGCACTTCCCATATAGACTTCTTCAAATCCATTATTGTGGAAATAAAAGATACGGCTGTGCTCCAGAAAATCGCCAACAATGGAGCGGACATGAATGTTTTTTCCAATTTCAGGAAGCCCTGTTTTGATACAGCAGATTCCACGGACTACCAGTTCTATTTTGACTCCGGCGGCGGCAGCTTCGTAAAGAGAGGCAATGATACCACGGTCGCACAGGGAGTTCATCTTTGCCTTGATAAAAGCAGGTTTGCCCGCCTTAGCATATTCAGTTTCTCTCTTGATGAGCTGGGTAAAACGGTCTCTCAGCCAGAGAGGAGCAATGGCAAGCTTATTCCAGCCTGCTGGCTCAGAGTAGCCGGACAGCATATTAAAAACAGCGGTGGCATCCTCACCGATGGCTTTCTGACAGGTAAGAAGACCCATATCCGTATACAGCTTTGCAGTGCTGTCGTTGTAGTTACCTGTGCCCAGATGAACGTAACGCCGGATGCCGTCCTCTTCCCTGCGGACTACCAGAGTAATCTTACTGTGGGTTTTCAGTCCCACCAGACCATAAATAACATGGCATCCTGCCTGTTCCAGCTTTCGCGCCCATATGATGTTGTTTTCTTCGTCAAAACGAGCTTTCAGCTCTACCAGTACAGTAACCTGTTTTCCATTCTCTGCGGCGGCGGCGAGGGAGGCGATAATAGGAGAGTGGCTGCTGACACGGTATAGAGTCTGCTTGATTGCGAGTACGTCAGGGTCCTTGGAAGCCTGGCGGACAAAGTCTACTACCGGGTCAAAAGTTTCATAGGGATGATGGAGAAGGATATCATGATTTCTGATCTGTTCGAATAGATTTTCCTCTCCATGCAGCCATTTTGCAGGCTGTGGCGTATATTTTTTCCCTTTTAGATGTTCATAGCCTTCCATGCCGGATAATTTCATCAGAAAGGTCAGATCCAAAGGACCATTGATCTGAAAAATATCTTCTTCCCTGATATTTAATTCTTTTTTCAGAGTTTTCAGAAGACGGCGGTCAATTCCGTCCTCTACCTGGAGACGGATTGCCTCTCCCCATTGGCGTTTCTTGATCTGCTTTTCGATTTCCATTAACAGGTCGGCAGCCTCGTCTTCCTCAATCGTTAAGTCAGCATTACGCATGACACGGTATGGAAAAGCACAGAGGACTTCGTAATTCATGAAAAGACGGTGGATATTGCGTTCGATGATCTGTTCCAGAAGAATGTAAGTACGTTCTTCTGGAGAAGCGGAAGGAATTTCCACTGTACGGGGCAGGCCGGAAGGAACCTGGACTGTTGCAAAATCTGTATCAGAGGAATCACTTTTCTTTTTGCCGTTATGCGTGATATAAAGTTCACGAAAATGTCCGTTATTCTCATCTGTTTTGCCGGAGGTCTTCATTTTTAAAATAGCTCCGATATTAAGAGACTTATTCCTGATGAGAGGGAAAGGACGGGAGGAATCTACTGCCATTGGCGTTAATACAGGATATACCTCCGAGAGGAAATAATCATCTACATATTTTGCCTGTGAGGGAGTCAGCCCTTCATGATGGGACAAAATGTGGATACCATTCTGTTTGAGAGCCGGAATCAGACTGCTGTTGTAGGTCTTATACTGATCTTGCACCAGCTGATGGGTTTTCTCACTGATTGCAGTGAGCTGTTGTGCCGGGGTCATACCGGCGATGTCTTTTTTTGTATAATTTACCTGAACCATATCCTTTAATGATGCTACACGGATCATATAAAATTCATCCAGATTAGACGCAGTAATACTCAGGAATTTTAATCGGTCCAGTAAAGGGATGTCTTTATCCTGTGCTTCGCCAAGAACACGGTAATTAAAGGAAATCCAGCTAAGTTCCCGGTTATAAAAATATTCAGGTTTTAAATAAGGTGATTTACTCATAGGATACCTCTTTTCTATTGATAGGTTAAAAAGTTTTTTTCTGTTTTAAAACGGGTTTTATGCCGTATACTTCTTCAAAAAAGGAGGAATGCAGCTCGAAGATACCTTGTTCCAGTGTGATATCGTACAGGGTATCTCCGGTTATGACCAGCTGACGGTTTCGCAGGGCGGTAGTCAGATGTTTGAATTTCTGCTTGTGACTCCGGTCCATGGCATCTGCCAGACGGAGAATCGCATTTAATTTTGCTATTTTTACGTAATCCTCCCGGTCGAAAACATCCTGTATTTCCTGAAACTCGGGGAAATATTCCTGCAGGTATCTTACAACAGATGCCACGATCATGCGTTCTTTATGGGAGATTCCGATTAACTCAGTAGACATAACAATTTTATATGAATTTTCCCCCACATCATTTAGATTTATATAACTGCCACAATTGTGCAGGATTACCGCAATCTGTAAAAGCAGGCGGTCATGCTTTGTCATATTTTGCTGCCGTTTTAGAGCATCAAATATTTTCAGTGCTGCCTGTTCCACGCTTTCACAATGTTCAGAACTGCATTCATAACGCATAGCAAGACTTCTGGCAGCGTGGACGATATCTTCCACAAAATTATGATCGGGAACAAATTTTTCTTTCTTTTCGGCAAAGTCTGCTGCCATGCCTTCGCAGAGGGTAATCCCAGAGAGCCACATCTGTTCGGCACCTGTTTCCTCAAAGATATTGTGGTAGATCATAGCAGTGGGAAGCAGGAGAGATGCCTGTTCCAGAGAAGTATCCAGTTCTCTGGCAAGCTCTTCCGGATGCTGGGAAGAAATTGACTGATAAAATTCTTCATATTCCTGACGGCTGACAGAATCCTTTTTCTTTCCTTTGCTGTCTGTAGGCTGTATATGTCCGAAATTATGGACACTTAAATATTTAACAAAAATACGTAGCTGGTTTCCTACCGCAATGATATTTTTTATTTTGTACTTTTTTAGATACAGTTCAGAAAATGTATGCAGATCATTAGATATATATTCGTATACCAGATTCTGGTAATTGTCGGTCTGGTTTTTCATATTCTGAAGAATTTCCTGGATTCGGAGAGAACCAAGAAGTATATTCTGGGTGGTGACCAGTGAACTTTTGTCAAAAAGAGAAAGCTGCATACTGCCTCCCCCTACGTCTACCAGCAGAGCACCCTTCTGGATCAGTTTATGAAAGGCGTTTTCTGTCAGAGCAATGGATTTATAGCAGAGATAGCGTTGCTCTGAATTGCTCAGTATTTTTATTTTAAAGCCGGTACGCTGACGCACCTGGTCCAGAACAATCAGATTATTATCCGCTTCACGCAAAGCGCTGGTGGCGGCGATCATATAATCTGTGATCTGATATTCTTTCATTTTATCTTTAAAACCATTGAGAATGGTACAAAGCTTGTCAATAGAATGATAGCTGATGTGTTTGGTGGAATATGTTTCATATCCAAGCCGGGCAGAATGATGCACATAGTCTAGTTCATGAATGCCGATTTTTTTGGAAATTTCATATATACGAAGTGATGTTTCATGGGAACCGACATCAATTGCTGCGAAAGTAGTGACCGCCATCGGAAAACCTCCTCTAATAATATATTATCATAATTCGCAATGGAATACGAAAAATAGATAGACAGATTCTTACAATAGTATTTTACGTTATTCTGTGAAAAATAACTAGTATTTTGGAGATATTTTTGAAGAATTTACTTGGCTTACATGCAAATTTACCTATTATTTACAAAGGGCTGGATTTTTTATTGAAATAAACGTATAATATCTCAAGTATAGATTTCCTTTGACTGGATGGGAATAGCTTTTTTTGCCAGTAAAGAAATGTACAAAAGAACAGAGTGATATATAAGAATGAGGAATAATATGAAAACATCAGATTTTGATTACGAATTGCCACAGGAATTGATTGCACAGGATCCTATAGAGGACCGTGCTGCTTCCCGGCTGCTTATACTGGACAAAGAGACCGGAGAAAGGAAACATAAGGTTTTCCATGAAATTATTGACTTTTTGCATCCGGGAGATTGTCTGGTCATCAATAATACGAAAGTAATTCCTGCCAGGTTGATTGGGGAGAGGGAGGAAACAGGAGGAAAGGTAGAAGTCCTTCTATTGAAGCGAAAAGAAAAAAATATATGGGAAACACTTGTAAAACCAGGGAAAAAAGCACGCCCGGGAACACATCTTTCCTTTGGCAACGGACTGCTTAAGGCTGTGGTGCAGGAAGTAGTGGAGGAAGGAAACAGGCTGATACAGTTCGAATATGATGGGATTTTTGAGGAGATACTGGATCAGTTGGGACAAATGCCGTTACCACCATATATTACACATCAGCTGAAAGATAAAAACAGATACCAGACAGTATATGCAAAATATGAAGGCTCTGCGGCAGCGCCTACAGCAGGGCTTCATTTTACCAGCGAGCTGTTGGAACGGATTCAGCAAAAGGGAGTCAGGATAGCAAATGTAACATTGCATGTCGGTCTGGGAACATTCCGTCCAGTGAAGGTAGAGGATGTCACACAACATCATATGCATACAGAGTATTTCCAGGTGCCAGAGGAAGCTGCTAAGATGATCAACGAGACGAAGAAGCAGGGAGGCAGAGTGATCTGTGTGGGAACTACAAGCTGCCGAACCGTGGAATCAGCAGCAGATGAGAATGGCATGGTACGGGCAATGGAGGGAGATACAAGCATTTTTATCTATCCGGGGTATCATTTTAAGGTACTGGACTGCCTGATCACCAATTTTCACCTGCCGGAATCGACTCTTTTAATGCTTGTTTCGGCGTTGGCAGGAAAGGAACAGATTATGGAGGCATATCAGGAGGCAGTAGAAAAGAAATACCGGTTCTTTTCTTTTGGAGATGCGATGTTTATTACAGATGATTTGGAGGTGGATGTCGATGAGTGATGTTTATGAATGGGAAGGTAAAATAAAAAGAAAAAAGATGTTGTTCGTTTATAATCCCATGGCAGGAAAGGAACAGATTAAAAATAAATTGTCAGATATCATACAGATATTCTGCCAGTCAGATTTTCTGGTGACTGTGGTAGCTACCCAGAAAAAAGAGGATGCCAAGAATATTGTCATCGAGCAGGGAGCAAAATATGATTATATTGTATGTTCCGGTGGGGATGGTACCATGAATGAAGTGGCAACCGGGTTGATGCATCTGGAGAAAAGGCCTGTCTGTGGATATATTCCTGCAGGTACTGTGAATGATTTTGCTTCCAGCCTGAAAATTCCTAAAATTATGAAGAGAGCAGCACAACTGGTTACAGAGGGAACGGTTTTTCACTGTGACATGGGTGGCTTCAATGACAAATTTTTTACATATGTAGCCGGATTTGGAGCTTTTACGGAGGTTTCCTACCAGACGCCGCAGGAGCTGAAAAATGCGTTGGGAAAGACGGCATATTTTGTAGAGGGAATCAAACATGTGGCGGAAATCAAACCACATCACATGCGGATCGAATATGATGACCAGGTGATAGAAGATGATTTTATACTGGGACTGGTAAGCAATTCCGTATCCGTAGCAGGCTTTCAGGCATACCGGAAAAAGAATATTAAGATGGATGATGGATTGTTTGAGGGATTGTTTATCCGTGATTTAAAGAACCTGCTTCAGATGCAGGAGGCTCTCAATGCTTTGCTCACAAAGAAACTGGATGCTCCTGAAATTTTCAAATTCAGCAGCAATAAAATACACATTATCAGTGATGACGAAGTCCAGTGGACATTGGACGGAGAAGATGGGGGATTTTGCCGGGAGGTTCTTATGCAGAATTATCAACAGGCTCTTCCGATCATCTGTGCAAAGAAGGTACAGGAAAGTATTTCCATGCTTCCGAAAAAAAGCTGAAATTTCGGATAGATATAATTACGAACCCGGACATCCTGCGGTGCATGGTGTCCGGGTTGGTTTTTAGTTATACAGATTTTTCTAAGCCAGTTCTGCGATACGGCTTACGCCAACGAAAATTTCAGAAATCCGATACCAGGTTGGAAAATCTACAACACCGGTCTGAGGCAGATTAAATATTTTTTGGAAGGTTCTTACTGCATCGGCTGTTTTTTCTCCATAAATGCCATCCTCTGCTACTTTTGGAATGAGAGGATATCCTTTGGAAATTACATTTAACTGATGCTGCATCTGACGTACTTTATCGCCGATAGAGCCAACAGTCAGATCATATCCCGGCCAGGAGGAAGGAATACCCGAGATTTCATCAGAAGAATTAATATAAACAGAATCTCCGTAGAAGGTGCGGAGAATTTCAATTGCGGAGTATCCCTGGTCTCCCAGATATTTAGAATCCCACTGCCGCATCCAGTTCGGACAGGAAACCTGTCTGCCATCACAGTATTGTGTAAAAAGCGGCTGGGTAATATTTGGTCTGGAGATGAAATTGGCAAAAATGGTATCTACTGCTTCCGAAATACTTGCATAGATATTACGTCCGGAAATCCATTTCTGGTCGTAAGCAGTTGAACTGGTAATGGTAAAATCGTAGCCCTTATTGCGATACCATTCTGTGTAGACGCGGTTTAAGGTAATGGACTGAATGGCAAGAATATTTGCATAAAGTGTTGCTTCAGGCCAGGTAGCATAGATTTCGCTGGATGCTACATTTTTGATGTAGTCTTTGTATTTTACATAATAGTTTTTTGCCCTGGAGTCAGAAGGTGGTCCGTCATGGACGATTACATATTCGGGGGCTGGTGTACGTTTAGTTTGAGTTAAATATTATATTGAGGTGGAAATCTCCCTTATAGTCTGCTAGAATAGTTTTGAAAAAGGGATGCGCATATGTGTGCGCAGGAATGGAGAGAAGCATGAAAGAACGAACCAAAAGAAAGGAAATCCGCTGGGCAAAGCTTGATAACACAGCAAATCTGTTTCCTGTGATCGCCACAGAGAGCATGACGAATGTGTATCGGATTTCAGTGACTCTGACAGAGGAAATTGATAAGGAATTGCTGCAGGAGGCTTTGGTTCGGATTCTCCCTTGGTTTGATTCGATGAATGTGCGGATGCGCACGGGAGTATTCTGGTATTATTTTGAGACCAACCGGAAGGGTGCTCCGCTGGTGACAGAGGAGAATGATTATCCCTGCCGTTATATAGAACCCCATACCAACCGAAATTATCTGTTCCGGGTGACTTATTATAAATGTCGTATCAATTTGGAGGTGTTTCATGTACTGGCGGATGGGATGGGCGGAGTAACTTTTTTGAAAGAGCTGACTTACCAGTATCTTCGTCTGAAATATCCTTCACTCTGCAAGGTGACAGGAGATGAACTATCAGATACCACTTCTCTGAATACGGAGGACAGTTATCTGAAAAATTATAAAAAGAGCCAGCCCAGGGGGTATAAATCGGAACCGGCAGTGCATATCAAAGGGGAAAAACTGCGGACAGGAGCTCTTGGAGTGATTCATGGTTATATGTCTGTGGAACAACTCAGGCAGGTTTCCAGAGAGAGAGGAATCAGCATCAACGAATACCTGGCAAGTGTATATACCTACAGTATTTACAAAGAATATTTACATGGAGCGGTTTCCAAGAAGCCTGTTGTTACCTGTATTCCGGTAAACCTGCGACCCTATTTTGAATCTCTCACCACGAGGAATTTTTTTGCTATGGTCAGTGCTGTTTTTCATCCTGAGAAAGAGGAGTATACTCTGGAAGAGGTGACAGAGATCGTAGTAAAAAGCCTTAGGGAACAGATTAACAAGGAGCATCTGGAAAAATTGTTTTCCTATAATGTCTCTAATCAAAAAAATCTGGTTTTGCGTGCGGTACCGCTGCTTATCAAAAAAATTGCCATGCGCTGGGTTTATTATTCCAGTGCAAAGGCAACTACCACTACCATGACCAATATTGGAGCAATGCAGGTGGACGAGCCATATCAGCCGTATATCAGACGATTTTGTGCTATGCTTTCGGTATCAGCGGGACAAAATGTAAAAGGAACCATCTGTTCCTATAAAGATGAACTGGTATTTACCTTTAGTTCCATACTGCGGGACGCTTCCATACAAAGGAGGTTTTTTAAAACACTGGTGCAGGATGGAATTGATGTAACAATAGAGAGTAACGGAGTGTATTATGAATAAATGTAAAAGATGCGGGGTTTCTGTTGCAGATGATATAGCGGTCTGTCCCCTGTGTGATATGGTACTGCAGGAAAGAAGAGGATTATCAGAAGAAACAGCGGACGAATACCCTGATGTGGGTTTAAAGACAAGAAAGCTCAAACAGATCAGCAGGATTTGTATGTATTTTGCTTTGCTGATAGAGGCGGTACTGGTGATAATTAATTATTACACCTATTCATATTCCTGTACCTGGTGGTCAGCCATCAGTGGAGGAGCAATCATTTATTTGATTTTAACAGTACGGGGGATTCTGAATAAAAGAACCGGGCATATCCGTAAGATTTATCTTCAGGTGATTGGTCTGATTGCTTTGATCATCTGCATTGATATCACTCTGGGATTCAGCGGCTGGTCATTGGAAGTTGGACTGCCCTGCGTGATTTTTGGAATTGATCTGACCATTGTCCTCTGTATGATCATCAATTATGCAAACTGGCAAAACTATGTGATCATGCAGTTATTTACGGTATTGTTAAGTGTTCTGGATTTGATATTTTATCTGTCAGGAATTGTTCAGGGTATGATTCTGCCATGGGTTGTACTAGGAATATCGGTTTTTCTCTGGACGGGAACTCTGATTATTGGAGACAGGAAGGCGGCCAATGAATTAAAGCGAAAATTTCACGTATAATCTTATAGCATAGAAATGTCCAGAAAGGATGGGGAATGAAAGAGGGTACAGATGAAAGAAAAGATTAGCTTAAAGGCAAAAATAGTCCGGGATGTGATTAAATTTTCTACTTCCCAGCATATTATCGGACCGAAGATACAGGACGGAACCTTTCGGAAAAAGCTGGTGGAACCTGCCTGGCACTGTCCGGATGGATATTTGTGTATGCCCATCCAGATGCATCATTTCGAAATGGAACTGCTGACACCTCCCCAGGAGGATTGTGGGGAAGTGGTTTTACAGCTTCACGGCGGCGGTTATATTGGAAAAATGAGGAATGTATACCGTGATTTTGCCGTTCTTTACAGTCAGATGAAAGGATACCGGAAAGTTCTTTCTGTTGATTACCGTGTGGCACCGGGAAATCCCTATCCGGCAGCACTGGTGGATGCGCTGGCGGCATATCAGTGGCTTTTGGATGTGGGTTATCGGGGAAATCAGATCATTTTGGCAGGTGATTCCGCAGGAGGTGGACTGGCATTGGCGTTAAGCCTTTATCTGCGGGATAACAGGCTGCCTCTTCCAAAATGTCTGGTCATGATGTCACCATGGACAGATCTGACTGCCTCTGGTGATTCTTATACGGAGAATTATGAGAAAGACCCTCTCTTTGGAAATACCAGAGAGAGTATGATATATAATGGGGAATATGTGGCAGACCATGATCCAAAGGATCCATATATGTCTCCTCTGTTTGGAGATTATACAGGGCTTCCTCCGATGCTGTTTCAGGTTGGCAGTATAGAAATGCTGTTGAGTGATACACTTTCTGCGGCGGAGAAAGCAAAGAAGGCCGGATGCGAAGTGAGACAGACAGTTTATGAAGGAATGTTTCATGTGTTCCAGATGGGACTGATGCGGATGCCGGAATCGGAAGAAGCATGGAAAGAAGTGGAGGAATTTATCAGCCAGCATACGTCCCTGACTGCAAAAGGTTCTGAATCAGCAAATAAAGAATAAGATAGAAATAAAAAACACATTAAGCTTAATGTGTTTTTTATTTGAGGATTTTATGGAAGAAGAAAGATGGAAAGAGGATTTTGAAGCGGCAGGAATGCTAAACGGTTATCAGATTTATGTAAGCTATGCTAAGGAGGGGCCGGACTGGGAAGAGGCGATGGCATTATATCAGGAAGCAAAAAATAGTGTGCTGTATCAAAATCTGGCTGCAATGGGAAAGGAGGAGGAAGAGTGATCCGGTGTGGAATGTATCTCCGGCTTTCTCGGGAAGACGGGGGAGAAGAGAGTAATAGTATACAAAACCAGCGTCTTTTGATCCAGCAGTTTATCCGGCAAAAACCGGATATGTTTCTGACTGGAGAGTGGGTGGATGATGGATGGTCCGGAAGCCGTTTTGACCGTCCCGGTTTTCAAAAGATGATGCATGCAGCTTATGATGGACAGATTGATTGTATTTTAGTGAAGGATCTATCCCGGTTGGGAAGGGAGTATATACAAACCGGATATTATCTTCAGGAAATTTTTCCAAAGCTGGGAATCCGTTTGATTGCCATTTCAGACCAATATGACAGCATACAGAGTGAGTTTATGGAACAATCTCTTTTAATGCCGGTATTAAATCTGATGAATGATGCATATTGCCGGGATATTTCCCAAAAGGTAAGATGGCAGCAGCAGACAAAACGGCAGATGGGAGAATATATCGGTGCATTTGCAGGATATGGATATCAGAAGGCGGAGGATAATGTCCACCGTCTGGTTATTGATGAGCAGGTGGCAGAGATTGTAAAAGGAATTTACTGGCTTCGTCTGGGAGGCATGGCGGCAGAACGGATAGCACAGGTTCTGAACCGGCAAAAAATCCCTTGTCCCAGAGAATATAAGAGACAGATGGGCAGCCAGTACCAGTCTGGATTTGACAGAGCAGAGGAGGCGCGCTGGTCGCCACTCTCCGTAAGACGTATCCTGCACAACAGGATGTATACCGGAGCTATGCAACAGGGAAAGGATAGAAAGATCAGCTATAAATTAAATGTCAGGAGAAAGCTGCCGGAGAAGGAATGGATCTGTGTGGAGGACAGGGTGCCGGTTTTGATACCGAAATGGGTATTTAAAAGAGTAGAACTGCTGGAAGAGCAGCGGATTCGATGCCGGAAAGGAAAGGTATTCTGCAATCTGTGGTCAGGAATCGGAAATCATCTGACAGAGCAGGTGGAATGGGGAGAAGAATATTTATTTTCTTATCTTTGCCGGTATTACCTGAAGGAGAAGGAACCTGTGGAGGAATGGATGAGACGGTTGTTTCTGGTGCTGTTTTTTCAGAAAATTGAGGTGTGTCCAGAGAGAAAGTCCATTCTGATAAAGACGGTCTGGAGGAAGTACTGATGCAGCAGGTGGGAATTTATGCAAGGATTTCGGTTGAGCATGGCAATGAGAAAGATAACAGCATTGAAAATCAGATCTTATTGGCAAGAACCTGGATGCAGAGGCATTCTCAACAGGGAACAGAGCTGGAGGAATACCGGTGTTATATTGACCAGGGTTATAGTGGGACCGGCTTTACACGTCCGGGATTTCTACAGATGATAAAGGACGCCGAGGAGCATAGAATCCAGTGTATTGTCTGTAAGGACTATTCCAGACTGGGCAGGGACTATCTGAAAACGGGAGAATATATAGAAAAGCTGTTTCCTCTATGGGGAATCCGTCTGGTATGTATCAGTGATGGTTATGATAGTTTGACTGGACTTCCGGGAAGTCTGGAGGGAAGCATGAGAAATCTGATGAATGAGTGGTATGCAAAGGATATCGGACGAAAAGTACATCTGGTCAAACAGCAGAAGAAGAAGGAAGGAAATTATCTGGGGAGTGTTGCACCATATGGATATGAAATAATATGGCAGAATGGAAAAAGATTGCTTATAGAGGAGAAAAAAACCATGGCAGTTGTCCGATGGATCTGTAAGAGGAAACAGCAGGGGCACAGTTTAGAGGAAATCCAGGTACAATTGCAGGAGCGGGGAATCAATCCGCCGGGAGAGTATCGGAAAAGTGGAGAGATGTTTCAGAATCCAGACAAGGTAAAAAAATGGGATACGTCCACCTTGCGCCATTTTATCGCACACCAGAGGGGATTACCACACGGCTAAGTACGATCTCACCGGTTTCACTAACGGTTTTGATTTCATTTTCTGCTATTTTGGGAGGATAATCTCCATATAGCGTATGAGGTGGGATGACAAACAGTTCTTCACTGGTTCCCAGTGCATCTTTCATCGGCATTAATACTATATTTTGCAGTGCCGTTTGACCGGAGAGGATTTCCGCACCGGATATTTCAACCGATTCATAACCGGGAGCCGTAATCCTGATATTAAATACAGAATATGGCTGCTGGGCACTTGGCTCCATACTGTATTCCAGTGGCGGTGCCGGCAGGGAGATCTCTTCGCTTTGGCCGTTTACATCGGTAGTGACTTCTTCCAGTATATCTTCTGGCTGGCTGTTATCGAAAATTTGTATCGTTGCTCCGGCAATGGCACGGGAACCAAGGATAGAATTGACATTGACCTGTAACAGACCGGTATCCGGGCGGTCCTGCTGCATAGAAAGTGGATTTGACATAGAAAATCCTTTCTGTTTGGGAAACAATATATTTCATATTATAGTATGAGGACAGAGAGGATGTGTGAATGATTTCTGATTGGATAATTTCCATGAGTATGATATGATGGATGATAAGAAATCTGGGTTAGCTTTGCTTCTCAGAGGGTTTGTGCCTGTGCTGCGGCACAAGCAATATTCTGTTCAACAAGGCAGTGCAAGAAATGAGGGAAAAAAATGGAAATGATTAAAATTAAATATTTTACTGACCAGATCGATAAACTGGAGTATATTGACGGAAAGTCTGACTGGATCGATCTGAGAGCATCTGAGGAGATTACGCTGAAGCAGGGAGAATTTAAGCTGATTCCCCTTGGCGTTGCCATGGAACTGCCGGAGGGATATGAGGCACATATTGTGCCGCGGAGCAGTACATACAAAAATTTTGGTATCATACAGGCAAATCACTGTGGCATAGTGGATGGTTCGTATTGTGGAGACAACGATATGTGGAGAATGCCCGTTATTGCCATGAGAGATACAACCATTCATGTGAATGACCGTATCTGCCAGTTTCGAATTATGAAAAATCAGCCCCGCATCCAGTTTGATATTGTTGAGAAGCTGGAGGGGGCTGACAGAGGTGGCTTTGGAAGCACCGGAAAGCAGTGATTGCTTACCGGATTTCTTCTACATTGCTAAAGGACCAGGCATGGATATTGATTTCGATTACCGGTGTGCCACAGTATTCGCATTTTTTTGCACCAAGAGAAGAAAGAGGGGCTCCGCAGTTGGGGCAGTTGACACCTAGTGCGTTATCCAGCTCATTTTCTACCAGATTCCGGTCCTGAATATAGATTAGATCCGTATTGTATTTTGTTTGATATTTGTAATCCCTGGAGCCTTCCTTTATTGCCGAGGAAGGCTCTGTGATGTAATGGTAACATTCTAAAGCGGACTGGAAGGTGATAATACATCTTCCATCAGTTTTTCGGTACTGGTTGATCTCTGTACGGTGTATTTTAATCTGGTCAAAATGTTCCTGCAGGTCCTGAACAGAAAGCATTTGGATATGATTATCCAGCTGCTGTTTCAGCTCTGTATTTCCGTCTGTTAAAATGGCAGCATTTCTCTGTGTCACTGCCCGCAGATACTGTGTTAATAGATTTTCTGCCCGCTCTTTCATCTCGTCATACTGGAAATCCGGGAAGTCAGATACAATTTTAGGGAGAAGCAGACTTGTCATGGCGGAGACTGATTTTGGAGTTGTGGCGTATTCCCGTTTCATCTGCTGGGCACCGGCAGAAAGACTTTCTGTACCAAAAATGGTACGGGATAATTCTTTTGTCTTGTGTTTTACATAGCTTATACCACAAAAAATGGCAAGAATGATAGTCAGAAGCAGTACTAAAATAATAATGACAGGTATGTAATTCATAATGCCTCCATATAGTTCCTGATGAGGATTTTTTGAAAAAATCCTTTAATAAAACATATCAAAATTTAAAATGTCAAGATAATACAGAATTGCGATAATTGCAATGATTCCGATTACAGTAATAACAACCTTTGGAATAGAGACAGGTGTCTTTCCTGCAACCTTACCGGTTTGTCCATTTACCATAAACTGATATACCTTGTCATTGTATTTAAAATTGGATATCCAGATGGGCAGCAGCAGGTATTTATAGGTGATGTCACTGTAATCGGTTCTGAGATTTACATTGCGGACATGGTCTGCATGATGCTCTCTTTGGATCTTATCGGATATATGATGTTTTAATTTTGCCCTGATGGATATCATGGCAGTATTCCATGCATCTTTCAGACCGAGAGAATACCGTTCTGCAACGAAGCCGGCAATATATTCGGGTTTGTATGCCTTGTTATTTTCAGTATCAAATGGCTCCAGCTTGTGAAGTATGGACATGTCGTGGTTTGAGGAGGCAAGTACCAGTTCATCGTTGATAAATTCTCTGTATGAACCGGAGGTTCTGTGCCAATCTGTCTCAATATGGATATTGCCCTCCCGATCTTTTCTTTTATGGTCAATGCCGTAATCACCATGATAAGAGGAGTAGGTGTCTGCATCGAAGGTCCAATATGGCAGGTAAATCCCGTTAAAACGCTTTGGCTTTGCACTGTCCTTGGCAAGTTTCGGACAAAACCATCTCCTTTTGATCCATTTTTTAAATAATTCAGAAGCTTCTTTGTCGCTAATACGGAATGGGACGACACCACCGGGAGCAATCGTATCCTGGCTGTTAGCATCCATAACCTGATTGGAGCCACAGAATGGGCAAACTGCAGAGGTCTGTAATGCATCATAAATGGACTGGGCACCGCATGCATTACAGAGGACGGTTTTTGTTTCCGTCCCCCAGTTCTTATTGGCAGTATGCTCTGCTGCATAAAAATCTAATTCCTCTGCTTTCTTTGGCTCCTCCTTCTGTATCTGAATAATTTCTTCATAATCACAATAGGGGCACTTCAGATTACCTGTGGCAGGATTAAAGTCCATCACGCCACCGCACTGAGGACATTTTTTGTCGGTTTCTTCGTTGGTTTCTACGATGTTCTTGTCATTTATATCGTCCATAAAGCTTCTCCTTACTGTATATCATTTTCATCGAAGATATCGCCACATTCCGGGCAGAATTTCGGTGGCTTGTGTGGGTCCTCTGGCTGCCATCCACACTTGTCACATTTATATAAAGGTGCACCGGCAGGTTTTTTCGCACCACATTCCGGACAGAATTTACCCTGGTTTACAGCACCGCAGGAGCATGTCCAGCCAGCTTGTGGAACGAGTTTTGGAGTACCGCATTCTACACAGAATTTGCCATGATTGACCTTGCCGCAGGAACAGGTCCAGGAGTCAGCTGCAGGAGCTGGTGATGGGGCAGGATTTGGAGCTGCAGGAGCAGGAGCTACTGGTGGAGTATTCTGCTGCTGACCCATTGTAAATAAAGAATTGGCATCCATACCGCCTGCATTATTTGCCATATTCATGCCGGCAAATGCCATCATTGGACCTGTGGAGGTGTTGGAAGCAGCAGCCTTCATAGCCTCAGCCTGTGCACCCACCAGGGTAGCAGCTGCCATGTTTGGATTGCGCATTACAGCAGTTTTTTGCAGCTCCTTGATCATTTCTTCGTCTTCTTCGGATGCTTTAATAGTGTTTACACCGAAAGAAACAATCCTGATACCGCGAAGCTGTCCCCATTTTTCAGACAATATTTTATTTAATGCATCTGCAACCTCCATAGTGTGGGCAGGTACTGCGCTGTAACGAATTCCCATAGCGGAAATTTGTGCAAAGGCTGGCTGTAAAGCAGTCATCAACTCAGATTTTAGCTGACTGTCAATATTGTCTCTTGTATATTCATCTGTAATATTTCCGCAGACATTGGTATAGAAAAGAATCGGGTCAAAAATCTGGTAGGAATACTCTCCATTGCAACGGACAGAAATATCTACATCTAAGCCAATATTGGTATCTACGACACGGAAAGGAACCGGATTGGCAGTGCCGTATTTATTCCCCATGATTTCCTTTGTATTGAAGAAATAAACTCTCTGGTCCTTGCCGGTATCACCACCAAAAGTAAAACGCTTGCCAATGGCTGTGAAGGTCTTTCCGATATTTTCGCCCAAATCACCATACAACAGACTTGGTTCGGTAGAGGTATCGTACATGAATTCTCCTGCCTCAGCACAGAATTCAACAACTTTACCCTGGTCAACGATGATCATACACTGGCCTTCATTGACGGCTATAACAGAACCATTGCTGATGATATTATCATTTCCTTTGTTGCTTGTTCCAAATTTACTGTTGTTTCTTCTACGTCCTTTGGTTACCAATACATCTGCTTCCAATGAGTCACAATAAAAATATTCTTTCCACTGGTCGGCGGTAACCCCTTTGATTGCGCCTGAAATTGCTTTGATTAATCCCATAATATTCTCCTTATCGTATTTTATATGTTAGTATAATTATACTTTCTTTGTCAGAAAAAGTCTATTGATATAAAGTGATTTCTTTTAACAGAGAGTCATAGAATAGAAGACAAGACATAAGGAAGGGTGAATGTTATGGAGAATAATCAAAAGCTGGATTCTACACTGAATCTGGCAATTGACATACCAGTGGAGGAAAGGGAACAGAGCAGGGAACTGGGAACGGGGTATGACGCACAGGAAAAAACATGGAGGGTTATTGTAAAATATACCGGAGAACTGGAAGCGGTGGAGGAAGCTGTCACTGGAAGCCAGGCAATTCCGTTGTTTAACCAGTATGGTATTATCCGTGTTCCGGAAGGCAGCGTTGATCAGCTTGCTGCGCTTCCACAGATCCAGTATGTGGAAAAGCCAAAACAGCTCTATTTTTCTCTGGATGTGGGACGTAGTGTATCCTGCATTACTTCTGTTCAGGGAAGTGGAGGCAGCCAGGCAGGAATGGCAGGTCAAAGAACAGGATTGACTGGGCAGGGAATCCTGGTAGGTATTGTTGATTCCGGCATCGATATTTCCCATCCATCTTTCTTAAATCCAGATGGCAGTACACGTATTTTATATTTGTGGGATCAGACAGGAACGGCAAGTGAGGACAGTATTCTTCGTGCACCGGAAAGATATGGAACCGGAGTGGAATTTACACAGGAAATATTAAATCAGCTATTACAGGGGCAGCAGCCAGAGGGAGTTTACCGTCCTGCTGAAACTGGTTCTGGTCATGGGACAGCAGTGGCAGGGATTGCGGCGGGAAATGGAAGAGGTTCGGCAGGAAACCGTTACCGGGGTGTTGCCATAGAAAGTCCGCTGATACTTGTAAAACTGGGAGTGACACAGGAAGGTTTTCCGCGAACTACGGAAGTGATGGAAGCTTTGGATTATATTGTCAGAAAAGCAGTCCAGCTCCAGATGCCCGTATCCATGAATCTTAGCTTTGGAAATAATTACGGTGCCCATGATGGACAGTCTCTGTTTGAAAGTTATATTTCAGATTTATCTGGTGTGTGGAAAAATGTTATTGTAATCGCATCGGGAAATGAGGGGGATGCGAGACACCATGTACAGGTCATGTTGGAAACCCAAATGGAAGCGGTACCGTTTGCTATGGCTGGGAATGAAACAAATATCAGTTTACAGATCTGGAAAAATTATGCAGATGATCTTGCGGTATTTATTGAGGCACCTAATGGTATGCGTCAGCAGATTGATCCCCGGCTGGGAAATTCAGAGGAATACCGGCTGGCCGGAAACCGACTGCTGGTATATTATGGTGAACCTACTCCTTATACACAGACCCAGGAAATCTATCTGGAATGGCTGCCGGCGGAGGGAGAGTTGTTTTTGAGTGAGGGAATCTGGCGGATTCTTTTGATACCAGAAAAGATTGTAGATGGAAGAGTGGAAATGTGGCTGCCGACAATAGAGGCTATTGGCATGTCTACCGGATTTCTCCGTCCCACAACAGAAAGCACTTTGACGATTCCTTCCACTGCCAGAAATGTCATTACGGTGGGAGCGTATCGTCAGGATAACGATACGCTGGCTGTTTTTTCGGGAAGAGGAAATACTATAGACAAAAGAAATATGCCGACACTGGTGGCACCGGGAGTGGAAGTAGTGACAGCAGCACCTGGAGGAGGATATACTGCCAGGACCGGAACCTCTATGGCTGCCCCGTTTGTGACGGGAAGTGCGGCGTTACTGATGGAATGGGGAATTGTAAGAGGAAATGATCCTTTTCTGTATGGGGAAAAAGTAAAGGCATATCTGATAAAAGGAGCGAGACCGCTGCCTGGTGAACCGGTTCCGTCTCCACGACAGGGCTGGGGAGCACTGTGTGTGGCAGATAGTATACCTGTTTAATTAGAGATGTTATGAGAGTAGTGCAGGAGAAAAAGATAAAAAAGAGAGCAGTCGGCAGATTTTGTTTATTTAAAAAATCTACTGACTGCTCTGTCAAGTATTCAGTAATAGAAATCAGATCATCAGAGACGGTCCGGATTATCCTGCAGGAAGATATACTCCGCAACCGAACGGTCAAAGGTCTTGATATGGTTAAATAACCAATTTACCACTTTTGCTTCTACCTGATTGACAAATGCATCAGTAGGACCCTCCGACTCCTCTAAAAATTCGTCCAGATCCCGGAGCGTTTTCCGGAATTCCTCGTGTTTTTTCTGATGCTGTTTTAAACCAGGGTAATTCACTTCTTCCTGCAGCTTTTCTTCGGCAGCAAAATGAAAATTGGTGTATTCCACCAGATAATCCAGCATATTGATAGCTTTGACCTTGCTATCTCCATTCTCACAGCTTTTTACAAATTGTCTGATTCGTTCAATCAGCTCCTTGTGCTGATTATCAATTGTTTCATTTCCTGTAATTAGATTTTCATCAAATTCAATTGTCATAAAAAGATACCTCCTGTTTTTGTCTATTATAATGAAAATAAATGATTTTGTATATCTAAGCTTTTCTTTATTCTTCTGGTTCAGATTCTACAATAGCTGCAGCAGAGTTGCCCTTTTCCGCCTGTTTGATTACTGCAGAAATCAATTTCTCAAAATTTTCACCAGAACTAGTTGCTCCGGTTACCATATCTACCTTGGTTCCTTTTTGTCCTTCCATCAGCTGCTGGACATATTCCCTGGTATATTTATTGGGATAAGTTCCATTAACAGCACCCATGTTCCGCATGTATTCATTATCCCATGCTTTTATAAATCCGCTTTCATCCTTGGCGTTAAACTCTGCGGAAACGATCTTGTCATTTTTCACAAGAATACAGACATATTCTTTCCAGCCATGGGAAAAGTCAGACATTTCTGCGGTATAATAGCCATCCTTCATTTTGTTCCCGATACTGCATCCAGATAATAGAAGGAGTGACAGCACAGCAGTTAAAAATAGAATTGTTTTTTTCTTTTTCATTATGATTCCTCCCTTAATTTTACAGATGCAACTACCTGTTCCAGTTCCTCTGCCTGGGAAAGGGAACGGGATGCAGTTATGTCGGTCTCCTCTGCCAGCTTCTGGTTCGTATTGGCAATGTCAAGCACAGTAGAGATTTCCTGTGTGACAAGATGAACAGCGTTTTTCTGTTCTGCTGCAACCTGCTCGATCTGTTTAGAGATACCTGTAAATTCGTCTGTCGCCACATTGATCTCCTGGAAGGATTCCGCTGTTGCTCTAGCTGTCTTCAGTCCTTCTTCAATGGAGAGGTTTGCCTGTTCGATCATTTCACCAGTTTGTTTCAGGGCATCGGCTGTCTGCTCAGACAATACACCGATCTGCTGTGCTACAACTGCAAAGCCCTTACCGCTTTCACCAGCACGGGCAGCCTCAATGGAGGCATTGAGAGAAAGGAGACTGGTCTGGGAGGAAATTTCCTCGATCATCTGGCTGATTTTAATGATTTCCTGCATATTAGAATAAATATTATTCATTGTTCCAAGCATAGAATCCATTTGCTGTTTTCCCTGATATACTTTGCTCTCGGCTCCGTTGGTGGATGCTTTTAGTTGTTCTGCATTTTCATCGATCAGTTGAATCTTTTCCGTTATAATGCGTATACTTTCGCTCAGCCGGTCCAGTGCATCAGACTGCTCTCTGGAACCGTCATAAAGCCGTCGTGCATATCCGGATACTTCAGAAGAATTCTGATTGACAGCAGCAGATGCGCGGTTGATCTGATACATCGTCTGGTTCAGAGAATGGGTAATGCTGGTCAAAGCTTCTCTTATTGCCGCAAAATCACCGATAAAGGTATCAGGCACCTCCTGAGAATAGTCTCCTTCGGATAGGAAACCAAGAGAAGTTTTTAAATTATCAATATAGGAGTCAATATTGTTAATTGTTCTGGCAAGTGCCTCTGTCAAGATCTCTGCTTCATCGCCCGTTTGTGCAAGAATAACGTTATCTTTTAAATTTCCTTCGGATAATGCGGTTAATCTTCTGGTAGACAGAGACAGGGAATCGGAGATTTTGTCTGCCATTTTTGCAATGTAAAATCTTGCTGCAATTAATAAGAAGATAGTCAACAGGATACAGATCATAATTGCTGTAATCAGTGTTTTCATAAAGTCATTACGCGGAGCATCTATGACCAGAGTCCAGTTGGTACCGGAAACAGGAGAGTACGCAGCGTAATGTTTCTGGTGGTGCAGGGTCATGAGATTTGAGCCTGTTTGAAAACTGATCATCGAATCGAATATAGCATTATTCTTTTTGGAACCATAGATATCATACACATTAGGGTGTTTCTCCATATTTTCCAAATCCTTGTCTGCAATGATCGTTCCTTCTTCGTTAATAACATAAGCAGAGCCGTGTACTCCGATATTAATGTTGGTCAGTACATCGTTCAATAAATCATATTTATAGCTTCCGATGAGATATGCATAGATTTCCTCTTCATTTTTTAGTGGGATGCCTACTGCAAGCTGCCAGATGTCACTGGCGTAAAAAGGTTCACCGATAGTGATATTATTTGTTTTTGTTATATTGTCGTAATATTTTTCTTCTGCAATCGATTTAGGAGCAGTATCATCTCCATATAATTTCTGACCGTTTATATCATAGGCTGCAAGCCAGACAAATTCAATACGGGTTTTTCTTTCATCCAGAGTTTGCTGTTTTGTACTGTTGTCAGCCTGTTCATCTGACAGTTCCTTTTCAAGGGAAAGATTCGCCATCCGGTCTGTCAGAAGATGAAGATTTGAGCTTACGTTCTGAGAAGAAGTTTTTGCCATCATCTGCAGATTGTCAAGTAGTATGGAATCTGTAGATATGTAACTGCTGATAATCATTACCAGTGTCAGCAGCACTCCAAGCAGAATAGATACACTCATGACATAAAATACAATTTTTTGTTTCATTGTTTTTCTTTTTTTCATTTACTTCCTCCTTAGTCAACGAGATATTTACCTATAGTATACCAGAAATTTACGAAATGAACAGATAGTTTATAAGTTTTTTGGTGTTTAGGGCATGTCTCTGTAATAATGGAAAAAGCATGTTTTTCATTAACGAAAAACATGCTTTTTGATTGCTTCAAAACTTTCCTTGCTAATGACGTGTTCCATCCGGCAGGCATCTTCTGCCGCAATTTCTTTTGGAACTCCCAGTTTTTCCAACCAGGAGGAAATCAGTTCATGGCGTTCATATATCATTTCTGCGATTTCTTTGCCGGAATCTGTCAGATAGATATACCCAGCATCAGTAACTGTGATGTATTGTTTTTTTCGAAGATTTTTCATGGCGATACTGACACTTGATTTTTTATAACCCAATTCCGTTGCAACGTCCACAGAACGGACTACAGGAAGCTTTTGGCTCAAAATCAAAATTGTTTCCAGATAGTTTTCGGCGGATTCGGTATTTGCCATAATTGTTTATCACCCCACATAAATATTTTTAATCGTTCGTTGTAACAAATTGAAGTTAGTATAACACGTAACGCGTTTTTTTTCAAATTGCTATTGATAAAAAATATCAACAATGTTCTTGACAGCTAATAAAAGTTAGCATATACTAACTTCAAAGAGGCGAAAAAATTTATCAATAATCGCTGATTAAGTAGTTGCAGAAGGCAAGATGTTATTGATTACAAGGAAGAAAGAGGATGAGATGATGCCGTTATCTATGGTAAAAACAGGAGAACCAAATGTCATTAGAAAAGTGGGTGGAAAGGAAGAGACTCGCAAATTTCTGGAAAATCTTGGCTTTGTAACTGGTGGAACAGTTACTGTTGTTTCAGAAATCGGAGGCAACATGATTGTCAATGTCAAGGATTCCAGAGTTGCAATAGGGAAAGACATGGCAAACAAAATTATGGTTTAGTGCTGTGGGGCAAAGTATTCGCAGTCTTAACATAATAAATCTGAAAAAAAGGAGTATGCGCAATGAAAACACTAAAAGAAGTACCGTGTGGTCAGACTGTTACAGTGAAAAAACTGACAGGAGAGGGGCCGGTAAAGCGTCGTATTATGGATATGGGGATTACGAAAGGGGTCGCTGTATTTGTGAGGAAGGTTGCACCACTGGGTGATCCGGTAGAGGTTACAGTAAGAGGATATGAATTATCTCTTCGGAAAGCAGATGCAGAAATGATAGAAGTGGAGTAATTTTTTTGACCAGAGGTTAGTTTTAGCTAATTTCAAATAGGAAAAACGAACATAAGATGGAATTGGCAAACAAAAGGATGAAAAAAGAATCTGACTTCAAAATCAATTTAACTTCAAAATAAGAAAGGGAGCATTGAAATGTCGATTAGAATTGCATTAGCAGGTAATCCAAACTGCGGAAAAACAACATTATTTAACGCACTGACGGGTTCCAACCAGTTTGTTGGTAACTGGCCTGGTGTAACGGTGGAGAAAAAAGAAGGAAAGTTAAAAGGACATAAGGATGTAGTAATCATGGATTTACCGGGTATTTATTCCCTGTCTCCTTATACATTAGAGGAAGTAGTGGCAAGAAATTACCTGATTACAGAGAGACCAGATGCGATCATCAATATTATTGATGGCACGAATATTGAAAGAAACCTGTACCTGTCAACGCAGTTGATGGAATTAGGGATTCCGGTTATCATGGCTGTAAATATGATTGATGTGCTGGAGAAGACAGGAGATAAGATACATATTGATAAGCTGAGTCAAAAATTGGGTTGTGAAGTAGTAGAGATTTCTGCTTTGAAGGGGACTGGCGTCCAAAAAGCTGCTGAAAAGGCAGTAGGACTGGCGCAGAGGAAATCAGTAGGAGTTCCGGTACATGAGTTCGACCCTGATGTAGAAAAAGCGATTCAGGATGTGGAAGACAGATTAGGTTCTGATATTCCGGAATCTCAGAAAAGATTTTTTGCCATTAAGCTGTTGGAAAAGGATGACAAAATATCTGTTCAAATGAAAAAGGTGCCGGATGTTTCTTCGGAAATAGCATATCTGGAAGAAAAATACGATGATGATACAGAAAGTATTATTACCAATGAAAGATATGTATATATTTCTTCTATTATTGAAGAGTGTGTTACAAAGAACAAGAAGAAAGCATTGACGACATCTGATAAAATTGACCGTATTGTAACAAACAGATGGCTTGCACTGCCGATTTTTGCTGCAGTCATGTTTCTGGTATATTATGTTTCTGTTACGACAGTAGGTGACTGGGTGACTGGATGGACCAATGACACGTTGTTTGGTGAATGGATTGTTCCGGGCGTTACAAGTGGGCTGGAAGCAATCCACTGTGCTGATTGGCTTACAAGCCTTATTGCTGACGGTATTGTCGGCGGTGTTGGTGCAGTTCTCGGTTTCGTGCCACAGATGCTGATTCTGTTCATTTTCCTGGCATTTTTAGAGGCTTGTGGATATATGGCGCGAGTTGCATTTATTATGGACAGAATTTTCAGAAAATTTGGTCTTTCCGGTAAATCCTTTATTCCGATGCTGATCGGTAGCGGATGTGGTGTGCCGGGTGTTATGGCATCGCGTACCATTGAAAATGACAGAGATCGTAAAATGACAGTTATGACAACTACATTTGTTCCTTGTGGAGCAAAACTTCCAATCATTGCATTGATCGCCGGAGCATTTTTTGACAATGCAGGCTGGGTTTCATGGAGTTCTTACTTTGTTGGGATTGCAGCGATTATCTGTTCTGGTATTATTTTAAAGAAGACAAAAATGTTTGAAGGAGACCCTGCCCCGTTCGTTATGGAGCTGCCTGCGTATCATCTGCCTACAGTAGGCAATGTTCTTAGAAGTATGTGGGAGCGTGGATGGTCGTTCATTAAGAAGGCGGGTACTATTATCCTTCTTTCTACTATTGTATTGTGGTTCCTGCAGGGATTTGGATGGGCAGATGGAAAGTTTGGTATGCTGGATGCAGAGCAGCTTGACAGCAGTATCTTAGCAGCAATTGGTAAAGTGATTGCACCGATTTTTGCACCACTTGGTTTTGGTGATTGGAAGATGGCAGTAGCAGCAGTAACAGGACTGATTGCAAAAGAGAACGTTGTTGCTACCTTTGGTATCCTGTTTGGTTTTGCTGAGGTTGCTGAGGACGGAGCAGAAATCTGGAGCCAGCTTGCAGCAACGATCACTCCAGTGGCAGCTTATGCATTCCTGGTATTTAATCTGTTGTGTGCGCCTTGTTTTGCAGCAATGGGTGCCATTAAGCGTGAGATGAACAACACCAAATGGTTCTGGTTTGCAATCGGATACCAGACAGTGCTTGCATATCTTGTATCGCTTTGTATTTACCAGATCGGTACTCTGATTTCAGCGGGTACCTTTGGAGTGGGAACAGTCATTGCGTTTATCCTGATAATTGTGTTTATCTATCTCTTATTCAGGCCTCATCAGGAAAGTAAAACATTAAAAATTGACAGTAAAGCATTAGCTGGTGCAAAATAGTCTATTGGTGATTGTGTTTTCTCTGTTGGTATGGTGATTTGAATGGATATTAGCAGAAGGAAGAAAGGCATGGTGATTTTTATGGGAACATGGATTGTTGGAGCAATTGTACTTGGTATTGTGTATCTGGTGATTCGCAGCATGATTCGCGATAAAAAGAATGGAAAGTCATTGCAGTGTGGCGGGGACTGCTCCCATTGCGGAGGACATTGCCGATGATGCAGAAAGAACTGATCATTCAGAAATTACGAGAGCAGGGATGCAGGATTACCAAGCAAAGATTAATGCTTCTGGATATTATTCTTGAGGAAGATTGTTCCTGCTGTAAAGAGATATACTATAAGGCATCCAAGCTGGATAAAAAAATTGGTTCTGCGACAGTATATCGTATGATTAATACGTTAGAAGAAATCGGAGCGATTAACCGGAAGAATATGTATAAGATTACCTGCGGTCCGGAGTGTGAAGAAACAGATTGCGAGATAGGAAACGCATGTACCATAAAATTAGATGATGGATCTGTGATAGAATTGTCTGCACGTAAGTGGAGCCAGATTATTCAGACAGGATTAAATGCCAGTGGATATGCCAATGGACGTCAGATCCATAGTGTAGAAACAAGACCGTGCAAATGTACCAGGGCTTGAAAAGCTTTGGCGGCAAAATAAGCTGATAAGGAAAATATAACATATGCCTGAGGGCAGACAAATCTGAAATTTGTCTGCCCTCTTCTGTTGTCAGTTCTGTTCTTTGCTCTGGTAAATAGATAGGGGCTGGTTTTTTATCACCGAAAAGCACTTTTCAATATAATGTAAGGGAGTTATACTAGAGAGAACAGAACTTTTAGTTGGAACGGAAAAGGAGTCATATATGATAAGCAGTGAGTCAAATCCACAGATAAAGGAATTGGTAAAATTACAGAAAAATGCAAGACAACGGCGTAAAAGTAAATGTTTTGTCACAGAAGGGATTAAACTGACAAGAGAAGCAGCATCTTATGGGAAATTACAGAAGATCTACATAGGCGAACATCTTTACCGGCAGGAATGGAGTGCGAAAATGGAACAGGAGGTGTCTGAAGAGTTTGCTGGCGCACTGGTAGAAATAGTCTCACAGCATATACTGGAGCAGATTTCAGAAACTGTGACACCGCAGGGAATCCTTGGTGTGGTAAAGATGCCAGAGTATACCCTGGAGGAGATCCTTTCGGATGAAAAGGCTGTCTTTCTTTTATTGGATGCACTTCGGGATCCGGGAAATCTGGGAACCATCCTTCGTACCAGTGAAGGGGCGGGCATGTCCGGAGTGATTCTCAGCAGGGAAAGTGTAGATGTTTTTAATCCTAAGGTGGTTCGCTCAACGATGGGAGCGATTTTCCGTGTTCCTTTTGTTTATGTAGAAAATCTTTCCCAGACTATAGAGAAGATGAAAGGAAAAGGCATCTCGGTATATGGGACAATGATGGAGGGAAGTGAATGCTATGATCAGGTTGATTACCGGAAACCATCTGGAATAGTGATTGGAAATGAAGCAAATGGTATTTCCTGGGAAGTAAGTGAAAGTTTGACAGGACGTATCCGTATTCCGATGGGTGGCAGTCTGGAATCCCTCAATGCAGCAGTAGCAGCGGCAGTTGTGATGTATGAAGCAGCACGTCAGAGGAGGGGGTGATGGACTTTTAAATAATATTATGTAATTGACATTTATTCATATGGCTGGTATTATAAAATAGTAAATTTACATAAAAATAATAAAATATTTTTGGATTTTTTGTTGAAATGTTAGGGCTGTCATGCAAAGTGTGACAGCCCTTAACAAAAAGTAGGGGATTTTTATTATGAATTCAAAGGCATAAAGATAATAGCCGGAGAATTTGGGAGTATTGTCTATGTTTAATAGAAAGGAGGAGAAGACCAGGAAAAGAGTACAAATGAGAAGAAACCGAATAGGTACATTGAGAGAAAGAAAGGAGACGAAACAATGAAGAGACGTTTTCGGAAAGCGTTAGCATCTGTCCTTACATTGGCTGTTGTACTGACTTCAGTAACATGGCCAGATGCAGCGAAGGCTTCTGCAGCGGTTACGCAGCCAGAAGAAGGATTATTGGAGAAGAACATTTTAACAGAATCTGGTAAGAAATTAACATCAAATGACAGTTCCCATGATAAAGTTGAAAATGGAGAGACGAAATATGATGGATATCTACAGACAGTAAATATTGGAGATGCGACTGGAAAATATTTTAAGGTGTCTTATAAAACAGAGGGGACACCGGCAGCAGAGACTAAAGTATTTACCTTCCAGCCGTTTGATACAGGCTGGAATGGATGGGAGGATAATATTATTACCATCGGAGATTCCCAGATGGATAGTGGAAAAGGCGAATATGTTGCATACATATCCATTGATGCCATCAAGAAGTCTTATACAAAGACTGGAACATTGAAAGGAATTAATCTCTCCTTTTTCCAAAAGGAGCCAGCAATTACTCTGACAGGATTTTCTATGCTGGTAGAGCCGACAGATGATGAGATTCAGGCTGAAAAGGATAAAGAGGCAGAGGATGCTGTCACTATATTTGATGATGAAGCAAAGACAGTTGAAGGTCACGAAACCTTGCAGGAGTTTGCTTTAGCAGATCTGCAGAGTGCAAACCCAAATCTTACTCTGGATAAGATAGGCAGTGCGAAAGTTACCGTATATATCCATGTAACAAAGAGTTCCCCTTATTCCAGATTAAAGGTCCGGGGTGGAAACCTCAGCACAGGCAGTTTTTCAAATAAAGAACTCATTGGTAAGAAAAATACAAGAAATGCAGGCAGAAATAATGCGCATTATCTCCATCTGGGATATCGTACCAGTGGTGGTTATGGTTCTGGTATGGGTGTAGCCGGCAGTGGAAATTACAAATTTGAAACGACTTCTGTCAATAAAGGATCAGATGATAATACAGCAGGTATTCGTCTGACACGTATGACCACAGATGTGGAAGCTTATATGATAGGAATTGTCTTCGGCTCTGTTGGATCAGTATCCATCGACCAGTCAGGAAATGTTACCAATGGTTTTGATGAAACTTCTGCCAATGTAGAGTCATGGAATCTGGATGATAGTGATTATACTGATGAAGAATATGAGGAAGCAAATAAAGAAGCTATTGAGAAAGAGAAAAAAGAGAGAGAAGCTGCAAGGGCTGGTCTTAAGTCCGCCATTGATGCATGCAAGGCATTTAAGGATACAGAGTATGAGGCAGATTCTATCGCTAAAGTACAGGCAGCGATTCCAGCAGCAGAGGAAGCTTATGCCAAGGAAGATGATACCAAGGCTAATTACCGTGCCGCAAGAGATGCTTTAGAGAAGGTACGTGCCGCTATGGTGCCTAAGATGACAACGGATGAGGGAAATCCAAAACAGTTCCGTGTGTTGAGCAAGAAAGAGGTCATTGCAGAAATGGGTGCCGGCATTAACCTGGGAAATACCCTGGATGGACATTCCGGTATGACGCCGGAGGAGACGAGCTGGCAGGCGTACAAGACAACAAAAGCTTACATTAAAGCGCTTCATGATGCCGGATACAATACGGTTCGTGTTCCTGTTACCTGGGGAACCATGATCAATGAAGATTTTTCCATTAATGAAACATGGATGAACCGTGTACAGGAGATCGTGGATTATTGTACCGATCAGGATATGTATTGTATCATCAACATCCATCATGATGGCGCTGCAAACCATGATAATCGTGGAAATAATACTCCAGCCTGCTGGTTAGATACTTATGCATCTGACATTGAGGGCGTTTATGCAAAATTTGCCGGAACATGGAAGAGCATTGCAAACCGTTTCAAGGATTATGATGAGCATCTGATCTTTGAATCTATGAATGAAGTAACGGATGCACATGATGGTACTGCAAATGAAGATACAGAGATTTTAAATAATTTAAATCAGATCTTTGTAAATACAGTTCGTTCTACCGGTTCCAATAATATTAAGCGTTGGCTGGCATTTACCGGAAGATTTGCTACTTTTAGTACAGGAACAACAATGCCAGCAGATCCACTGGTGTCTTCCGATGCAGAAACAACACGTTTAATGTTCTCCGTTCATATCTATAAGGATAATTCATCCGTGAGATGGACTCGTGCCCAGTTAGTAACCTGGCAGACCTCTCTCAGTAGTACGGTAAAGAATGTTCAGGCGTTGTCCAATGACATACCGATTTATGTCGGAGAGTATGGAGTAAGACAGCAGGTACAGTCTGGTTCGGAAACCGGCTATAACAATGTAGAAAGAGCATTAAACAGTGAATTCTGTAACGCGGTAGCAAAGAGTTATGGTGTTTGCCCTGTTGTATGGGATCAGGGGGATGGAAACTATGTTACCACAAAGACAAATACAGGGCTGTTTAACTACTGGAACCGTCCGGCTATGGAACCTGTTTATGCCGACACGATTGAGGGTATGATGCGTGGTACTTATCTGGATCATTCCGGTCAGGATTTAAGTACTATGATTAATGAGATTTACATGAGTTATGGTCATGCTTCGATCAGCGATAACAGTGTATCAACAAATCCAGAGATTACGGAGATCAGCAGTATTACAGTAGAAGATGAAAAACTTACAATGAAGGCAGGGGACTATCAGACCCTGAATGCTACTGTTGAACCAAGCAATACAAATGATGTGCTTTTATGGAGTACGGATGACGATGCCATTGTTACTGTATCGAATGGACATATTCATGCGAAGGCAGCAGGTATCACCACGATTCATGCTTATTCCCAGAGTAAATCTGTTACAAAGGATATTCAGGTGATAGTAAGCCCAAGTGGTAAGGATACCGCTACAGGTATTCAGACAGAAAAAGCATATTACGAGGTAACAGAGGGAGAAAGTGCACAGATCAATACAACACTTCTTCCGGCGGACAGTAAAGATACGATTACTTATACCTCATCTAACCCAGAGATAGCTACTGTAAGCAGCTCTGGTAAGATTAATGGTGAAAAGCCTGGAAGCACTTATATAATAGTTACGGCGGCCAGTGGTGTCAGCACGATTGTGAAAGTAAAGGTTGCAAGAAGTCCAAAGAGCAGTTCTGTAGATGTTGCATTAAATGTATTGATCGGCAGCATTACAGAAACAGGTAAGTCTGTTAATATTACTGGAGATGGTCAGTACGAGTTATCATATGACATGGATACGGAACTTTCTGAAGATGGTAAGACGGCAGGACTTACTGCACTGAAGGATATGACAGCTGTTTATATCAGAGACTGTAATAAGTTAAAACCAGTCGTCCAGTCAGCAAAAATCCGTTATGACGAGGTAATAGTAGATGGTACTAAACTGACATTGAAGAAAACATCTGCTATGGATGAGGAAGGATTTAAAAACCTTTTGAAGCCAAATGGACAGTTGGATAGTAACGATCCGATTAACGGCTGGGATGGAAGCGCTGTAGAAGAAGTGACAACCGATTCTAAGAAGCATACAGTTTCTTTCAACGATATAACAGATCCAAAGAAGATTACGGTTAAGTTTACTATTAAAGATATGGAATTCTTCCCTGTTGTAGAGAAGGAAAATGAAGCGACAGAAATGACCACATCCAGTGAAACAAAAATTGCACTGGCACAGGTTGGAGACAGTAGGGAAGTAGAGCTTACATTAGCACCAGCAGATACTGACTCTTTTGTTACATTCTATTCAACAAATTCTTCTGTTATTGCAGTAGACAGCACGGCAAAGGCAGTGGATGAGAATGGAAAAGTTAAAGTCAGTCTGACAGCGATCAGTGATGGTTTGGCAACAGTAACAGCCATTACAGAAAATGGATTAAAAGTATTCTTTTCTGTAGGTGTTGGCGATGTAGAAATACCGGAACCGACAGATCCTACTCCAGATGGCTTAGATGGATCTACACCGGAAGATCCAACTCCTACGGAGGTTCCAGGGACTACAGAAACTCCGGGAAATACAGAGGCTCCAGGTGCTACAGGAACACCAGGAACTCCGGGGGTAACAGTTAAGGCAGAACAGACAATTACTGTAGCATCCTCTCTCAGCAAGGCGATTGGAAGTAAGGCGTTTAATCTGGGTGCAAAGACATCCGGTGATGGGCAGTTGTCCTATGCATCCTCTGATACAAAGGTTGCTGCTGTAGATGCCAGTGGAAAGGTTACCGTTAAGAATTATGGTGTAACTAATATTACAATAACAGCAGCTGCTACAGCAGCCTATAATGAGGCAAAGGCAGTTTGTGTCCTTAAAGTAGTGCCAAAGGCTATGAAGATCAGTAAGGTAAAGGCATTAAAGGGTAAAAAGATGAAAGTGACCTGGAAACAGAATAAAAAGATAACAGGTTATCAGCTTCAGTATTCCCAGGATGCAAAGTTTAAAAAGAAAGCAAAGGCAGTTTCTATTACTAAAAATAAGACTACGTCAAAAGTGATCAAAGGTTTGAAGAAAGGGAAATATTATGTAAGGATTCGTGCTTATAAGAAGGTTGGTAAGACGAAGCTTTACAGCAGCTATTCTAAAGCGAAAAAGGTTACAGTAAAATAGTCTGATCTTATCTTTGCAATACAAAAGAGAAAGAGACCGGAAGGACATGGTAAGACATGTTCTTTCGGTTTTTCTTTATTTTGTCGAAGACAAAAATTGTCTCATTCAAAATGAAACAACAACGCTATTCGGTTGTGGGGCAGAGCAAAACAGGGTTCAAATTTGCGTCATTTGGCTAATTGAACGAAAGCGATTCTAAGTCTTTGGGTATTGAAATAAACTGAAAAATAGGCTATAATGCTGACAGTCCATTACAAAGGGGGAGTGGTTATGATTACAGCAGATAATATCATTATGTTTTGCTGGCTGATAGGACTGATAGTATTTTTGATCATTGAAATTATCACTCTTGGTCTTACTACGATCTGGTTTGCTGGTGGTGCATTGGTTGCGTTTATTGCCTCCTTGCTTGGCATGCCGGTGATAGTACAGATTATCTTGTTCTTCGTCGTCTCATTTGTGTTACTTTTCTTTACCAGACCATTTATTCAAAAACATTTGAATAATAGCCGGGAAAAGACAAATGTAAACAGCATGATCGGCAAAGAGGGGAAGGTGATTGAAGCAGTTGATAATTTTAACGGAAAGGGACGCATTTTTGTAAATGGCATGGAATGGAGTGCCAGAGCAGAAAAGGAGGATACGAAGATTCCGGTAGATTCCCGTGTGATCATTAAGGAAATCCAGGGTGTCAAGGCAATCGTACTTCCCGTAGAAGAGGAAAGATAGGAAGGTTACAGGTGGGAAAAAGGCAGATTTGTTGAAAATCTCACACAGGAGTAGCAAGGAAAAGGATGAAAACAAAAGAACTGGTTTGTGTATGTGCTGCGTCACAGACTGATGGTTAACATGAGCAGCTCAGAAGGGAAAGGTAAAAGTATGGAATTTGTTGTATTAGCATTTATCATTGTTGTGGCATTAGTTGCTGTTTCTTGCATTAAAGTAGTGCCACAGGCAAAATCATATGTTATTGAGCGTCTGGGTGGTTATCAGTGTACATGGGATGTTGGGATTCATTTCAAAATACCATTTATCGACCGTATTGCCAGACGGGTGAGCCTGAAGGAGCAGGTACTGGATTTTCCTCCACAGCCTGTTATTACAAAGGATAATGTTACTATGCGTATTGATACATTGATTTTCTTCCAGATTACAGATCCAAAGCTGTATTCCTATGGAGTAGAAAATCCGATTATGGCGATTGAAAATCTGACTGCCACTACCTTGAGAAATATCATTGGTGAGATGGAACTGGATGAAACATTGACTTCCCGTGAGATTATCAATACCAAGATGCGTTCTTCTCTGGATTCTGCAACGGATCCTTGGGGGATCAAGGTAAACCGGGTTGAGTTAAAAAATATTATTCCTCCAGCGGCTATTCAGGAAGCGATGGAGAAGCAGATGAAGGCAGAGCGTGAAAAACGTGAGGCAATCCTGATTGCACAGGGTGAGAAACAGTCCGCTATTACGGTTGCAGAAGGACATAAGGAATCTGCCATTCTGGAGGCAGAGGCTGAAAAACAGGCAGCAATTCTTCGTGCAGAGGCAAAGAAAGAGGCTACTATCCGAGAGGCAGAAGGTCAGGCTCAGGCTATTCTTGCTGTACAGAAAGCAAATGCAGATGGTATCCAAATGCTGAATGAGGCAAATGCAAGTCAGAAGGTGATCGAGCTGAAGAGTCTGGAAGCATTTGCAAAGGCAGCGGATGGCAAGGCGACGAAGATTATTATTCCATCGGATATCCAGAGCATGGCAGGAATGGTCAGCTCTATTTCAGAGGTTGTAAAGTCTTCTGGAACAGCTGCAGAGAAATAATGATAGAAAGTTGATTTTTATGTTTTCTGTCAGTCCGCCCAAAGGTACAAATTGTGCCGTCAGGCGGACTGGCAGGAAACATTTCTTTGCTTTAAAAAGGGCAAAAAGTTTTTTTGCCCTTTTTAAAACAAAAATGAGAAAAGATGGATAGATATGAGGTGAAACTATGGATTTAAAGGGAAGAAATTTTTTGACGTTAAAGGATTTTACACCAGAGGAAATCAGCTATCTTCTGGAACTGTCAGCACAACTTAAGGAAAAGAAAAAGAATGGGATTCCGGTCAACCATTATATTGGAAAAAATGTTGCCTTGATTTTTGAAAAGACAAGTACCCGTACCCGTTGTTCCTTTGAGGTGGCAGCACATGATATGGGAATGGGAGTAACTTATCTGGATCCACAGGGTTCTCAGATTGGAAAGAAAGAAAGTATCCCAGATACAGCCCGGGTTTTAGGGCGTATGTTTGATGGTATCGAATACCGTGGATTTGAGCAGGAAATTGTTGAAGAACTGGCAAAATATGCTGGTGTACCGGTATGGAATGGTTTGACCAATGAGTATCATCCAACCCAGATGCTGGCAGATTTGCTGACTATTCAGGAGCATTTGGGAAGGCTGAAGGGTGTGAAGCTGGTATATATGGGAGATGCCCGTTACAATATGGGGAATTCACTGATGATTGCCTGTGCCAAGATGGGGATGCATTTTACTGCATGTACTACGAAAGAGTATTTTCCGAATCAGGAACTGGTGGCACAGTGTGAGGAATACGCCAAGGCTTCCGGTGGTTCTGTGACATTGACAGAAGATGTGATGGAAGGAACCAAGGGGGCGGACGTATTGTATACAGATGTATGGGTTTCTATGGGAGAGCCAGAAGAGGTCTGGGAAGAACGGATCAAAGCCTTATCGCCATATCAGATTAATAAAAAAGTGATGGAAAATGCTGGGTCACAGGCTATCTTTATGCATTGTCTCCCTGCATTCCATGATCTGAAAACAAAGATTGGCAAGCAGGTATATGAGAAGTTTGGTATGAGTGAACTGGAAGTGACGGATGAAGTGTTTGAGTCGGATGCTTCTGTTGTTTTTGATGAAGCAGAGAACCGCATGCATACCATCAAGGCAGTGATGGTTGCAACTTTAGGAGAAGCATAAAAAGCTATGAGGATAGAAATCAAACAATAGCTGATATGTTTGGAAAGATGCTGGGAAAAAATCATGAAAAAAAAGATACTTCGTGTACTGCGGGAGGCAGGAGATCATTTTGTTTCCGGACAGAGCCTGTGTGAAAGCCTGGGCGTGAGCAGACAGGCTGTATGGAAAAATATATCGCAGCTCAAAGAAGCAGGATATGAAATTCAGTCTGTGTCCAATAAAGGATACCGGCTGATTCAGACGCCGGACAGGCTGTATGGTCCGGATATAGAAAGCCGTTTATCTTCCGGCTGCTGCTGTAAGAAAATAGAATGTCATGAACAGATTGATTCTACCAATACCAGAGCAAAGCAGCTGGCAGAGTCTGGAGAACCGGAGGGAACCCTGGTGGTTGCCGAGGAACAGACTGCAGGCAAAGGGAGAAGAGGGCGCAGATGGTCTTCTGAAAACAGTGTCGGTATTTGGATGAGCCTGATACTCAGACCGCCGGTGAAACCAGTACAGGCTTCCTGCATTACATTAATTGCGGCTCTGGCAGTGGCAAAGGGAATTCAGAATGTCTGCCAGATAGAATCCTATATTAAATGGCCAAATGATATTGTTGTCAATGGAAAAAAGATTTGTGGTATCCTGACAGAAATGAGTTCCGAGTTAGATTATATTCATTATGCTGTAGTAGGAATTGGGATCAATGCAAATACAAGGCAATTTCCGGAAGAGATTCAAGACAAAGCAACTTCTCTCTATCTGGAGTCTGGAAAAACAGTCGACAGACAGGGGTTGATTGCTGCGATTATGGAGGCTTTTACTACCTGTTATCAAAAATATCTTCAGACTGGAGATTTGTCGCTGCTTCAGGAGGAGTATAATGCAATGCTGGTGAACCGGGACAGGGAAGTACGGATTCTTTACGGAATGGAGGAAGAGGCAGACCAGTCCCAGATAGAACAGGGTATTGCACATGGCATTGATGAAAATGGGGCATTGCTTGTGGAAACAGGGCAGGGAGTGAAGTCTATCGTGTCTGGTGAAGTTTCAGTAAGGGGGATATATGGATACGTTTGATGATTTCTTTGATAATACTTTTGAAGGCCTGTCGGAGGAGAATGGGGAAATTATTCTCTGTGCTGCAAGTGCCTATGAGAAAAAATATTATTTAAATCCTGAATTTGCAAGACTTCCAGAGAGTATACAGGAAGAACTTCAGATTATGTGTGTATTATACACCTCTGATGTTGGCGGCATTCTAACACTGCAATTTGACGAGATGGGAAATTTATTATTCCATGTGACATCAGAGGAGAATGATTATTTCTTTGATGAAATCGGAAGTGTATTGAAGGTGAAACAAATCCAGAGAGAAAAGCAGGAGTTGCTGGAAGCACTGGAATTATATTATAAAGCCTTTTTCCTTAAGGAAGATATTAGTGATTTATTAGACGAAGAATCAAAAAAATAGCCCGTTATTGTGCAGAAAATTAAGAGAATGGATGAAATGTACATAAGACGTGCGTGAATGGAGGAAACTATGTTATTAGCTGTGGATGTTGGAAATACAAATATTACGTTTGGTGTGTTTGACGGATCAGAGCTGATCACCCGTTTTCGTTTTACAGTAAAAATGCCTAGAACATCTGATGAATATGGTACATTGATATGCAGTATTCTGGAGCAGAAGGGGTTTTCAGAGGATGATATTGATGAGGTGATTGTGGCATCTGTTGTACCCAAAATGATGTATTCTTTTACCAGCGGTATTATCAAATATCTGGACTGTCAGCCAATTATTGTAGGGGCTGGAATTAAGACCGGTATCCGAATTGAGACGGCTAATCCAAGAGAGGTAGGACCAGACCGTATTGTAGATGCAGTGGCGGCATATGGTTTGTATGGAGGACCGCTGATCGTAGCAGATTATGGGACAGCTACTACCTACGATTTAGTTACAGCAGAGGGGGCTTTTCTGGGTGGAGTCATCAGCCCGGGAATTCGTATATCAGCCAATGCGTTATGGAATGATACTGCCAATCTGCCGGAAATTGAAATCAAATGTCCTGCCAATGTGGTGGCAAAGGACACCATTACAGCAATGCAGGCAGGGTTGTTCTTCGGAACAGTTGGACAATCCAAGTTTATCATTAATAAGATAAAGGAAGAATCCGGACTGAAAGACATCAAGGTGGTTGCCACTGGCGGACTTGGAAAGATCGTCACTGATTATACCGAAGAAATAGATATCTATGACAGTGATCTGACCTTAAAGGGGTTACAGATGATTTATGAAAAACAGCAGAAGCTGAAATAAGAAACAGTAAAAAAGAAAGGAACAGGATAGACGATGAATGGGTTTCGGATTGGAACGGTATCTATCCCTGGAAATTTGATATTAGGACCAATGGCAGGAGTAACAGACCTGCCATTTCGTCTACTATGTAAGGAGCAGGGGGCAGATTTGGTATACACCGAAATGATTAGTGCAAAAGGGATATACTATAATAATAAAAATACAGAGCAGCTTTGGACCATTGATGAAAAGGAACATCCAGCGGTTCTGCAGCTTTTTGGTTCGGAACCAGAGTTGATGGCAGAGATGGCAGCAAAGATCGAGAACAGGAATTTTGATATTCTGGATATTAATATGGGTTGTCCCGTGCCAAAGGTAGTCAATAATGGAGAAGGGTCTGCTTTAATGAAAAATCCAAGGCTGGCAGGAGAAATTGTTTCTGCCATCGTCCAAAAAATTAAAAAACCGGTTACGGTAAAATTCCGCAAGGGATTTGCAGAGGATTGCTGTAATGCAGTGGATTTTGCCAAACGGATGGAAGATTGTGGAGCTTCGGCAATTGCTGTTCATGGACGAACCAGAGAACAGTATTACAGTGGAAAAGCAGACTGGGAGATTATTCGACAGGTCAAAGAGGCTGTTGGGATTCCGGTCATTGCCAGCGGAGATATTTTTACTCCGCAGGATGCACTGTGCTGTCAGGAGAAAACTGGCTGTGATGGATTGATGCTGGCGAGAGGAGTGCGGGGAAATCCCTGGCTTTTTCATCAGATTAAAACCTATCAGCAGACAGGTGTTCTGGAGGAAAAGCCAGGACTGAACGAAGTGATAGAGATGATATTACGCCATGCCCGGATGCTGGCAGAGTATAAAGGTGAGCTGATGGGAATGAGAGAGATGAGAAAACATGTAGCATGGTATACTACCGGTTATAAAAATTCGGCATCTCTTCGCCGGAGGGTTAATGAAATTGAGACTTATCAGGATTTGGAACAGCTTTTTTCATCTGTGGAGAGAGGATGAGGAAGAAGGTTTATGTGCAAAAATATGCACAGGATTGGAGATTTAGATGGAGGATAATTCAAAAATAAAATTGTTTGAGGAAACACCGGTTCCCAGGGCGGTCATGACTCTTGCCATTCCGACGATCATTAGTTCGCTGGTTATGGTCATCTACAATCTTGCAGATACGTATTTTGTTGGAATGCTCAATGACTCGATTCAAAATGCCGCGGTGACTCTTGCAGCTCCTGTGCTGCTGGCATTTAATGCAGTAAACAATCTGTTTGGTGTGGGAAGTTCCAGCATGATGAGCCGCGCCCTTGGAAAAAAGGAGTATGACACAGTATACCGCAGCTCTGCGTTTGGATTTTATTGTTCTTTACTTTGCGGGGTATTGTTTTCTATAGGCTATACTGCTTTTAGCAGCCAGATCCTGGCTGTACTGGGTGCCG
Source organism: Lachnospiraceae bacterium (assembly GCA_017936785.1). GTDB lineage: Bacteria > Bacillota > Clostridia > Lachnospirales > Lachnospiraceae > UBA2882. Next base: position 51,525 of record JAGBEV010000026.1, on the reverse strand, counting down.
ATGCAGAAACGGTTACTGCAACTGGGGAATATCTGAAATGGACAGTATCTTTTGGAGCAGTACCGGCAATATTAAATGTAGTGCTTGCTTATATGGTACGTTCGGAGGGCTCTTCTCTTCATGCCAGTATTGGCACTATGAGTGGATGCCTTTTGAATATCATACTGGACCCGTTTTTTATCCTGCCCTGGGGAATGAATATGGGAGCAGCCGGGGCAGGGCTTGCTACTTTTCTGTCAAATTGCGTGGCATGTGCCTATTTTTTCATACTTTTATTTGTAAAAAGGGGAAATATTTACGTATGTATTCATCCATCGATGTTTCGTTTAGAAAAGGTGATTGCCATAGGAATCTGTGCGGTGGGAATACCGGCAGCTGTCCAGAACCTTTTAAATGTAACGGGAATGACAGTTCTCAACAATTTTACTTCCTCTTTCGGCTCAGATGCTGTAGCTGCCATGGGGATCGCACAGAAGGTGAATATGGTACCGCTATATATTGCACTGGGCATTTCACAGGGTATCATGCCGTTGATCAGCTACAACTATGCCAGTGGAAATATTACCCGGATGAAGAAAACTCTGACCTTCTCTACCAAGTTGTCCCTGATTTTTATGGTGATTGTTTCGGTAGGATTTTATCTGGGTGCTGATTTCTGGATTATGTTGTTTATCAAAGATAAAAGCATTATTGCTTATGGAAGTAGGTTTTTACGAGGGCTTTGTATTGGATTACCGTTTCTTTGTATGGATTTTCTGGCTGTCGGTGTTTTTCAGGCATGCGGGCTGGGAAAACAATCTCTGGTATTTGCCATACTTCGGAAAATTGTTCTGGAAATTCCAGCTCTTTCTATTTTGAATATGCTGTTTCCTCTTTATGGTCTGGCTTATTCCCAGTTTGTGGCTGAATTCATTCTTTCTATTGCGGCCGTACTGGTTCTGCTCCGCATGTTCAAAAATCTTCTGCATGAATTGGAGAACTAATGCATATTTTGATAGTGAGAATGTGTATTGGAATCAGACTTGATGGATAAAGTCTGCCGGGTAGAGAGAATATGGAGATTTGGAATGATATAAAGGAGAAACTGACTCAGTTTTCAGGTTCTATGAGGGATTGCTATGAGGAAGGGAAGGAAGAGACAGAAATTGCTAAAATTGCAACATTTATCCGCTGTGGGCTTTTTGTGCTGTCAGTAATCTTTATTTCTGGTGTAGCCATTGGCTATGGACAAAATAAACTGGCAAAAGAATCTGTTGCTACCAGTACTAATGCCGGTAAATATCAGAGTAAAATAAGTAATGAACGGAAATTGCCAATTTATTGTGTAGACAGTCCAGATAAAAAAGTAGCTCTTTCTTTTGATGCAGCATGGGGAAATGAGGATACTAAAAAAATTATGCAAATTTTAAAAAAGCATAAGATCCATGTGACCTTTTTTATGACAGGCGGATGGGTGGAGTCATATCCTGATGATGTGAAGATGATAGCAGAGGAAGGGCATGATCTGGGAAATCACAGCGAAAACCATAAGCAGATGTCCCAACTATCAAAGGAGGAATGCAAGGACGAAATCATGAAGGTGCATGATAAAGTGAAAGAACTGACCGGAAAAGAGATGATGTTGTTCCGTCCTCCTTATGGTGATTATAATGATACCTTGATTGAAGCGGTAAAAGAGTGCGGATATCATGCGATCCAATGGGATGTAGATACACTACACGCAAAAAGAAAACACATTTAAAGCCCCATAAACTGGGGCTTTTTTTAAATTGCATATTCAATTATGATATCTTCTGGAGAGTTAAATGTGATTTTTTTGATCAGGCATTGGCAGAGGTGTCTTTGCTCTTCAAATTCTCCATCCTGAAGGATTTCAGGGAGTGTTTCAATATTGATATCATTGAAAAGATGCAGCACATTGTTAGATTCATTGCGGATGGAAAGAATCTCCTGATTCAGGCGGTTCTTTTTTTCATCCAATGATTCAATTCGGCGGTTTAGATATTCTATTGCTTTGTTGTTGCCAGATGTTACAGCATCTAAAAGGTGTTCAATATCTGTATTGATTTTAGCAATTTCCTGCTGTAGAGCATTAATCTTCAAGTTTTCTACAGAAGAAAGTTGTGGTGGGGGACTGGAATGAAATTTAGATATGATATTTGGTTCTGTAAAATAGGATATCATATCCTGAATGACAATTTCCTCCAGGGATTGTACTTTGATACTCTTGGAATCACATGTACCACTGGCATAATTTCTTTTGCCGGAACAAGTGAAGTATTTTACATTTCCCCTGCTATTAGAAGGGGACATTGCTCTGCCACAGACTCCGCATTTAACCAGACCGGAAAGTATGGTAGTTTTGGATGTGCCAGTTCTGGGTGAGGATGCCAGTTTGGATTTCTTTTTAAACTGGACACGTAAAAACGTGTTGCTATCAACGATAGCCTTGTGTTTTGCCAGTGCCAGGGTCATTTCACTAACAGGACGTGATCGTTTGGTCTGTTTACTGCCACGATCTCTTTTACCAAAAACATTCAGAGATAGAGAGCCATCACATTGTTCGGGAGAGATGCGGACGTTGACACCTTGTGATGCATAAAAGTTATACACATCCATTGTATTTGGTGCATAAACAGGCTTTGACAATAGCTCTGAAACAACACGGGAGGTCCATTCAGCTCCTTTTCTTGTTTTAATGCCTAATTCATTTGCCTTATTCAGAATATAGAATACAGTACCATCTGGTTCCAAATACCAGTCAAAGAATTTTCGGACAACAGCAGATTCTTCTTCGTCGGCTTCCAAGACGGTATGCTTTTGTCCATTTTCCTGGATTTTTTTCAAATGGAATCCATAAGGAGCTGGTCCACCACCCCAGTATCCTTGTTCACACCGATAATAATAATTATCAGTTACACGGGTAATGATGGCTTCTCGTTCCATCTGAGCCAGGGAACCAAATAGGGTTGCCATCATCATGCCGCCAGGAGCAGCTGTATTGATGTTGTCTGCAAAGGAAACAAAGTGGACTCCAAGTTCGCTGTAATCTTCGATTAGATTTACCAAGTCACGTATATTTCGGCTGATACGGTCAATTTTGTAGCATACAACTGCTTGGATTAGGCCAGCCTCTACATCTTTATTCAGCTGTTGGAAGCTTGGACGGTCAAGATTTTTTGCTGACCAACCTTTATCCTTATATATTTTGTACTCTTCCCAGCCACTACGTTTGCATAAAGATATGCAATCTTCAATCTGGGATTCGATAGAAAGAGAGTCCTTCTTATCAAGGGACTGACGAACATAGATGGCAATCACAGAATCACATCCTTTCTAATTATGTATGTTGTACTTTAGTACTGAGAATTTTCCACTTTTTTGAAAATATTTTTGTGATATTCTTTTCATTACATATATAAAAGACATAATACATAATATTACATGTTTTAGCAAGGAACAATATTATTGATTAAAGTCTATAATTATTGTATATTTTATCAAAAAAGAGTTCTAAAAATGGCTATAAAAAAGTTTTCAAAATAAGTATAAAAATTATTTTAAAAATGAGTATGAAAAAGTATGTAAAAGTATGTAAAAATATTAAATTTTATAGACAAACGTGTAAGTAAATGATAGAATGAAAGTGGAAAAGTAAGAAAAGGTACGAGATTTGTTGGTTTGTTTTTGGTTTTCTACGAAGTATAGATATTGTATCATCCTTGAAAGGGGGTGTTGTAATGTCTAAGATTATATATTTACAAGACTACAACAAAAGAAAAAATAGAAGAGGAAAACATACACAACTAGAAAGGATACTACATTTTAAAATGGAAAAGAAACCAACATCGATGGAAGTTATTAATCAGATTCGTAACGATGAGGATTTGAAAGATGATATTTCACAATGTGCAAAGAAAATATTAGAAGTATTTGAAATTGATGCGGACAAGCAGTATGTTCCAATAGTAAAAATATTGAATTTGCTAGGGATAAAGACATATAAGCAGAAAATGAAGCCGGATGAATTATCAGCTTATCTTTCTGTTGATCCTAGATATTATGCCAAGTATGGAACAACAAAAATTGCTTGTGTGAACGAAAAAGATACAGATGGACATATGAGATTTGCTTTAGCCCATGAATTAGCACATTATATATTTGATTATAATGAGGCAAAAGATCCTACATTTTATTCTACATATATGAAAAATAGTCAAGACAAAGATTATAAAGAAGACCGTGCGAATGAATTTGCTGCTAATTTACTAATGCCAGCAGATATATTCATAAAAAAAAGAATGTGTTTTGAAAAAGAAGAGGAGAACAGTAAGCCTGATGTCATTGCACGCTTGGCTGATTATTTTGGTGTATCAACAGAATCTATTTTAAAAAGATATATTGAAGTAGAGAATATAGTTGAAGTACAAATTGAAGGATAGAAAAGTATGGACAGTATAGAGAATCAAACATCTGATCAAGTACTTAACGATAAAGTAGCTGAAGAGCATAAAAAAGAAATAGAAGAAAAGGTAGTTAAAGAGAATCTTCCTCCAGAGAATGTACGAAGTTTAAGTTCAGATAAAGATTTGCGGGCACATGATAAAAAAAGTTTGGCTGATCATAATGAACAATATACACGACTTTTGGAAGCATATGTTGATAATACTAAAAGCTCAATGAAATTTAAGGAGTATAAAAAGTATGATATTTTTGATTTATCTATGATATTGTTCATTGGTGTTCCGATTGCAATGGTAGTTATTGTATTTACTTGCTTACTGATTACGGCATTAAATCCAGAAATTGGAGCTTTGGATGTCTTGCCAGAGATTTTAGCGGCATTTGGTTCTGTAATTGCTACATATTTTACAATCATAAAATTGATAACAGGATATCTGTTTAATAAAAAAGAAGAAAAGATGATGGAAAATATTATTACTAAAATTCAAGAATATGATTCGACATTAAGAGGAAATTAAGCTTTTAACAAAATTATTCTAAGTGACGATTTATTTTTGCAAGTGTAACTTAATAAGGAAGCCGTTGGTTAATATATACTTATTTGTCGGTGAATTATTACTACATAAAAAATAGCACCTTACTACGAGAAAATAGTCTTTAATTGACACATTGTTTATAAAAGTATATAATGAACTTAGCAAGACAGCTGGAGAGTAGCTGCTACCTACTCGTTCCGGCGAATTTATAAGCTAGATAGAAATAGCCGTCTATTCTTTCCAGGAACCAGACGGCTATTTCTTATTTTTCAAATTCAGAATGGAAACAATAAGTAACGCAATAGTAAGTAATACCATAAATTCTTCATATGTACTCATAAGCTTTCCTCCTTCCGCAAGACTCGGAATGAGTAGAGCCGCCCTACCAGCTGCCTGGTTAAGTTCATTATATAATTGTCAAATTTGCTCTGGTGCAATAAATTTACTCCAGGTGTGTTATAATATCTTGTAAATTGTACTAAAAAGTATAGCATATTGAGTTATTTAAGTAAAATAAAAGAATTTTAGAATCCATAACAAAGATTAAAAAAGTAATATTGTATCTATGATATGGTAGAAATTTCCATAATATATTGAATAGTTTATGTTTTATAATTATTAAAAACATTAACGAAAGATAAAAAGATGGAAGTATTAATATGGCAAGCCAGAGAAAAGCAAGGGATAAGTCTGGAACAGCTCAGTAAAATGACGGGGATCTCACGAAGCACACTGAACAATATTGAAAATGGAAAAACAGATCCCTCTTTTCCACAGCTGGAGAAGATTGCAAAATTTTTTAATTGCAAGATAGGAGATATAGTAAAGTCAGATTACCTTTAAAATTTGTATAGAAGCAAAGAAGGTGCCATTTTTGGCACCTTCTTTGAAATCAGATAATTTGTCAACTTTTTTTGTATGTTACTATTGCATAACAAACAAAAAAAGAATATTATATATTATAAATAATCATAGAAACACTTTTTTGGGGACGAGTTTAGAATTAGACAAGGAGGAGTAGTTATGAAAAGATGGAGAGTTGGAAAAGTATTATTATTAACAATGGTATCATTATTATTATTATCTGTTGCAGAAAAAAATGCAGCTGCTAAGACAGAAACAAAGGCGGTAACAATCCAGGAAGGAAAAATAAAAACGGTAAAATCCCTATGGCCTGGAAGTGTTAAGAAGTATCGTGCAAAGTGTTCCGATAAGCGCATCGCATCTGTACGAATGAAAAGGATAGGGATTCAGATTAAAGGAAAGAAAGCCGGGAAAGCGAAGATTACAGTAAAAGTGATTAATCGGAAAAAGCAGGTAAATACCTATAAATTTAAAGTGACTGTAAAGGTAAATAAGAAGAATAGTTCTAATGCAGCTTCAACTTCTACACCAAAACCAACAACTGAAGTGACAATGAAACCTGCAATGCCAGTGTTCCCAACTGGGACACCATCACCAAGACCAACATCAGTCGTTACACCAACACCAGAACCGACTGCAACACTAGAAGCAAAACCAAAGTATTCCTATGAGGTGGAAGTTTTGAATGATGAAATGACTCAATATGGCAATATTAGTTGGATGTATCCGACAGGGACTGTAATATACATTAAAACAGAAAATCCAGATTTAAGTACGATAGATATATGGGGTGGAACGGAAAAATATGAATACCACGAAGAAGGATATTATACAGTTACAGATGGGTTTACTGTATATAGCACCAATTATGTGGACATAAATTACTTGGATGAAGATAGAGAAAAAGTAGCTGGTGGTTATGTGTTTATGTGCACATGGAACACTCCTGGTATAAAAAATCTTACGATAGCAGAGAAAGTGGGAGAGGAATGGGTGATAGGTGTAACAAAAAACATTCTTTTGAAAGACTATGATAAAGAAGTGAATGCATGGTATGAAAACGTATTAAATGAGGTCACAAACGCTGAAATGACAGATTATGAAAAGATGGATGCTTTAAAAAGTTATGTATTAAATCATTTTATGTATCTGTGCTATTATGAAGATACAGATGGAAATTGGCTTGGAGCAAACAGTGCTGTTAATGAAGGGGTTTTTTGGGAGAACAGACATATAGATTGCATAGGAGCGACAATTATTATGTGTCATTTTGCAGAAAAACTAGGACTGGAAGCGGAATGGACTTATGCAGGATACTTAAACCATCATTATGCAACTGTTTATATTGATGGGGATGGATATGAATTTGATGCATGTCCTATGCCTAATACTGGAAGGATAAAAGAATGGGAATATATTATTTAATTTAGAAATTATTTTGTGTCGAAACGTGTTGAGTTTTGTCTGACGATTTCCAGGATATTGGAAATCGTATGGAAACCTATTTATTTCCAGAAATTTCATGTTACACTGTTTATGATAAAAATAAAGAATAAACTATGAGGCATGGGGAGGTATATAGGATGAAAAAAGAAAGAAGAAAATTTATAAAAGAAAATTTGGATTACAAAAAAATAATAATTCAATCAATTCGGTCTTTAGATAATGAGCAGGACAAACGGTTCTTAATTCAAATAATAGTTATGATAAATACACATATAAGAAACGGTAACCATTAAGGTTACCGTTTCTTCATTCTATTTAAAGTTTCTATGGCAGTATTTTTAATAATCTGTTTGGATGACGGTTCAAGTTTTTCATAGACTACTATAAAATTTTTGATTAAATCAGCAATTACATCATCTGTATCATCTAATAATTCTTGTGTATATTGAGCTAATTCCATATCAAAAGAATGTTCTACAAAAACTTCTTCATCTGTTCCACCATTTAATAGCCAATCAGGATTCACTAAATATTTTTCTGAAATATAATCAAGAACTCGGGGAGTTACGGAAACAGCATTTGTCTCAATATTTCCCAAATTGGAGCGGCTTATTTTTATACTGTTAGAAAACTCTTGTTGTGTAAGATGTAATATATCTTTTCTTAAATAACGAATACGTTCACCTATTGTCATAATTACCTCCTCTTCGGAAAGAGTATCATACAAAAAAATGCTTGTCAAGGACGAGAAAATATTTTGGAATGCTTGACAAGGACTTATAAAGAATATAAAATGTCCGTAAAGGACAAGAAAGGAAGTTTGCTAATGGTTAAAGAATATAAAAAAGAGATAGAAGAAATTGTTGTGATATTAAAACAGCTTGATGTAATTGAATTAGCATCTATTCTGGATAAAGCTGTATTTGCCTATGAACTTCAAATAGCACAGACGAAATATGAGCAAGAAAATAATCAAGGTGAAAATAAAGAAAGTGAGAGGACAGTAACATCAAAGAATAGGGACAATCTGTGCAGGAATAAGATATGAAAAAAGGAGGTGTCCAACATGAGTACATATCTAGGTTCAAGAATATATAACGGTACAACGGTGCATCGTTATGTAGCAAATACTACAGAGGAAGAGGATCAGGATTGTATCAGGATGGCACTGGAAATTTGTGTCCGCTTCAAAATGAAAAAACAAGAGCAGGAAAAGGATAAAAAGCCAGATTCAGATAAGTAACAAAAGGAATGAATTTTGTTCGGATTTTGTTACAAATGAAAACAAGAGATAGTTTCCCACAAAGGGTATCTATATAAAACATAATACAAGGAGGTGATCTAAATGTCATGAGAAAAGCTTTCTCATGGAAAGAGCTATTTATGGAGGAAGCTTATAAATGGAAAGTCCGAATAGAAAATATGCAAAAGATTCAGATTGGTGTCCATTCAATTAAATTTGACGAAGAAAAGAGGATGGATGCTACAGATATTAAAGATTGTGTTGAATATAGTACTGCTATCATTCAAACAGTTTGCAAATAATTTTAGGTGCTATTTATGGTACTTAATGAAAGAAAGGACTTTAACATGGTTATTAGACGAAAGTGGAAGAAATTTTTATCCTTTTGTCTTGTCTTAGCAATGGTATTTTCGTTGATCCCACAGACAGCACAGAAAGTAAATGCTGCTGAGGCATCGGCAGACATTTCTAATTTGGGACAACTGGGAACATTGACAATAGGAAATAAAACGAAAAATGGAAATTGGTACAAGTTATCAGTAAATGGAGCAAATGCATTTTGCATGAATTTGGGACATACCTGTCATTCGGGGGATGTATACCAGTCTGCAGATACTGTCTATAAGAATACGGATGGTGGAAAAAAGCGATTAAAAGCCTACATCGGGTATTGGTTTGATATCACCATGAAACAGAAAAAGCAGGCATATGTCCTGGCACAGGCATTGTTTTGGAGTGTACAGGAGGATGTGACAGAGGAAAGCCGATTGAAGGAGATTATACGAACGATTAAAGACAATACTGGTTATTTCTCCAATAAAACAACAGATGATTTATACAATGATATTTTTGCAGTTGGCGGAAACTTTGAAGTAAAGGTCACGGAATGGACATATGCTGGTTCTGGTTCACACCGTCAGAAATTATTGGAAGTTAAAGCAACATCAACATCGGTTCCTCAATATAAGCTGTTAAACAGTAAAGTGAAATATCGTCAAAGAATCAATATTATAAAAAAAGATGAAGACGGAAACCCGCTTTCAGATGTAGCGTTTACATTAACTGCAGAAAATCTGGATGAAATGGTTTCTTTTCAATATTTTGGCAAAAACGCGGTTGAGGATGGGGCTGTGCAGGATGATCAGGATCAGTTTGAGGTGACTGCGGTAACAGCTGCAGATGGGACGATTCATTATCGGTTTACCTACCAATTGTTATCTGAGGATTATGGATATGTTCCAGATGCAGAATTAAATCAAATGAATGATGCCACAAAGCAGGCAGTTCGGGATGAGCTGGAAGCAGATGGATATCGTTATGCAAAAGATTTGACAAAATCGGGAGCGAATGCACTGGCAGAGAAAGATTTGGAACTGCAGTTTTTAAAAATTAGCAACAGTTATCTCATTAGGGAAACAGATACGGGAAATGACAAAATTGTTGCAGACCCAGAGTATGCTGCAGGAAAGAGGATCACAGTGACTGCTAAGAACAGCTGGAAGCAAAATAAGGATGGTACTTGGGCAGAGGTTGCAGATGGGACTCTATCGGAATATCCGTTATCTTACAGTTTAAACATACAGAATAATTATAAGAAAATTTCTCTTATTGTGAAGAAAAAGGATGGCTACAGTGAAGACGGAAAAGCACATGGAAATGCTTCTCTGGATGGGGCAAAATTTCAGCTATATGAAGATGGTGCATGTACAGTACCAGCATCGGTAGTGGATAAGAATGGAGAAAAAGTAACTGCAGGGGTCTATACCATAAAAGGTGAAAAACTTACAACGGATTTTTTGCGGAGTGGTAAGACTTATTATCTGAAGGAAATTCAAAGTCCGATCGGATATATATCAGATCAGCAGGTGATTCCGGTTACGGCAGATACCAATCCGGAGGCGGTAGAATATACCTGGGAAGGGCAGTCGGTGACAGTGTATAATCAGCCGATTACAGGACAATTTACCATATGTAAAGTGAAATCAAATGGAACAACAGGAGAAGGTGATTGGGAAACAGGTTCCCAATTTCAGGTTTATCTGAAAGAAAAAGGGAGTTATGAAGATTGCGATGAATACGAAAGAGATACGATTACGATAGGGATAGATGGAAAAGCTACGACCAAGAGGCTATATTATGGGGAATATGTAATTCATCAGATCAGCACAGGGGGAGCTGATACAGAAATGATTGCGGATACTGTAAAGGTTATTGATGGCAGGCAGGAGGAACCCGTACAAGTCTATATTGACTATCCCTTCCAATCATATCTGCGTATCATTAAAAAGAGTGGCAGTACCGAAAAGACTGTTTTAAAAGAAGGTACTGCATACCAGATATACCAGGTTGACGAGCAGACTGGGAAAGAATCTTTGATAACACAGAGTCACAGCAACGGAAACCAGATCATTCAGACTGATACTTTCCAAACAGATGAAAGTGGACAAGTTATGACATGGAAGCCCTTGCCTTCCGGATTGTATCGCATCTATGAGATATCTGCTGCGAATGGATTCCATATCACAAAGAAATATATTGAAGTAGAGATTAACAGTAAAGCAGACAACTATACACAGGAAAGCGATGCAGAGGGCAACACCTATACAACGGTTAGTCTGGATTATACCAACGAAGAAACTTATGGAAAATTATCTGTAAAGAAAACTGGTGAGCAGCTTGCGGATTTTGTCTGGAGGGAAAAAGACGAAAAAGACCTTTCGGATCTGCCGGAGATTTTGGACAGCCTTTCAAAGGACAGAAGTCGATTTGTTTATGAAAAGACTAGGCTGAAAGGGGTTGTTTTTGAGGTATACGCTGCGGAAGATATTTTTACCCAGGATAATCAGGGAACTACATGGTATCAGAAGGGAGATCTTGCCTGCACCATTACCACAGGAAAGGGTGCACAATTTACTTCACAGTGTGGAGGGATTAGTGATTATAGCATGTCTTCAGATGGAACAGTCACTGTAAACCTCCCGTTGGGAAAATATCAGGTAAAGGAGAAGGATACTGTTTATGGCTATGTTCTTCCAGAAAAGACCTGGGATGTGGAATTTGCCTGGGAAAATAAAGAGGATGAGTTTGTACTGGATTCTTCTGGAATAACAGATCAAAATGGTGTACTTTCTGTTTTCAATGAACGTGCAAAAGCAGAGGTTTCTATTTTAAAACAGGATAGTAGGACATCAAAACCTGTAAGTGGTGCTGTGTTTGGTCTGTATACCAAAGATGCTATTTATAATGCTGCAGGAAAGAGGATTGTAGAGGCAGATTCTCTTCTGGATATTGTTGCTACCAATGCATTGGGAAAGGCTGTGTCTTCTTTGGATCTGCCAATGATGTCAGAGGATTATAAAAGAGGAGAAGAGAACGAAGGTTTAAATTCTGGTGATTACTATTTTAAGGAGCTGGAAGTTCCAAAGAGCTACTATCTTAGTGCCACACCGGCAGCAATCCATTTAGAATATAAAGATCAGGATACAAAGACTGTGATGGCAGGTGTCTCGAAAAAAAATATACAGACAAACATTGAAATTGACAAGCTGTCATTGGCTGGGAAAAGGTAACTGCCCGGATGTCAGCTGCAGATTACAGATAACCAGGGAAATGTCATTGTTTCCTGGATTTCGGGGGACAGAGATTCGGTAAAACTGATAGAAAGAGCAGAGAACAGAGAATATCAGAATCTATATGCCCAAGTTAATGAAGTTGGGAATCTGGTGGTAGGTGGTCTTTTCGGGGGAGAGGAATATACCCTGACGGAGACACGTCCGGCTGAAGGTTATGTGACAGCAGACGATATTTCTTTCCGGATTGCAGACGATATTGAGGAAAAGGATTTTATATATAAGAAAGAAGGGGAGGACTATCAGAGGATGGAAGACAATATCGTCCGTATGTATGATGATACAACTAAAATCCATATTTCCAAAACAGACTTGACTGGGGAGAAGGAGATTGAAGGTTGCCAGCTGGAAGTGACGAAAAAATCGGATCAAACAATAGTGGATTCTTGGACAAGTACCGGCCAATCGCATGACATTATCGGTGTTTTGGTTGTTGGTGAGACGTATATTTTAACAGAGAGGCGTCCGGCAGATGGTTATGTGACGGCAGAAAGCATTGAATTTACCATAACAGATACCGGAGAAGTTCAGCTGGTACGTATGAAAGATGGTGTGACAAAGATAGCCTTTAGCAAGGTGGACAAGCAGACTGGCAAAGGGCTGGCTGGTGCAAAGATAGAGGTATTGGATAGTAATGGAAAAAAGGTGGCAGCGTTTACTTCCAAAGCAAAGAAAGCAACTTTGTTGAAAGGTATTTTCAAAGTGGGGGAAACCTACACTTTTGTAGAAAAAAAAGCTCCAGAAAATTATGAAAAAGCAGAGGATATCCAATTTAAGGTAAAAGATACCAGTAAAACGCAAAAAGTGAAGATGCAGGATCAGTACAAGCCAAAAAAGCCGGGAAAGATTATAACGGATGTTCCGGAAGGCTTTCCGGGAGGAAGTGGATTGTCTCCGAAAACAGGATATCCGCTTTTGATTAGGGTGTTAGCAGGTCTCATGCTGTTATCTGCTGCACTGTTATTGGAAATGTATCGAAGAAAAAAGCATTTGCCAGGAAAAGAAAAACGTTTGAGAGCAGGATTTTTTCTTTTTACTGTCTTGTTGGCGGTTTCTCAGGTTGTTCCCTGTGTTGTGGCTGCATCAGGGACAAAGATCATGACTCAGAGCATTGAATATGTAACAAAGGATGCGAAAGAAAAAGCGGAGGATCAGTTCCAGACAGAGCTAAAAGAGGGAAAAAAGAAATACGTTCTGGAAAATATCAGTTATGAGATTGTCTCTTCCGAGCCGGTGATGAAAGAAGTACCAGTAACGAAGACACTGAAAAGTGAGGTGGTCAGGAAGGGATTTGCTTATACTCCAAGGGAAAAGCTCACAGTAAATGGGATTACGTATCAGCTGAAAGAAACAAAGAAACAAGACGTGATACTGAAAAAAGGGTACAGCCAGATTGTTACCGGATGGCAGGAGTATGGGACTCTGGCAAATGCGAGGGATGCTCCATCCTATAAAGAAGTGGCTGCAACGGACAAAAAAACAGGAAAACGTATTTCACTTTTTTGTAAAAAAAAGAAGATTACTAGGCGAAAAGCAAAGAAATGGCAGAATGTATCTGTTAATATCCGTTTTATTTCCTATGATGCAGACGTTTTTCAATGGAAAGGGTTCAATGTACAAAAGAATGAAAAGCATCCGTTAAAAGGATATGAACAGGAGCTGCTAGAAAGTGTGGCAGGGGATGCTACTGGTTACCGGCTAAAAAAGATTGCCTGGAATGGAAAAACATATCGTAATCAAAAGGGAATCCTTTGCCGGGATGCTAGTGCCGTTATACAAAAAAAAGCAGAGCGGTATCGTGTTACCTATCAGGGTACCAGAAAGGTAAAAGCAAAAAAAGGGACAAAATATATTTCATTATATGAGGGGAAGAAAAAAATTGCCACAGGAGAAAATACCTATACCATATGTGCCAAAGCTCTGTACCAACAGAAGGAAGAAAAAGTGCCTGCACTTGGTATCACGATTGGTATTCTGTTTGCCATTGTGTTGGTGATTGGTGTTGTTTTTATCCTGCGTCAGTCAAAGTCAAAAAAGCAAGTATGAAAGGATTATAGAAATAGGGGGAAATAAAATGCTAACAAAGAGACAGAAAAAAATTGTTCAACGGACTTTGGGCGGAATATTATCTGCTGCACTGATATTGACCAGTGCAGGATTTAGCAGTCTGATGAAGAGTGGTACAGCAAAAGCAAAAGATGCTCCGGCTGTATTATTGAAGGACTGGACAGGTAGCCGGACCAATCAGTTATATTCGGATGCTGTGGGTGCTACGCTAAAAAGTGATGGTTTGAAAAACAATATGGCTATTGCAAACGGATTTCTTTTGAATATTAACGATTCCGATCTGTATGGTGCGGCAACACAATATCAAAAAACAAGTGGATCATGGGAGGGGACCGGATATCATGTGTTTCATAACAATGCCATGGATGCAGAGGTAGGCTATTCGGCCATTCCGTCTAGTTTGTATGTACCAGAAAATATCATATGTTATGGAGGCTTGGGAAATGAAGCAGGAGCCAGTACATTTCAGATGATACTCAATCAAGGATATCTTTGTGAACAGGCAAAAACAAAAAAAACATCGGCCGCATATTCTATTATCTATGAATACCGGGAAACAGCTTCCGCTACATGGAAGAGAAAAGTATATACTACGGGAAAAATTCCGGAAACAAAGATTTACACAGAGGACTATGATTCCCCATTAGGGATTATCCAGGGATGTTGGGAGAAAGGTACGGGATCTATCAACAAAGAGTCGATTGTTCGGTTAAAAACGGGTGATAGCCCATGTGATTTTTCTTGCAATAATAAAGAGGCTTCCAGTATAAGGGTTCGTATTATGGATGCTAAGATTATCCGTTTGGATGCCAACGGGGGGAAAACAGGGAATTATGTCTTGAACGGTTTTTACAATAGTTATGATACCGATACCGTCTGGGTAGATGGGATTGCATCTAAAGAACCAACTAGAGATGGATATACCTTTGGTGGTTGGTATACTGCAAAGACAGGAGGGGTCAAAGTAGAAGATTCCACGACATCCATTCCTGGCAGTTGTACAACTTTATATGCTCGTTGGATACCGATTTCTTATACCATATCGTATGACTTGGATGGTGGCATTATGGATCAAAATAATCCAGATAGTTATACCACTGAAACGGAAGATTTCACTCTTCATCAACCAGTAAAAACAGGTTATCTGTTCACTGGATGGACTGGGTCCAACGGGGAAACTCCGGAAGAGATTATAACCATCCAGAAAGGAACGACTGGAAATCAAACCTATAAGGCACACTGGACACCTGTCCGGTATCAGATTTCATTTGATGCCAATGGAGGCAGCGGAATGATGCCGGAACAGGAGATGTTCTATGAAGAGACAAAAAGTCTAAACGCAAATGGATATACCTATGCAGATCATAT
The DNA here is from genome assembly GCA_017936785.1 of Lachnospiraceae bacterium. GTDB lineage: Bacteria > Bacillota > Clostridia > Lachnospirales > Lachnospiraceae > UBA2882. Next base: position 35,908 of record JAGBEV010000026.1, on the reverse strand, counting down.
TTTCATTGGATGGAATACAAGGGCTGATGGAACGGGGACACCGTATGCCGAAGGGCAGAGTGTTTGTAATCTGAGCAATGAAAATAATGCTGTAATTATTTTGTATGCGCAGTGGCAAAATAATTCGGGAAGTGGGAGCAATCCATTAGAGCCAACATCACCTCCACCGAAAGGGGAAGAAATTGGAGGGGATGATTCAACAGATAAAGGAAATCAGGTATCTTCAAGTCCAAAGCCTACTGCTTATGTAGACCTGGGGAATGGAAAAGAAAATAAAAATACATCTGGACCTGGTGCCTCCATTGATGCAGGAAATGAGGTACAGATGGATGAGCAGTTTAAGCAGGGAAAGATAACTTATCGGCTCACAGGTAATAAAACTGTGGAAGTTGTGAAGGCTGGAAAAAATATTACTAAGATTACATTAAACACAGCAACTTATAATGGAAAAAAATATCAGGTGGCCACTGTGGGAAAGGCGGCATTTAAAAACTGTAAAAAGCTGAAAACAGTTACTCTCGGAAAAAATGTGAAGAAGATCAAGGCAAACGCTTTTTATGGATGTAGCAAACTTACCAGATTTAAAATTTCATCTGAAGATATTAAATTTGGCGCACATGCATTGAAAAAAGTAAAACCTTCCTGTAAGTATCAGGTTCCTAGTGGTAAGAGAAAGAAACTGGAAAAGAATATAAAAAAAGCAGGAAAGTAACTAAGTAATCATACAGAATAATAAAAAGTATTAGATGCGGGGCAATGTGTCTCTGCAGGAAAGGAGAACCTTATGGATCAATTCGCAGATAATCTTAATACCCTTCTTACAGATTGTCAGCCGTATACTTGGATTTTCGCAACAATTTATCTTTTTATAATTGGAGCAATCCTTATGATACCCAACGAAAAATGCCATTCAATGGCACTAAAAGCACTGCCTTTTCTTTTAACTGGTCTAGTGATTGCCCTTGGTGCCGTTTATATAGGAGAATGGGTTACTTCCAGAATTGTATTTACAAGTGGTGGCTGATGTAGATATAGGAATGGAGCAAGTGGTAGTACAGAGGAAAATCCCCTGTACTACCGAATCAAAAGGGAGAAACAATATGACAAAAATTAAAAGTCAACAGGAAATGAGAATTGAGAGAGCATTGGGAAGCTGGAAGGCAATCCGAAGTGTTCTGATTGTAGAGGATATATTTTTGTGGTTTGGATTGAATTATATTCTTAATTTTTTTCCTTCCCTTCCTAGGCTCTTTCAGGATTTGGACCATCCGTTGAAGTATCTGGGGATTAAAAATATCTTTCCTTCCAGGAATGGTATTTTACAGTTCCCACAGCTTTATATCATCCTGATGGTGCTATTCATACTATTTTTGGCATGGATAGATATATATCAGGCGTTCCGGATGCGGACTGCCTTTAGTTCGGAGGGAGTCAACCGAGGACAGAAGGGTGTGGAGAGGTGGACAACAAATGATGAAATTAAGGAACAGTATCAGGAGATTCCAGACAGGGATAAACCGTTTCCGGGATATGGTGGAACGATTATATCCAGAATAGGGGAGAATCTGTACATAGATACTACTCCAACAAATAATTTGATCATTGGTATTACTCGTTCTGGTAAAGGAGAAATGTTTGTACTGCCTAGTATTGATGTGTATTCCAGAGCAAACGAAAAAACATCCCTGGTTGTTACTGATCCAAAGTTGGAACTGTATAAGAGTTCCAAAAGAACGCTTGAGGAACGTGGATACGACGTATATCTTTTAAATCTGGATAATCCGCTTTTTTCGATGGGATTTGGTCCATTAGAAGAGATTATTGAACTTTACCAAGAAAAGGATTATTCCAATGCAGAGCTTTTAGCCCAAGCATTTAGTTATTCTATCTTTAATCCGGATAAACCTACAAACTCAGATTCTTTTTGGCAAGATACTTCATCCAGTCTTTTAACAGCATTGATACTTGCCCATATAGAGGATTGTTTCCAGCAAGATGAGATAGAGAATAAACAACGTCTCCATATTTATCAGAAAAAACGAGATTATTTTGATTCGTTACCAGAGGATGAAAAAATTATTGCTAGAGAAAAATATCAAAGAAAAAAAGAATGTGCAGAATCTGAAGATATTGTAATGGATTCCGAAATAAAAAGTCTTCCGGAAGAAGTGATATTTACAGAGGTGTATCCTAATCGAAAAAAAATAAATATGTATTCTATTCTGAATACATTTACGGAGTTGATCAGGTTTAGGATTAATGAGGATGAAGAAGAGGGAGAGAGTGAGGTATCTGCGCTGGATAAGTATTTTGATGACCGCCCGCCATTAAATCGTGCAAAATTAAAATACGCCGGTATTGAGGTTGCAGGATATCGGACGAAAGGGTCCATTTTTGCGACTATGTTGGCGAAGTTGACAATTTTTACATATGAAAATATTGCTAAAATGACAGCAGAGAGTAGCTTAAAAATGGAAGATATTGGATTTGGCGAAAAACCGGTTGCGGTATTTTTAGGGATTCCGGATTATGACAAATCAACGCATTTTCTGGCAACCGTATTTATTCGGCAAATGTATTTTGTTCTGGCAAAAAAGGCAACAAGATCAATGAGTGGAAAATGTAAAAACCGAGTTAAGGTCATTGCAGACGAATTTGGAAACATACCACCGATTGAAGGGATGGAGAGTATCATAACAGTGTGTCTGGGGAGAAATATTTCGTTTGATTTATTTATTCAGGATAACTCTCAATTGGAAAAATTATATGGTGATAATGCTCAGACGATTGCTTCCAATTGCGGTAACCATATCTATATTTTGACCAATGACGAGGATACGGCAAAAAAATATTCTGAAGAGCTTGGAAATGAAACAGTGATTGACGTTCAGCGTTCAGGAGAACGTCTTTCGACCAAAAAGCATTTTATGGAAAACTCCATGGAAAAGCCTTTGTTAAATTCGAATGAATTGATGCAGCTATATCCGGGCGAATGTGTTATAAAACGGGTTCTAAAACGCACTGACCTAAGAGGAAATAGAATCCAGGCAACACCAATTTTTAACAGTGAGGAATCTGGAAAACGGTTTTTGTTTCGCTACGAATATTTAACCAATACTTTTCCAAATCCGGATATGATTGATTTGCACGAAATCAATACGGAAGACCGTACGGGAATTAATTTAGAGGAAAGGGTATGGGATTATCGCCAAACCTTCTCACAATTTTCCATGAAAACAAAAAAAATATCTAGAAAAATCAAGACGATAGGAGAGTTATCAAATAAAAGACAGATTTTGGTCGCAATCGAACAGTCTGCAGGGATTAAAGATATTTCGGATGACATGACGATCATCCAGTTAGCAGATTTAATTAGTCAAACAGATTTAAGATATGATGAGAAGGAGGCTTTATTAAGCCTTTTGACGATTGGAAGTAGTGGGGAATTGACCAAATAAAGGAAGGTGTATTGCATGGGAAAAAAGACAAGAAAACAATTGCTTTTATTTACTTTGATTTTTATTCCTTTTGTTTGGTTTTTATGTGCAGGAAAGGCCAGTGCTCTGTCTGATGATAAGGTGATGGACATTTTATTACAAAATAAAGAGCTGTTTGAAAATAATGATATGGCTGTCAGTTTTTTAAGGAGAGCTAAATGGGGACTGGTCCTTTTGTTGGGAGAACTTGGCTCTGCTTGCACCAAATTGTATGATACTTGTTTTGGTTTTGTGGATTTTACCTCTTATAAAAAAATAGAAAATTTCATTGAAGATTTGAAACCGATGTTTGTTTCTCTGGTTTGTTTATCCCTGTTTTTTCTGGGACTGATTCTGATATTCTGGCATGAAAAAAAACCAAAATTTGTTATGAACCTTTGTATTGCAATTTTGGTCATTTCTTCTTCGAGTTACCTGATTCATGCTCTCAACGGTTTTATTGGGACTGAAGTAAGGAAAGATATTCTGGGTGGAAGCAATTCGAATGTTACGGTATATGAGACCATTGGGACAAACATTCATGACTTATTATATCTGGATGCAAAAGTGGGACTTTCCCATCTGAATGAAAAGACAGAGGGGGTAAAAAATGCAAAACTGACTTATGATTCTTTTACTCAGTTGGATGCTTACAATCTCATAATTAATGAGGTTGTTGAGCCTGATGATGTAAAAAAAGATTCCAGGGACATTATAAAACAGCAGGTAAAATCAAATTGGATAGGGACAGATGGTTTAGATCCAGATTATGTATTGAAAGAAAACTATGATGGGGTTGCCTGGACCAGCCTGTTAAATAACTATTATTATCGCTATAAAGTAGACTATTCTACCATTTATTTGGAATTACTTTCACTTGTTATCATATACGTTTTTTTATCATATAAAGTAATTTCCACATTGTTTGATATTGTAGTCCATCGGATTCTCGCGTACTTGTATTCTGCCAATCTTTCAGGAAATCAGAAAATATTAAAAATATTGGATGGTATTAAGGATAGTTACATTATCCTTTTGATAACAACCATTTTACTTAAATTATATCTATTGGCCTGTAAATTTACTTCTGATTGGGATGTATCTGGACTGATCAAAGGATTTATTATTCTTTTCTTTGCCTTTGCAGTAACAAATGGGCCAAACATTATCCAGAAGCTGACAGGACTGGATGGTGGTGTTAGTGATGGAATGGGCAAGATAATGACCATGTTATATGGGACACAAATGACAGCTGGTTTATTTGGAGCAGTGGGCAGAATGGGACATGGCAGTATGGAAATTGGGAACGGATTTTTTGGAAAAATAGCAGGTAGATTACTTCCGTTTTCTACTAGAAATATGGATCAAAATGTTCCACCATCACCACCGCCGAAAGGAAGACAGGATAAATCAGATGATAGGGATTCGGATCAAGAGGATATTTCAAGAGACCAGAGAGATACAGGAGAGAAGGAAGGTAAATTTGATAAAAACTACTTTTCTTCAGATAGTCAGGATACTAAGGAAGGCCAATTCGATAAAGACTATTTCACTCCGGATAGTCAGGATAGTTCGCCAAGAGAAAAAAATGCGGAGAATACCCTCCAGGAGGAAGCAGATTCGATTAAGGGGCAAGATAAAAAGCCAGGAAAGGGAAGGGAAAGCAGTACGATGCATCACGCAGATGCAGAAAATAATTTTGGATTTTCCCCAGACCCAGATATTGGTGGAGAGATTTCTGATAAGGAAGATGCTTTAAATGGAATAGATCCAAGTGGAAGGGAAGGTTATAGTGATTCTCTTAAGACTATGGAAAAAGACTTAAGTGCAAGAAGAAGAGATTCTTACGGAGATTCCTCTTTCTCTTTGGGGCAGGATAATAGCCCGTTAGCTTCTAACGGCAAGCTGGTGAGAAAACCAATGAATATGAGAGAATTAGAACAATATCTGCAGCAAAATCCATATAGGGTGCCCAAAAATGCGTCAGATGGTGTAGAAAAAACGGTGACAGGCAATACACAACAATCATACAGTCAGAAAAGGGGAACCGAAACTTTTGGAGATAACAACAAAACGGAAATACAGTCGGAATGGAGCAAAGAAGCGGCCAGGGATGAGAATAAATTGAAGGAAGAGCTGGTAAAGAAGGATTCATTAGAAGAAAGTAGGTGACATTATTTGAATTATGTTGTAGCGCAGGAAATCAAATCAGAGACCAAGGTAACAAAACATATTTATTTGTTTGATATGTTCTTTATTTTAATTTACTATTCTGTATCTTTTGCACTGGGAGTTGCAGTGCATGAAAAATGGAAGATACCTTTTTATCTTTTTTCCATGATATGTGCAGTTTTCCTGACGGCTAAAAGCTGGACTAACCGGAAGCGCAGAAATATAGAAAGTATCATCTTATTTTTGCAAAGAGACAAAGAAGTATACTTTCCGGTGGCCAATCATTCCAAAGAAGTTAGCAAAAAACAGGAAGAGCGTCAACAAAAAGCAGGGAGGGCATTTCCATGATAAAACAGGATATTACAAAACTGATTGGTATTACGGGATATGATACGGAAAACAATTGCTATCTGACCAAATATGGGTATCTGGATATTATACAGATTATTACAAAAGATCTGGTTAATTCCTCAGAAGATGAAGTGGAGTATGACTGTTTGAAATTTGCTAAATTATATAAGCTGTATGGGGATGATATAAAGATTATTGCTATGAATTTTCCCTGTAACACGGAAAAACAGCAGGATTACATACAATACAAACTGCAAAAAACATCTAATGAGATATATAAAAGATATCTGCAGAGAAAATTGGATGAACTAGTTTGGCTGGGAAAGCACGACACCAGCAGAGAATACTATTTTATGCTATTTGCAGAAAAACTGGATGACCTGGAGAAAAACCTTCTTACCATGACAAGTACTTTAGGAAAAGGTAAGACAGGGCTTCTAAACATGTTACCAGAGGAAAAAAAACACCAGATACTTCAACGGATGGCAAACAAATGCTTGTTGATAAATTAAGGGGGGATGAGATGAAAAAAGCGGGAAACAAGAAGTCAAAGACTAATTTTTGTCTTTTGGAAAAGATTCAGCCACAGGGAGGTATTACCTTTTCTCATCCAAAATATATATCTTCTGGTGGAGGATATGAAACTTGCATTCATGTTTACGAATTTCCGAAATCACTGGATGATTATTGGATGGCAAGGGTATGCAATATCAATAATACTGTAGTAACGGTAGATTTAAATACAGATAATATCAATGAAGTAAAAAAAAATATTAATAAATCTATGAAAGAACAAAAATACCGCTACCAGGGAGCGACTGATTTTGAGGAGCAGTATGATGCACAGAAACGTTTTCAGGAGATGGAACGGTTATATCATGAAATTTCTTCTATGGGAGAAGTAATCAAATTGATGCATGTAAGGATATTTGTTGCAGACCGTTCTCTGAAGAACCTGGAGGATAAGGTGAAAAACATTATGGCAAAAATAGAGAGTCATGGATTTTTACCAACTATATTTCTAAATGAAAGCAAAACAGAATGGAAGAGTATGTATCTACCGTATCAGCAACAGCAGAAAGAAGATTTGTTTTTCACTTATGGACAACCTCTGACATCGGATTCAGTAGCTGCTGGGAATCCTTTTCATTTTTCTTCTTTGGAGGATGAAAAGGGGGACTTCCTTGGAAAAACACCATGCGGTGGTAATGTCATTTTTAATCTGTTTACAAAAACGCGGAGCAGGCTTTACTATAATTTTCTTTGTGTGGGGACCATGGGAAGTGGAAAGTCTACGTTGTTAAAAAAACAGTTTGAATCCAATGCAATTCAGGGCAATTATGTTAGGACATTTGATATTTCGGGAGAATTTACTCTTCTTACAAAAATACTGGGAGGAAAGGTGATTCGACTGGATGGAACCAGTGGCATACTAAATCCGTTGGAAATATTGCGCGCCGGTGATAATGATGTAATCAGTTTCACCAGACATATATCAAAAGTGAGTACCATATACCGCTTTCTGGTAGGAGGACAGGCAGATACTGAGGAAGTTATTGCATTTGAGGAGTTGCTGAGGGAATTGTATCAGAGTTTTGGTTTTGAAATAAAAAACGGGAAAATGTCAAAACAGGCTACCGCACTTCCGGCAGATCAGTACCCTATCTTTTCTGATATGCTGGCTTTCTTAAAGCGGAAGATAGAGCAGATGCAGGAGGGCGCATATGGAGATGTGGAAATGGAGCTGGTAAAAAAGGAAATCCTTCGGACAGACAAAATCCGGCAGGTGGTAGAAAATCTGGTCAATACCTATGGAAATCTCTTTGATGGCTACACTACGATAGATAATATTTTAGATGAACAGATAGTAACATTTGATATTTCTACACTGAAGGAGTTAAAAGCAGAAATATTTGATGCACAAATATTTAATATGATATCTCTTTGCTGGGATAACTGTGTAACCAATGGAAAACTGATGCAGCAAAAATTGAATGAAGGAATGCATTTGTGGGATATTGTGAATTTTCTGATTTTGATTGATGAAAGCCATCGTTGGCTTAATGCTAAGAAAGCACAAGCTTTAGACCAGGTAACTATTTATATGCGAGAAGCCAGAAAGTACTTTGGAGGAATCGGGTTGGCATCTCAGTCTATCCGTGATTATGTTCCGGAAGGGTCTGGTTCTGTAGAAATTGATAAGATTAAGACTATTTTTGAGTTGACGCAGTATAAGTTTATCTTTCATCAAGATAGCAATGCAGTACCAATGTTAAACAATATCTTTGACGGAGTACTTACCAATTCTCAGATTGCCAGGATACCCAAATTGGAAGTAGGGGAAAATATTTTGTGCATTGCTTCTGACCAAAATTTGGAATTTAAGGTACATCTGACAAAGGAAGAGGAACAGATATTCCAGGGAGGAATGTAATGACCAAACGAAAGAAACGCATTGGGAAAATAATAGGAATCCTGGCTTCTCTGTCATTAGTTTCTGGCATAGTTATGGTGGCGGCGATTAGTTCAATGACTACGCAGATGGTTGCCGTGTTGATCGGAGGAGAAGAGGAGGAATACAGAGTAAGTGAAGGACCAACGTCTAATATAGTTGGAATACCAATCAGTGACACGGTGGAGTTTTACAGAGAAAAAGTATTAAAAGAAGCAAAAAAGTATGGGATGGAAAGTTACATTGATTTGTTTCTGGCGGTCATGATGCAGGAATCAGGGGGAAATGGAAGTGATGTGTTCCAATGTTCAGAATCCCTTGGCAAGCCTCCAAACTCTTTAACGATAGAGGAAAGTATTGCACAGGGGGTTAAATATCTGACTGCTATGCTTCAGAAGGCAAAAGTGAATTCGCCAGAAGATATGGACCATATCCGTTTAGCTTTGCAGGGCTATAATTTCGGGGGAAGTTACATTGATTATGCGGTGAAGAAAGATGGAGGATGGACACAGCTAAATACATTTGATTTTGCCAGGGAAAAAAGTGGAGGTGTCAGAAATACAGGAGGTCGGGTACAACAGTTAGGTCCTTGGCGGTACGGCGATCAATATTATACGCAGCATGTTCTTAGGTATTATTGTACAGCTAATCAGGGTTCCGCTGGTACAACAGCTGTCAATGTACCAGTAGAAAAAAGATTGGAATGGCTATTTCCAAATGGAATGCCAACTTCCCCGGAACAGATGCAGCAATATCTGGTACAGATTAGAGTCCCTATATTAAACACAAAAGGAAAATCTGACACGATGGGGCTTACGGTACATAAAAAACTTGCTTTTGTCATTCAGGAAGTTTTTAAGGAATTGAAACAGAATGGATTTAAAACAATACCGTCAGAAACTGCAGGATATCATTGGCGCATGATGGCAAGTAACAGTCAGAAGATTTCTCATCATTCCTATGGATGTGTCGTAGACCTGAATTGGACGCACAACGGGGCTTCTTATACCGGATGGGGATATGATCCCGGAAAAGATGAATACAGCGTCACAAAGAAGGAAGTGGATATCTGGAAAAAGTATGGATTTTATTGGGGCGGAGATTGGAGTAAAAGTTATTTTGACCCCATGCATTTTACTTATACTGATCACTAAAAAGAAGGGGGTATATATGAATAAGGATATAAAAATTAGTATTATCATGATTGTTATGATAATTGTCATGATTGGTGGTTTTGTGCATTGGCGAGTGAATAGTCAGAAAATACAGGAACAACAGACGGCAATTGCCCAGATTGTCCAGATTACACCAAAAACACATCAGCAGGAAAATGTTTCTCCTCAGGAGACAGTTTCTGTTACACACAAGAAGGAGACAGCTGCCTCTACACCAGAAAATATTAATGAGGAAGCATTTTTTTCCACAATGAAAATAAAAAAACTGAATAAAGAAGTTCTCAAATTGATGGGGGTAAACAAAAAAAGGTTGGCTGCAGAAATCAGGATATTTGCCAATGAATGCGGTTATGCCAATGAACAGGAGGCGGTTTATTATGGGGAAACATTTATTAATCATATAGAACATACAGTAAGTGCAGCGTTTTATTTTATGCAGGAGACAAGAACATATAAATTTAATGTTATTTATAACCGAAAGGAAGATACTTTTCAATTTGAAGCATGGTAAATGGTAAGTAAGGAGGAAAATGTAAATGAAAGAAAATCAGATGACAAAACAAACAAATCCAGTGCCTGTAGATTTAGAAATACAATCCAATAAGACCAAAAAAAAGCGGATGAATGCTTACGCAGAGGCATTAAGGGCGTTGGGGGAGAAAGCATGTAAGGAGGATAAAGAATGAAATACGAAGAATTTAAACAACAGGTACAAAAACAGATTTTACAATACCTTCCAGAATCATATGCGGATAGTGAAATCAAGATGCATACCGTTACCAAAAATAATGGAACGAAACTGGATGGTCTCTTGATAACAAATAAAGCAAGTAATATAGTCCCTAATATTTATCTGAACTCATATTTTGAGGAGTATGAGCAGGGCAGGGGGATGAATGATATCTTGGAATCCATGTCAGATGCTTATGTCACAAATGCTACAGTAACAGATTTTGATATTTCCAATATTTTTGATTATGAGAAAGTAAAGGACCGAATTGTCTGCCAGCTTGTCAATGGTGACAGGAATTCGGAATATTTGAAGGATAAGCCATATACCAGAGTGGAAGATTTGGCAGTGACTTACCGGGTTCTTTTGGGAATGAATGCAGAAGGAACATATTTTGCTCCAGTGACTAATGTGCTAATGGAGAGTTATGGAAAGGAATTAGCAGAATTGCATAAAATTGCAGTAGAAAATACAGAAAAACAATTTCCTTCCCAATTTACTACTCTGTCAGACATGTTAAAGGAAATGGTGTTACCAGATATTATGGAAAATGGAATCGGAGAAGAGGAAGCGATGCAGATGCTGGAAGAAGCGTTTCCGGCTGATGCCAATATGTATGTATTAACAAATAGTAATGGACTTAATGGTGCTGCTGCAATTGTCAATCCAGAAGTCCAAAACAGGATAGCGAAAGAGCTTGGAGAGGAATATTTTGTTCTTCCATCTTCTATTCATGAAGTTCTGATAGTTCGTAAATCAATAGGAATAGGAGAAGAGGAGCTAAAGGATATGGTGCAGGAAGTGAATTCCACACTGGTATTACCAGAAGAAAAGTTATCAGATCATGTTTATGAATATGATGCAGATACTGGAAAATTAAAATGTACTGATAGAAATTTTGAAGGAAGAAAGAAATTATACATATGTTGTGAAGAAGATAAAAAGGAAGTGTTCCAGGAAAAAATCAATAATGTATTAGGTGATTATGTAGATATTATGGATTCTTTGGAACAGGCTCAGGCCGTTTATGCTATTGGTCAGGTCACTGCAGAAATGGCAAAGGAAATTCAGGAAGGGCAAGAATTGGGACTGGAAATCATACATGTTAATGACAAACTGGTCAATGAACAATTGTATGAAAATGCAATCAAGGGGCAGATAAAAAAAGAACAGACCAAAGCCCAAAAAGGTCCAGAAAGGAACTGGGGAATGGAGCGGTAAATGAGAATATCATTTTTAAAAAAGGGAAAAGGAAATCTGCAGTTTTATATTATCATTTTTCTTTTTATTGCAGGGTATGTATTCTTTTTTACATCTAATTTCTGGATGCCAGCAGACAGTTCTGCAAACGCATATACAGTGTTAGGACAGGAAAAAGCATGGAATGGTCGGAAGGTAACACTTTTACGTTGGGACTATTCCGAAGCAGAGCAGATGATGGAAGTGGAACTAGATATTAAAAATAATACCTTTGACGGACAGAATACCTATCAGTTTACTTCAATGGAACGATTAGGAGAACGTCCTATTGTTAAAACAATCATTGAACAGGAAGACTGGGTGATTCTTCGTATCTGTAATGTGCCAAAACGCTGGAGTGAACTGCTATTGCGTATTTCGGTGAAGGAAGACTCAAATGCCGAACACTTAAGTTTATATACCAATATAAAAAAGGTTAATCGGGTCGATGCTCTGGTGATGAAAGACTGGAACGGATATCGACAGGGGAGATTTGAACAACAGATAACCGCATATCAAAAAAAAATAGAACAGAAGCAGGAGGAAATTGAGCAACAGCAAAAACAAAATCAAACGATTTTAGAAGAGATTGCCCGTCTGGAGAGTGAAAAAATATATCAGACGGAAGAAGAACAGGAAGAAACAGATCAGATTATGCGGAATGCACAGCTCAAAGCAGATGGAGCAGAGGATACGGCAGAACAGCTCAAGGAGGAGATTAAAGAGCTGGAGAAAAAAATCAGACTGACACGTCAACAGATTAAAGAGGTATTAGAAAATGACAATGACGAATGAAGAAAAAAAGGTATTTTATACAGTAATGAAAGAGCAGATACGTATCACGGATTACGCCAGAGAGCTGGGATTTACAGTTATCCGAAAAGGCAGATACTTTAGTCTGAAGGAACATGATAGTGTCATTATTGATACAGAAAAAAATTGTTTTTGGCGAAATTCCAGACCAGGAAGCGGCGCAGCCATTGGTCATGGTGGTTCTATCATTGATTTTGTAATGGAATTTGAGGGAATGGATAAAGGGAAAGCAATTAGGATGCTATCACAGAGAGTAGACAGAAAAGGGTTCCCTTTGGAGACAAAAAATATCCAGACGATTGGAAAGATAGCGAAAAGAGGCATTTTTCCAGAACAGTTGCAGTTACCCGAAAAAGCAAAAAACATGCGGAAGGTATTTGCGTATTTGATCAAGACACGCTGTATCTCTGCAGATATTGTACAGAAAATGGTAGACCGTCGCCAGCTTTATCAGGACATTTATGGAAATTGTGTTTTTGTATCTTTTGACAGCAACGGAAAGGCTGTTTTCGCCTGCCAGCGGGGAACTAATACGTTTACTCCCTTTTATAGAGATGTCCTTGGATGTGATTATAGTAAATGTTTTTTCATCAACAATAAGACAAACAAGCTATATATAACAGAATCAGTTATTGATGCGATGTCTGTTATGACAATAAATCAACCGGTTCATATGTATTGGAATTATCTTGTTCTTACTGGGGTAGGAAAGACAGAAGCAGTAGAAAGTTATCTGCAGGATGAAGTTTTAGAGGAGATATGGATTGGTACGGATAATGATGAGGCTGGAAGAAAAGCTGCAGAATTGTTGGAAAAACGGATAAGGAAAAGAAGGCAAGATATCCTTATTATCCAGGACCGCCCAAAAACGGAGAAAGACTGGAATGCCGTGTTGCAAAGGGGGAAAAGGGAATGATAGTTTTTGTAGGAAAAAGGGAACGTGGATTTTTCTGCGAAGAGATAGCGAGGAAAAGAGAAGTACAGTGTGTTTATATTCCTGAAAATCTCTATATCGAAGAACAGGCAAAAGAAATTCTGCGGTACAAGGAAAAGGCAAAAGCTATTATTTATGATTTAGAGCAATATGTCGACGAATCGGAGATTCTGGAAGATTGGATTTTAAAGATTCAGGAAGCTATCGGCATTCAGACTATAATTTTTGCAGCTGGCTATTTGCCACAAAGCAAAATAGTCAATGATTTGTACCATAAAGGAATACGTAATTTTATTTTTTCCGTTTTTCTGGGAGAGCAAAAAGAAGATTTGGAGCTTGCACTGGATGGATACTTTGAACATTTTGGTTATGAAAAAAGAGGTATTGTTTTTGAGGAAACAGAACCAAAAGAAGCTGCAGGGCAAGAAAACAATGAAATAAAAAAAAGCATTGGGCTGGCTGGTGCCGTTGCACGGATGGGGACTACTACTCAAGCTATTCAGTTTGTTAAACATTTGCAGTTTACAGGATATCAGGCAGCTTATGTACAGATGAACGGTCACCATTGGGTGGAAGAGTTGGCAGAGGCATATTCCGAAGCAGAACAGGATACAGATGAAGGGCGTGTTACTTATCAATTCGTTGATATGTATTATCGGTTGGACAAGTTACAGGATGTTCTGAAAAAACAATATGATTTTTTGGTATATGACTATGGAGTATACAGCGAACATGATTTTAACAAAATTTCTTTTTGTGAAAAAGATATACAGGTTTTCGTTGTGGGAAGTAAGCCGGGAGAATTTGAAAAAACATATGAAGTCATATCCAATAATTTTTACAACAGTGTTTATTATATTTTTAATTTTGTAGCAAAAGCAGAACAGAAAGATTTACTGGAGTTGATGGAAGAAAAAGCAGTGAATACCTTTTTTGCCCAGGAAGCCAGAGACCCGTTTGCATATGCAGGGCAGTCGGAAGTATTTGAAAAAATGTTGCCATTAGAAGCAAAGGCGATGAATGACAAAAAGAAAACGGGATTTTTTTGGAAATGGAAGGGAAGAAAGGAGGGATGATTTATGCAGGAGAAAATAGAAGAATATGATGAGATATTGAGCTATCTGGCGTCCTATACAAAGCAGGAAGCTGCTTCTATCCGTTTGGCATTAAAGGGAAGAAAAGAGGATATTGATTTATGGAAAGATGATATGGGATATCAGGTAGGAAAAGAAGTAATGAAGTATTTGGATAAAGGGATGGGAATTCAGGATGTTCTTATCAATAAAACACCGGAGATTGCTCAAACCTTTGGTTTTAATAATGAATATATAAAATATGTTGTTGCAAATGTTTTTGCAACAACATCGGAAGAGTATCAAGAATATAAAAATATGGTGGATATCTCGCAAAAAGATTCTTTGGAATCTGTTTCAAAGGGGATTGCAGCCAGATTGATTGATGCTTGTGAAGATATTTATGTAGAACAAGGTACAGAATTGCATAAGTTAAGTGACTTAAACTATCTTCACTCTGTGAATGAAAATACGAAGCTATTAGCCAATAACATTTCCTTTTTTCAAAAAAAAGGAATGATTCCAAGTATACAATGTATCTGGAGTGAACATCCAGATTTCGAAAACGGAAAGGTATATCTGATTTCAGAATTTAATGAACAGATGAAAGTTGCAGATAAGGAGTGGGTACAAAAACAAAAGAAATACTTGAAAGAATTTGGAAGTTTTGACGAAGTACGAAATTCAGGTAATCCAGATGCATTACGGTATATCAACTATACAAAAGTAAAATATAAAATAGGTTATGAAAATCAGGAGAGAGGTCTTACGTTTATTGAGGGAAGAAAGGATATTGGAGATGGTAAAGGTGGTATTTTGGAACATCTAAAAGAGACATCTCATAAACATGTTATTCCGGATTTGAAAGAAGCAATTGCTGAAGAAAAAGTTTTTTTGTCTTATCAAAAGACATTAAATGAAATTTACCAGGAATATGCATCAGAGCAAACAGGTAACGTGGTACAGCAGCAAAATTCGGCTGGGAGAAAAAATTTAAGAGGAAATGCGGAATCAGTGTCCAGAAGCCCTGTAATGGAATTATGAAAACAAATGAAAGGAAGGGAGAACAAATGAGTATAACAGATGAAGAATATTTGAATGTTCCCCAGGTAGCCTTTTTGTTAGGAAGAAAACGCTACTCGACAGAGAAGTTGATAACCAGAGGCTTATTGCAGGCAGATATCTTTCAAAAAAGACGTCTTGTGAGCATATCAGCTTTGGAACGATATGTAACGCAGGAAACTCAGAAATATGATTTGGCAAAAGAGTATCTGGCAGAGCCGGAGAAAAAGCAATTTTGGAAGTCATATGGATATAGAGGAATATCTGTTGAAAAATATGCAGAATCGGCTGATGAATTTTTAACAATTCCCCAGGTAGCCTTTTTATTAGGGATAACACGTCAATGTGTAAACAAACATTGTGAAAATGGGACTTTTCAAGTGCAACAGGTTTCTTTGCCTGGTTCTGTAGGAAAAACACGGAAACTGATTCCGGTAAGCGAACTGAAATGTTATGTGAAAAATAAATTAAAAAGGCTGGAAAAAGCAAAAAAATATTTGAATACAACAGACAAGTTTGGATTTTGGATAGATTTTGAGGAAGAATTTTACAATGAATTCATTTTAATGGACAGGGAGAATTATAGGAAATATGGGAAAATTCAGAAAAACCCTGGTAAAAAGGGTGAAACAAGAAAAAGAAAGAAAGGATGCGCAGAAGCAGCTGAAGATTAAATATCATGTTGATCCAGAAGAAAACATATTTGTAGTAGAAAAAAGTAACATGTTTAAATTTCTGATACGGACCGGAGGCAATCTATTCCGATTAGTTGCAAACATTATTATTTTCTTTTTATCGCTGGTCGGTTTGGCGTCTTTGATTTATCCGGGAAGCAGGCTACAGCTGTTTGATCAGGCACAGGAGTTATGCTTTCAACTTATCAGATTATTACATTAGAAAACAATGAAGCTAAATAAGACTGTATCGTATTTTTGCGTATCACATATAGCACCTGTTAACAATGCAATTCACTCCGGCCAAAAACTATGCCGGAGTGGAAAGGAGTGAATGGTAAAATGAGGCTAAAAAAAAGAATAACAGAAATCTTGAGAATTCTGTTATGTGCCGTATTTATTGTATCTGGAGGATTATTATTTGAAATGCATTTATCTGATGGGAACATGCAGCAATATAGAAAAATTTCCAGTAAAAATAAAAAAAACGTACTGATAAATAATGCCATTGATTGGGGCAAGTTGTTAAAAACGAATCCAGATGTTTATGCATGGATTGAAGTCCCAGGAACATCAATTGATTATGCGATAGCCTGTGCTTCAGAAGAGGAAAACTTTTATTTGTATCACAATGTAGAAAAAAAAATTGAGTTTTCTGGAATGATATTTAGCCAGAAAAAGAATGCCAGGGATTTTTCTGACCCAGTAACGGTGCTTTATGGACACAATATGCGCAACGGTTCCATGTTTGCTGATTTAAATAAATATGAAAATCCTCATTTTTTAAACAAGCATGATGTAATTTACATCTATCAACCGGATAGGATTCTGGTTTATAAAATTTTTTCTGCAGGGGAAATGGATAACAGAAATATTCTAGATGTGTTTGATTTTTCTGCTGGAATAGATCCAAAGTATATCAAAGTAGTAAAGAAAAATATGGGCAAGAAAATGCAATTGAAAAAGACAGAACATCTATTGACATTAAGTACTTGTGCCGGAGTTGATACAAAACGTAGGGTGGTCCATGGAAAATTCGTTAGAAAAATTCTTGTATATAAAAACTAAGGCATCAGCTGTAGCCGATGCCCCAGATCCGGATTCGTCAAGTCCGAAAAAATATGCTCTTTTATTATATAATATTTAACATATTTGTCAAGAGAAAGGAAAAAATATGCAGATAAAATACAAATTACTGGAAAAAATGAAGAATCTTACATCCACGGAGATGAATTTTCTCATATATATTGCGAAAATACAAAATTTGAAAGGGAAAATCTATGGTGTACATCATAAAGATGTCTGTGATCATACTGGTATGTGCAAGCAGAGCTTTTATACTTCTATGTGGGGATTGGAGAAAAAAGGCTTAATCGTAATTGAGAGATGTAGTGGAATTGATTATGATATCACAATCCAGGATAATGATTTTTCCTATAAAGAGGCCTGGAAGGAAGGATACGTGAATCTTCATCGAAAGATATTCCATCAGAAACGTTTCTTGCATTTAAAAGCAAAAGAAAAATATATGTTAATGTATTTCTTGAAAATTACTCATGAAAACAGTAGTAGCTATCGAATCGGAATAGCAACTTTTTATGCTAAATTTTGTAAAGAATTGCATGTAACTGCCCGTGTGGTACGTTCTTACCTTCATTCTTTACGAGCCTTTTTTTCTGTTAGAATAAAGGATGGAAAATATTTTATTACATATCGATCTAATGTTTTTCGAGACTCTATTCCAGATAGAATAGAATCTTGGTATCCTAAGGCTTTTGTAAGCGCTATAGCCAGACGTTTCAAGTTGAGGGATGTAACTCAAAAGCAGATAGAAGACACTGCGTATTTTTTTAAACAATATAAGCAGATTGCTCAGGAGCAGAACCTGGATATCTTCCAATTGATAGAAGAAGCTGTCCGGAGGGTGGCATTGGAAGAGGAGAAACCGAAAAAACGGAAACTGAATCCAAAATATGTTCATGTTAAAATACGTGAGATATTATTTTAACCTTAAAAAAGGTTTCATTGTGCTGCAAAAAATATACTTAATCTGGTAAAAAGAATTTGATTTTAGAAAAAATGCAAAGCACAAATTCGGAAAATAGTAAATTAATTGCTGTTTTCCGGATTTTTTTGTTGCAATTTGAGTCTAAATTTGTGAACCAAAAAAGGTATCTTGTCTAAAAATTTTCCGTTTTTTGAGAGCTGGTCTGTTTTCGTAGTCAAATGGTTTGGAAAAGTAGTCTATTTATTATCCACATGGATTTTGCTGTAGATATTGTGTTTATGGGGATAGGAGGATGTTGATCCTGGGAGTTTATTATTTCTTGTTTTTATATTATTTCTTTATAAATATATATTTATGCCATATCAATCTAATGTAGAATATGCTAATATAGCTTTTTTCTTTTTTATCGTGTGGGATTTAGCATGTGGCAATTTTACTGCAGATATTCAGAGAGCGGAGTTTTCTCAAATCCTATGGAGTTGAGAAAAGAGCATAAGAGGAAATTGACCCCACGAGAGCGTGGGGGTTAGGCAAAGCCTAACATTTCCCTGGGGATGCTCTGAGCAGCTAACAATATATAAATAATATATGAATTATAGTTAAAGGTAAGGAAATATATATAGAAAAGATTGTATTTTTGTTGAAAAAATATATTGAGTAATATATAATATTATCCAAAGAAAGGAGAAAATGGAAATGCAAAAATGTATTTACCTTTCAGAAGAGGATAGAGAATTATTGAAAGAATATAGGCAGGAGTTGGGATTACATTCTGACAGCCAGGCTATTTCATATTTAATAAGGCACAGTAAAAAACAGAATGAGGAGTTAGCTGTTGCCATTCGCGAGGAGTTGGAAAAGAATTATCTACCAAAAGAAAGAATCAAGTGGGCCACCAAGGTAGCGGAACAGAATAGTATTGTCCTATTGGATGCTATGAATACATTAATGCATATGCTAAAGGCAGAAACTTGTATTTCAGTTGAGCTGGCACCTCATCCTGTTGTGGCACAAAGTCAGGAACGTATCAAAGAGAAAATTGCTTATTTTAAGCAAAAAAGCGATGAGCGAAAAAATAAAGGAAAATAACAAGGTTCATCTGTGGAAATTAGAAGAGAATGAGGATTATCGGATGGAAATAAAAATTAGAGGGGTTGATCCTGTAATTGTAAAAAAAATTGACGAGTTAGCCAAAGCGCACCATATGAGCAGGAATCAATATTTGAAAAGATGTTTGTCAAAATATGCCATTGTGCCAGATGTAGCTGAATTGGATAGTAAGTATGCTAATTTGGTGCATGTATTGGTAGAACGCTTAGAGCAAGCGAATGATGTCATAGAAACCAATAATATTCTTTTGGAAAAACTAAATGATAAGACAGATTTATAGCATAGAAGAAATTGGGTGCCATTTGTGGCACCTTTAAATATTTGGAGGTTATGATGGGAGATATAAAGGCCGGTGTTGTAATAATGACAAAATTCTGTAAAGTACATTCTAGTCATTTTACATCTTATATTGATTACATAGATCGGGAGGAGGCATCACGTACAAAAAATAGCAATAAATATAATTTATATCAGGATTATATGGGAAATCCAGAAAAAACAACAGGGCTGTTCCATTCAGAAAAAAATGAGTTGACTATGGAAGATAAGAGGCAGTTGAAAGATATCTTCAAGACTGCACAGGAGAATGGCAGTCTGATGTGGCAGACAGTAATCTCTTTTGACAATCGCTGGCTGGAACAGAACGGATTATATTCCAGAGAAACACAGATACTGGATGAAAATAAATTGAAGGATGTAGCCAGGAATGCGGTAAATAAAATGTTGAAAGCGGAGGGCTTAGAAAATGCAGTATGGAGTGGAGCGATTCATTACAATACAGATAATATTCACATTCATATTGCAACAGTTGAACCGGAACCAATGCGAGAAAAAAAAGAATATATTCAATACCAGAAGAAATCTGTAGACGGAAAGACTGTCAAAGTACCTCTTCGGGATGCTGCTGGAAATATCATTAAAAAAGAAGAATTTAAAGGACGGTTTCGTCTGGGTAGTATTGAAAGCTGTAAAAGTAGTGTGGTAAATCAGATTATTAACGAAAAAGAAAATAATTTACAGATTAATCGCATTATACGGGATAGTATCATCAAGCAGAAAAAGGAGCATCCGCTTTCTAAAGACAAAGAATTAGCACATGCATTCCTTCAGCTTTATGATAAAATGCCTGACTGTGCAAGAAACATGTGGAATTATAATAACCCTATCATGGCACCTGTAAAAGAAAAAATTGATTTGTTAAGTGATTTGTATTTGGAGAAATATCATAAAGGGGAGTTGGAGGAATTACAGAGCAGACTTCAAATTCAAAATGAAAAATATAAAGTGGCTTATGGAGAGAATGGAAAAAGTTATGCAGAAGGAAAGAAAAACGATATGTATACTCGTTTAGGTAATGTTATATTGAAAGAGATTCGGGAATATGATAAAGAGTTAAAAAGTGAGAAAAAACGAGAAGAAGTTAATTATGTCCCTCCAGAGCCAGAAGAAATATCATTTGCCATATCAGACTCCATGCAAGAAAAAATAAAAACTAATAAAGCATTTGAACAGTACGAGGAAATGCAGGAAGGTGATATTCGTGAAGCATCGGAGGAAAAAATCAGAATGATACAGGAGCCAGAAAAAATTCAGTATGAATGGAGCCAACAGTTTAAAGAAGCAAAAAAGAATTTATACGGAAAAAAGCCGGATTATGAAAAAGCAATCCAGTTGTTGGAAGAGGAACATACCAATGGTAATGTTCTTGCAACATATGAATTAGGTGACGTATATCGTTTTGGAAGGGGAACAAAAATAGATATCGACATGGCCGACAGATATTATCAACAGGCATTTTCTCGGTTTCAATATTTATATCGAAATGAAGATAAAGGAAAAGGATATTTTGCATACCGAATAGGGAAGCACTTTTATTATGGACAAGGTATAGAAAAATCATATGAAAATGCAAGAGAATGGATGGAGAAAAGTGGAAATAAATATGCGACCTATCTTCTTGGAAAAATGGCCTATTATGGTCAGGGGATCAAGGAATCACCAGAACTAGCTTTTCAATATTTTACTTCCATCTCCCACAATAATGCGTATGCTGCATATCAGGCAGCTTCCATGATTGAAAATCAGGAAATTTCAGAAGGAGCAAAAGGATATTATTCTGCAGAAGAGCTATATGCAAGTGCTTTTCATCGTTTTCTGGATATGGAGAGAAAGCAGAAGAATGATAATTTGGAATACAAGATTGGACTTATGTATTTAAATGGAAAAGGAGTCGGACAGGATGCAGAACGTGCAGAAGAATATCTATCCCTATCGGCAGATGCTGGGAACATTTATGCAAAAAGCAGATTGGCGAAGCTCTATTTGGAGGAAGGAAGAGAAGAGAGAATACCACAGGCTGTTGCTTATCTAAGTGAAGTGGCAATAAAAGGCAAAAGTGATATGGCAATGTATACTTTAGGAAATATTTATTCTTCTGAGAAATATACTTTGCAGGATTTGGACAAAGCAAAAGAGTGGTATAATAAAGCAGAAAAAGCAGGTAACACGTTTGCCAGCTATAAGCTTGGGAAAATGTATTATGAACAGGAGGATTTCCAAAATGCTGCAAAACATTATGAGAAGTGTGATAATCGGTTTGCAGACTATTTTCTTGGGAAAATATATCTGGATGAGCAAAGGGAAATGTATGATATAGAAAAGGGATTGAAATATATGACGAAAGCAGCCATGGGAGAAAATGAATGGGCGCAGTACCAGCTTGGAAATATATACTGTTTGGATAAATATGGAATTCAGGATATCAAAAAGGCATATGGTTGGTATACAAAAGCAGAGCAACACGGAAATGAGTTTGCTAGCTACAAATTAGGAAAAATATGCTATGACCTGGAAAATTATTCAGAGGCTGTAGAACATTTTGAAAAGTGTAATAATCAGTATGCAAACTATTATTTGGGAAAAATATATCTGGATGAAGAAAAAGGAATGTTTAATCCAGATAAAGGGTTGGAATATTTAACGAAAGCAGCCATGGAAGAAAATGAGTGGGCACAGTACCAACTTGGAAACATATATGATTCAGATCAATATGGAATGAGAGATAATGAAAAAGCGTTTTATTGGTATGGAAAAGCAGAGGATCATGGAAATGAGATTGCCAGTTATAAATTAGGAGAGTTGTTTTATGGCCAGGAAAGATATGAAGAAGCTGCAGAGCATTTTGAAAAGTGTGGTAATCAGCATGCAAAATATTATCTTGGAAAGATATATTTGGATAAAAAAAGCGGTATGTATGATGTAGAAAGAGGAATAGATTTTTTGACTCAGGCAGCCAAAGAGGGAAATTCTTATGCGGAATTTACGTTAGGTATGGTATATTTTAAAGGGGATGTGGTTCAGCGTGATTTGTCGAAGGCAAAGGACTGGTTTATACGGTCAGCAGAACATGAAAATGAGTATGCTAAAAATATGGTTGAAGGAATAGAACGGGGAAGAGCAAATCGAGCATTGGGCATTGGAAGGGGAGTATCGTTGGCAACGGCGATTAACCGGATGAAAAGAGGACTGAAATCAGAGTGGGAGAAACAAAGGAATATACGGGAACATGAGCGATTGATGAATGAATATAATGAGGGGAAATAGATGGGTGCCATTTTTGGCACCTTTTTCAGTGAATAAAATTTGTCAACTTTTTTTGTATGTTATCATTGACAGATTTTCTTAAGGAAGATATTATATATAATATAAAAAGAAAAAAAAGGAGGAAGAACATATGAAAACAATTGTATTTTTGAATAATAAGGGTGGGGTAGGAAAAACAGCCAGTGTAACGACGATAGCTCATATGATGGCTGCAAAATATGGAAAAAAAGTTTTATTAATTGACCTTGATCCACAGATGAATAGCACATGCATGTTTAGCCATGTCAATTTTATTGAACTATTCCATAGTATATATCATGGAACCTGTATCAATAAACAGAAATCCATAGAAGATTTATTGCTAAACAGGGATTTGGATATTCATAAATGTATCTTACATACAGAATATGAAAATCTGGATATCATTCCAAGCCATTTGACATTGTCGGAGGCAGCGGAACGCATCAAGGCGGATGTGAAAACACCACAGCAGTTTCGATTGAAAGGTCACTTGAAATCTTTACAGCAAGAATATGATTATTGTATAATTGATAGTAGCCCATCTATGTCAATCGTTAATATCAATGGACTGGTGGCAGCGGATGAAGTATATGTTCCATTGCGTTGCGATGGGGGAAGCCTTCTGGGAGCTGCTATTATTATGAACCTATTTCAAGCAGTGTCAGAGTATAACGAAGGATTAAAAATTGGTGGAATGTTCTTTACACAATGGAATGGGAGAAAAAATGTTTCAAAAGCAGTTTATGAGTTGCTTGAGGAAAGTTTTGGAAAATATATGATTCCGGTTTCGATTTCGACCAGTAAGAACATTGAAGAAAGCAGTCTGGTCCAAATTCCACTCTTAGCCTATGATGATGGAAGAAATAAATGCAAGACTACAATGGATTATTTGAAACTGACAGAGTACATATTAAACAATAGTAGATCATAAAAGATATGATTTCAAACAGCAAATCAACTAGGTGCCACTAATGACACCTTGCGATAGAAAGGATGGTTAAGATGGCAAATAAGTTTAATCTGGAGACGATTAAAGGGGGAAACGGGAAAAAAGTAGAGTCTGGACAGAAACAAACAATATCTGCAGAAACAGAGAAAGGGAAAGTATTAGTAGGTGCGGGATTTTTTGAAAATGCAGGGAAGAAGCATGTGGGACAGGAAATAATCTTTATTCCAAGGAATAAAATAGATAAAAATCCGAACAACTTTTACAGCATAGATCATATTGATTCATTGGCACAATCTATTCGTCATAGCGGTTTGAGCCAGCCTTTGGAGGTATCAAAACAGGAAAATGACCGCTATATACTGATTGGAGGGGAAAGACGGCTTACAGCGATTGACAGCCTTATAGCAGATGAAAACGAATCGGAATGGTCAGATGATGTTGTGATTGCCTGTGTTTTAAAAAATCCAGAAGAAATCGATTTACCATTAAGTTTGGAGAAGAAAGAAGATTATGCTATCATAACTACAAATAAAGAAGCGAGGACCTATACAGATGGGGATACTTATATGGAAATCCAGAAATGGAAGGGTATCATACAAGAATTAAGAGAGAATGGTGTAGAGTATATTGCTGGAAAAGATGAAGACGGAAAACAACAAAATGTACGGATAAAGGGAGAAAAAACAAGAGATATCATTACAAAAACAGTTGGTATATCCAGTGGACAAGTTAGTAAATATGAAGAAGTATCCAATAAAGGAACACAGGCTTTGAAAGATGCACTGCTTAACAATAAAATATCTGTCAGTGTTGCAGCAAAAGCAGTGCATGAGTTGGATTCGGAGGAACAAGATGCGCTTGCTTCTGATGCCAGTCAGAATACAGTTACCTCAAAGGAAATAAAGAAATATAAGAAGGATACTGGACAGAATAAGGAGGTAATAACTTCAGCAAAATTCCGAAAGGATATCAGAAATATTACCCAGAGTCTGAAAGAAGGTGAGATTTTGCTTGACGAAACAGGCAGGGACAAATATTATTTCTATATAAGACAGCTCGAAAATATATTAAAGAGCAATTAATAGTATGATAAAGGAAAGAGTTAATGATATGGCAAAAAAGCGGTTGTTTTCAAGTTATCTTTCTGAAGAATTATATGAGTTGGTATACTTTCTGATGGAACGGGAAGAAATCAATAAAGTTACTTTTGTAAAGCGTGCCATCCGGTATTATATGGCTGGTGACAGAAAGTTAGATTCCAGGGTGTTGATCACAAAGAGGAATGATCCAGATTATATTGAAAGAAAAGCATTGTTCAGTGTACATTTGGAAGAAGACCAGAAAATGCAGTTGAAAGAAGTTGCCCTAGAAAAAAAATGTAAACCATCACAGGTGTTTTTTCAAGTAATATTGGAATATTGTGCAGTCCTCATTAGTATTGATGATTCAGGGTTAGAGATAGAGCAGTAACTGATACAGGAGAAGATTAGACGAAGAATGAAATAAATAAAGAAGCATAAAAATATATATTTCTTTTTGCGTCATGTGTAGATTCTCTCGACTGGAAGGACTATGGTGTGGATTCCATCATCCGTACTGTCTGTGAACATAAGCACCTGGGGAATGGATCTATCATTTTGTGCCATAACGGTGCTAAATATACTGCTGAGGCATTGGAGACGCTGATCACCAATCTGCAGGGACAGGGATATGAGATTGTGCCTATCTCTGAATTGATCTATAAAGAAAATTATGAGATGGATACCGAAGGCCGGCAGCATCAGATCGGAAATGCCAATGGCGGATCTGGCAGTACATCCCAATCTGCCTCACCAGAACCTTCGCAGGTGACGCAATAGTGTGCGAGCAGAGAAGTGGCAGGATAATAAAACCCACAAAAGCGTTCCGTGGAGTTGACGGAACGCTTTTGTGGGTTTGGGACTGGCATTGTAAGAAGGTCTTTGTTATAATATTTTTAATAACAAATTGATTTATGAATTGGCAGAGGAGTTTACTATAATGGGATATTATCTGGTAGATTACGAAAACGTAAAAAAGGATGGGTTGAATGGAATCAACAGACTGACAGAAGAAGATGTGGTCTGTATTTTTTACAGTGAGAATGCAGATACCCTGACGTTTGGACTGCATAGAAGAATGAATGAGTCAAGGGCAAACATTACCTTTCAAAAGGTAGAGGTTGGAACGAAGAATGCCTTGGATTTCCAGCTGGCAACATTTTTAGGATATGCAATAGCAGAAAATAAAGATCAGGAATATTTTATCGTTACAAAAGATACCGGATTCAATGCACTGTGTTCCTATTGGGCAAAACGAAAGATAAAAATAATGATTGTTGCAGATGTTTCTGGCAAAAATATCAAAAAAGAACAGGATGAATTGAGAAAGGAAGTAAACAGGCTGATAAAAGATACGGAGATAGCAGATACTGTAGTAAAGTTCATCCAGCAGTATAAAACCAAACAGGGAATTAATAATGCATTGATGAAAAAATTTCCCAGCAAGGATAATAAACAGGCAAGTGAAATATATAATGCAATCAAGCCGTTATTGACGGACAAAAAAGGAAAATAGTTATAAGTTGCTGTCATATTTTACAAAAAATTTACCATACTATGATGTTGCATTTTACATCCACAGACTATGATGGACATCACAAAGAAGATTTTTGGTTTCAGAATGCAATACAATGGGAGGAAAAGAATATGACAGTGATTTACCAGGCAATAAAAGAACATACCAGATTATCAGATCCAATAGCAGCGGCCATCAGTTTTTATTTTGGTATTTTTTTCTGGTTTTTGTTGGGATCCTGCATGGGGGTTCTTTTTTGCAGGATAACAGGCTGCTGGGATTATCAGAATATGGTTGGTGGTACAGGAGCTTTCTTTTCCCTTGTTTTTGGATTTGTGATCGGATTAGTGAGACTGATACGCCATGCATAACATTTTTAAACGAAATAGGATCTGAAACAACTTTGTTGTAGCTGGATTGAAAATGGATTTAGCAGAAAATCTGCTGAATCCATTTTTGCTTATAGGAAAGTTTATTAAAAAAACATTTTACATTGGCATGAAATGTTTACGGGTATTTTACATAGATTTCAAATTACCTGGATAGTGGATTTTACATAAGATTTTTATGATGGAGCTGTAAGTTGAGAGCAGAAATAAAATAATGCTTTCGTATTAGAAGAAAAGAAAGGAAAGTCCTGAGGGACGAGGAAATGTATTATGAGAAAGAAAAAATTAACAGCATTAGCAATGAGTGTATTATGTGTAGCAAGTCTGGCAGCAGGCTGCGGAAACAGCAATGGAGGTTCCGGCAGCAGTACTACATCAGCAGGAAGTTCATCAGCTGATTCCGGTTCTTCCAGCCAGCCGATTACCGTGGTGTCCAGAGAAGATGGTTCTGGTACAAGAGGAGCATTTATTGAGCTGACAGGTGTTCAGGAAAAGGATGCAGATGGAAACAAGGTAGACAATACAACAGTAGATGCAGTGATTTCAAATAGTACAGAAATCATGATGACAACAGTTGCTGGTGATGAGTTTGCGATTGGATATTCTTCTACCGGTTCTTTAAATGATACAGTCAAGGCATTGACAGTAGATGGTGTAGAGGCTACTCCGGAAAACATAAAGGATGGTTCGTATACATTATCCAGACCATTTAATATTGCCACTAAGGGAAAGGTAGGCGATCTGGCACAGGATTTCATTGACTATATCATGAGTGCTGAGGGACAGAAGGTTGTTGAGGAAAATGGGTATATTGCATCGGTTGATAATGCGGAGGCATTTCAGTCTTCTGGAGCAGAAGGAAAGATTGTAGTAGCTGGTTCATCTTCTGTCACTCCGGTGATGGAAAAGCTTTCTGAAGCTTACAAGGAAGTAAATGAGAAAGCAGAAATTGAGATTCAGGAAAGTGATTCTACAACTGGTATGACGGCAGCAGCAGATGGAACCTGTGATATCGGAATGGCTTCCAGAGAGCTGGAGGACAGTGAGAAGGATGCCGGACTGGAGTCTACAGCGATTGCTATGGATGGTATCGCGGTAATTGTAAATACAAAGAACAGCCTGTCTGATATTAATACTGACACAGTCAAGGGAATCTTTACCGGTGAGATTACAGATTGGAATGAGGTTTCTAAATAATCAGTCAGTCCATGGAGGAGATGTAAGGAAGCTAAGCGTTTTCGGCAGAGAGCCGGAAACGCCTGTCTTTTATGGCTTATCTTATAAAGAAAGGCGGAAAGATGAAAGTAACACTGAAAAATATCAAAGAAAAAGGAATGGAAATTCTGTTTTTATTTTGCGCCTGTATTTCAATTCTTTCGGTTGCATTGATCTGTATCTTTTTGTTTAGCAATGGAATTCCTGGGATTTCTGAAATCGGGTTTCGTAATTTTGTCTTTGGAAAGGATTGGAAACCGGGCAGTCATTTATATGGGATATTTTCTATGATTCTCGGAAGTATTTATATCACAGGAGGAGCAATCATTGTAGGGGTTCCCATAGGATTACTTACCGCTGTTTTTATGGCAGAGTTTTGTCCGAAATGGTTATATAAAATCCTAAAGCCAGGGGTGGAGTTGCTTGCGGGGATTCCATCTGTTGTGTATGGATTTTTCGGTTTGTGTGTTCTGGTTCCGTTTATTCGTGAAAACCTTCGCCCTGTTTTGCAGAAGTATGAAATGACTACAAACGGACAGAGCATTTTGACGGCATCCCTCTTATTGGGAATGATGATCCTTCCTACGATTATCAATGTTTCGGAATCTGCTATCCGTGCAGTCCCAGAAAAATATTATCAGGGAGCATTAGCACTGGGAGCTACTCATGAAAGAAGTGTATTTACGACAGTAGTACCGGCGGCAAAATCCGGAATTATGGCGGCTATTATTTTGGGGGTAGGACGCGCCATTGGGGAAACTATGGCAGTGATCATGGTAGCAGGAAACCAGCCGCGGGTACCGGGAAGTATTTTTGATGGCGTCAGAACCATGACAGCTAATATCGTAATTGACATGGGATATGCGACTGACCTGCACAGAGAGGCCTTGATTGCAACGGGAGTAGTGCTGTTTGTATTTATACTGATCATCAATATGTTGTTTTCGTTGATCAAGAGGAAGGAGGCTAAGGTGTGAGTGGGAAAAAAACAGGAAATGGAAGGAACATACAGACACCAAAGCAGAAAATGAAAAGTTATCTGGGTCATCCTGGTTCCTTTGCCGTATTTATTCTGACTATATTGGCTGCTGTCATTACCATGGCATCATTGGGTT
The DNA here is from genome assembly GCA_017936785.1 of Lachnospiraceae bacterium. Classification (GTDB taxonomy): domain Bacteria; phylum Bacillota; class Clostridia; order Lachnospirales; family Lachnospiraceae; genus UBA2882. The sequence continues at coordinate 6,752 of JAGBEV010000026.1, read as the reverse complement.
CACTGATTGTTTATATTCTGGTGAAAGGGGTTCCGCATCTGACTCCGGAGTTATTTGCATGGGAGTACAATTCAGATAATGTATCTATGCTGCCGGCGTTGATAAATACTATTTTACTGACTCTGCTGGCGATTATGGTGGCAGGTCCTTTGGGAATCTTTGCTGCAATTTATATGGTGGAATATGCGAAAAAAGGAAATAAGATCGTGGGGCTGGTCAGAATAACGGCGGAAACTTTGTCAGGGATACCATCTATTGTATATGGCTTGTTTGGTATGTTGTTTTTCTGTACTACATTGAAGTTGGGGTATTCTCTGATGGCTGGTGCATTGACAGTGGCAATCATGGTACTGCCCACCATTATGCGTACCACAGAGGAAGCGCTTCTGGCAGTGCCGGATAGTTTCCGGGAGGGAAGTTTTGGTCTGGGAGCTGGAAAGCTGCGTACCGTCTTTCGTGTTGTGCTGCCTTCTGCAATACCGGGTATTTTGTCTGGTATCATTTTATCAATCGGGCGTATTGTCGGAGAAACCGCAGCATTGATATTTACGGCAGGAACGGTAGCAGCGGTACCAAAGCTCAGCAGTGGTCATCCGGTTCGCACTTTTTTGTCCTCTTCGGTGCGAACTTTATCTGTGCACATGTATAACCTTTCTAAAGAAGGTCTGCACACCAATCAGGCATTTGCCACAGCAGTAGTTTTGCTGGGACTGGTTATTTTGATCAACCTGTTGTCAAACCTGGTAGCGAATAAATTGAAGGCACCCGGAATGAAATAAAGAAAAAGGAATCATAAATTTGATAAAACGCTGTCTGGAATAGAAAACCAGCGTAGAAATGAGGTAAATATGGATACAGCATATTCTAATTCAAATATAGTTATTGGTGATGAGCCGTACAGTGGATGTACAGGAAATAAATTCCACATTGACAAATTAAACTTAACATATGGAAGCTTTCATGCACTGAAAGATATCAGTATGGATATTCCCCAAAATAAGATTACAGCATTTATTGGACCGTCCGGCTGTGGGAAATCTACTTTTTTAAAATCCTTAAACAGAATGAATGATCTGGTGGAGGGGTGTCGGATTACTGGCAGGGTATTGCTGGGAGACGATGACATATATGGAGATATGGACATTAATCATTTAAGAAAAAGGGTTGGTATGGTATTTCAAAATCCTAATCCATTTCCTATGAGCATTTATGACAATATCGCATATGGTCCGAGAACACATGGAATCCACTCCAGACAAAAACTGGATGCGATTGTAGAAAAGTCGCTGCGTCAGGCTGCTATCTGGGATGAACTGAAAGACCGTTTGAAAAAATCTGCACTTGGTTTATCTGGTGGACAGCAGCAGAGGCTTTGTATTGCAAGAGCCCTGGCTGTAGAGCCGGAAGTGATTCTGATGGATGAACCGACGTCGGCCCTGGATCCTATTTCTACTTCCCATATCGAGGATTTGGTATTGGAGTTGAAAAAAGATTATACTATTATCATAGTCACTCATAATATGCAGCAGGCAACCCGTATTTCGGATAAGACAGCATTCTTCCTTCTGGGAGAGATGATAGAATATGGGGATACAGAAAAATTGTTTTCCATGCCGCAAGATAAGAAAACAGAAGATTATATTACTGGTAGATTTGGTTGATAGATTTTAAAATAGAATGGAATGTAACAGAAAATCAGAATGGAGGAAAGCATGAGAAATCGATTTGATAAGCAGCTGATAACATTAAATAATGAGCTGATTGAGATGGGAAGTATGATTGAAAAGGCAATTGAGTATGCTGTAAAAGCATTAGTGACACAGGATATTGATTTAGCCAGAAAGGTCATTACATCTGATGAGGAAATTGACCGTCAGGAAAGAGAGATTGAGAACCTCTGCCTGAAACTTTTACTCCAGCAGCAGCCAGTGGCAAGAGATTTGAGACAGATTTCCTCTGCGTTAAAAATGATTACAGATATGGAGAGAATAGGTGATCATGCAGCAGATATTTCGGAAATCACTTTGACAATGTTAGATAATAAAGAACCATATGTTGAAAATCTGGAGTATATTCAGAATATGGCAAAAGAGACTTCTGTAATGCTGGTAGGAAGTGTAGATGCGTTTGTCAATAAAAATCAGGAGCAGGCAAATGCTGTAATTAGGCAGGATGATGTGGTAGATCAGTTGTTTTTAGAGGTACAGAAGGGGCTGGTGAGCCTGATTCATAAGAATCCAGAATGTGGCGGACAGGCTGCTGATCTGCTTATGGTTGCAAAATATTTTGAGAGAATTGGTGATCATGCTACGAATATTTCAGAATGGGTTATTTTTTCTCTGACGGGAACACATGAAACTGTTTATACCAAATAAAGGAGGGATCAGCGAAACTCAGATTGATTTTCATGTGAGGCATGTTATAATAAATGTAAGGCATTAGCCCCAATGAAAAACAGTCAATGGAGGAAGCTGTATATGGCGATAGGAACAGAGGCTGCAGAAGTAATTTTTTTTGATGAAGATGTATTTATCCTGTTTTGGAGTATAGAGACAGGCTGGCAGGTAGCAGGAGAAGGCTGTCCATCTCTTGCCAAAAAGCCAATAAGGACGGGGGGATTAGCATGCCTTGAAGAGCTGGTATGGGAAAAAGATAAGGAGTTATTTCGTACTTTTTGGAACAGAATAAAGGATGGTATGGCGGGAACAGAAAAGTGTTTTCCGATAAAAGAGCATCACTTGAACATAGCATTGCATCTACAGACTGTGGATGCTTCTTTTTGTTATTATAACGTAGAATGTCGTTTTAAGAAGAATGAAAAAGAGGCCATTGAAAAAATGGTTGTTGAAATACGGGAATTGAGTCCGGAGGAAATATACCGGATCCAGCTTGCGCAGACGATTACCAATGATAAAAATCCTGCATTTTTTATTCAGGGAGCAGAGGAAATCATGAAGAAACACCCTGATTGGAAATTTGCACTGATACAGTTTGATGTTGCAAAATTTAAGCTGATCAATGAACAATATGGAGAAGCTCTGGGAGATGAGATACTGAATTATTTTATTCATGCACTACAGCTCCTTTGCAATGAAAATCAGTTGTATACAAGGCTTTCTGCAGATGTGTTTATGATAATTACACCTTATGAAACGAAAGAGGATGTTGTACAATTTATTCAGAAACTGGAGAAAAATTTATCAGGATATCAGGAAATCGCTTATACTCTTGTGTTTGGTGTCTGTTATGTGGGAGATATGAGTTATGGATTAAGAAAGTTTGGAGATGGTGCAGCATTTGCCAGACAGAGTATAAAAGGGGATGCCCTGAATCACATTGCATTTTATGATGAAAAAATGAAGCAGGATGCCCGTACCAGAAAGTTTGTCGAAGATTACATGGAGAGAGCCCTGGACAATCAGGAATTTGTCATGTATTTGCAGCCAAAATACAGCATATCGAAAAATCAGATGGTGGGGGCAGAAGCACTTGTCCGATGGATTCATCCGGAACGGGGGATGATTGCTCCAAAGGACTTTATTCCTTTATTTGAACAGAATGGATTTGTTATTAAAATGGACAAGTACATATGGGAGGAGGCATGTAAAACAATACGTGAATGGATGGATACAGAAAGGGGACCACTGCCAATTTCAGTGAATGTCTCCAGGTGGCATCTGAAAGACAGGACCTTTATCAAAGTTCTAAACAGTCTGATCGAAAAATATCAGATTCCAAAGGAGTATTTGGAAATAGAGATTACAGAAACAATGGAGAATGATCATATGGATGATGGAATCAAACTGTTAAAGGAAAATGGTTTTACTTTATTGATGGATGATTTTGGATCTGGGTATTCCTCTTTAAATTTGCTGAAGGACACAAAGTTTGATGTGATAAAAATTGACAGATGTTTTTTACAGGATTTTATCGGCTCTGAGAGAGGACAGAAAATCGTAGAGTATACCATCAAAATGGCGAGAGCGATTGGATTGGATTTGGTAGCAGAGGGGGTGGAGACAAAGGAACAGGCTGTTTTTCTAAGTGACTGTGGCTGTGACACGGCACAGGGCTTTTATTATGCAAAACCAATGACATTAGATGAATTCAATGAGAGATTAGGAGAAGAAAGATGAATCGTATTACAATAATGAATCACCCTTTGTTGCAACACAAAATTTCCCGTTTGCGGGATAAATCTACAGGAACCAGTGAATTCCGTTCCCTGGTGGAGGAAATCGCCATGTTGATGGGGTATGAAGCATTAAGTGATCTGCCCATAAAAGAAATTGAGGTGGAAACACCGATAGAAACCTGTATGACACCAGTATTGGCTGGGCGGAAGCTGGCAGTTGTTCCTATATTAAGAGCTGGATTGGGGATGGTCAGCGGAATTACTGCATTAGTTCCCAATGCTAAAATTGGTCACATCGGGCTATACCGTGATGAAGAAACACATGAGCCGCATGAATATTACTGTAAACTGCCGGATCCTATTGAGGAGAGAATGATTGTTGTGACAGATCCTATGCTGGCAACGGGAGGTTCTGCTGTGGCAGCAGTAGATTTTATAAAAAAGCATGGTGGAAAAAATATTAAATTTTTGTGTATCATTGCAGCGCCGGATGGTGTAGAACGGTTACAGAAAGCACATCCGGATATCCAGATTTACGTAGGACATCTGGACCGTGAGCTGAATGAAAATGCATATATCTGCCCAGGGCTTGGTGATGCAGGTGACCGTATTTTCGGCACAAAATAGTTTTCCAGCTAGTCTGCATGATATAAACCATGGAAATAGCAAGAGGGGGTTATTGTGATTAAAAGATACGTTATCGACACAGAAACTGGAAAGCTGACTGCTTTATAATATCAGTGATTAGAAATAAAAAAGAAACTTTTCAAAATAAGCAGTTTCATATATAATGGGACATTATATATGAAACTGCTTATTTTTTTACCTTGTTAAGAAATTTGTCTAGAAAGCAGAAACTTATTGTGACCGGCAGAAAGGAGTCTGTGAAAATGAAGAAGATAGTAGAATGCTGGAAGGAAAAAAGTATTTGGGAAAAAATATTCCCTTTCGCATTATTATTAGTGTATAGTTTGTATCACAAATATTATGATTTATCTTTTGGAGATACACCTGATTTTTTTGCTACTGTATTAAAACGTGGGATAAATAGTGAAATTTTTCCAGAGGATGCAAATGTTTTTATTGCAATATGTAATTTTACAAAATATCGTTATTATCACTGGTCATCTCGCACGGTGATAGAATTGCTTCTGATTATTGTGAGTGCTATGCCGCAGATTGTCTGGCACATCTTAGATTTACTATCTGTGCTGTTGATAGGGTATTCCTTATCTGTACTAGTGGATATTAAGGATGAACTGGTGAAATATTTATGTATTTTTACTATGATTTTGATGTATCCTGTTATACAAATGAGCTCGGCAGGGTGGATTGCAACTACATTAAATTATAGCTGGGTATTGGCAGCTGGTTTGTATACCCTATCCATTATTAAGCGGATTCACTGTGGTGTGCAGATATCGAAAGTGTCATATGCTTTGGGAATTGTTGCTTCCATTTATGCAATGAATCATGAGCAGATGGATGTTTTTATGTTTTTGACCATTGGAGTCATTTTAATAATGGAAGTTGCAGAAAAGTGTCTAAAAAAGAGTTTGATACCGTTTATGGTGATAAATGGAGTAGAAATAATATATATAGCTACATGTCCTGGAAATGCAGAGCGGAAAATTGTGGAGACAGAAGCGTATTTTACAGATTATTTAAACTATAATTTTCTGGATAAGATTAATTTGGGCTTTTCTACAACAATGAACAGCTTTTTTGAGTCAATTGATTTAATGGCTTTAGTCTTTTTCCTGTTATTAGCTTATTTAACATTAAAAAGTAATGAAAAAGCAGTGTATAAGGTATTATCCATTGTTCCTATCAGTTACTATGTCATTCGGTTTGCATTCCCTAATACACGTCTTTTATCAAGCTTAAAATTATCAGGTCTCTTTTCCAGCTGTATGGAGGGAAAGGTTTCTGATATCACAGAGGAATCCTGGAAGGCACTTATCATGATGACTGTGATAGTAATCAGTGTTGTAGTATCGTACTTTGTTCTTTTAAAGAAATCAAACAATCGGTTGATTCTATTGATAGCGTTTCTGGCAGCAGTTGCAACTAGAATTATATTAGGTTTTTCGGCATCAGTTTTTATGTCCGATGAAAGGACTTTAATCTATCTCTGTTTCGGATTTATCTTTTCTTCCCTTCATTTGGTTGGACTTTATGAGGAGGAATTAGATATATTGCGAAAAAGAGGATTTCAGATATTCTCATGTATATTTGATATTGCGTTGATTGCATCTAATTTGAAAATGCTCTCTGTATAAAAAAGAGATATTCTTACAGAGATTATCTTATAAGTAAAAAAATAATAAAAAAGTTGGAAAAAACTGTTGACAAATGACAGATGGCGTGGTAAAGTGTATTTCGTTGTCGCGCAAAAGACGGCAGCAGAGAGGAACTTGATAATTGAATAGTAAAACAACCCTGAAAATTCTAAATAAAAAGAAGTAACACTTCGAAAAAAGATTTTCAAGAGGTCATCATCAAAACATGCTTTGATGAAGACAGGCGAGACGAACCTTAAAGAAGGTAAATCAACGGACCAGCCGAGAAGAGGTTGGACAAACTTAAACATGAGAGTTTGATCCTGGCTCAGGAT
>JAGBEV010000025.1 GCA_017936785.1 Lachnospiraceae bacterium | reverse complement strand
TTTCATTTGACCAATATATGACTAAAAAATGCTTTTAAATTGACTATTTTAGTAAAGCTTGGTACAGAAATTCTTGTAAAGATTTAAAGGAATATAAATTATCTTACAGCTCTTTACAGAAGGAGCGAAAAAGCTCCCGACGATGAAGAGTCTTGATAAATAAAGCCAGTATTTACAAGGGGTACAATAATGACAATTGAGATTTATGACTAATTTACGACAAATTTAAGAGAGCATGTTCAAATAGAACCCCATTTACAAGGGGTTCTATTTTTTGAAATTTGTTGTGGAGAGTTGCATTGTAAATGTTCTACGCAGAGTATATAATTCTTTTAAGAGGGCTTAGATATGAACAAAACCTATTCAATGAGTATTAGAGTTGGCAAAGAGGAGTTAGATAAGCTAAAGCAGGCAGCAAGGCTAGAAGCATATGGCTCTTATAGTGAGTTTGTGAGAAGAACAGCTTTTTTAGGGGCGTCAAAGATTATTGCAGATAACAATGAAAGGAGAATGATTAACAAATGGCAAAGACTTCAACTCAATCAATTGAACCAATTATAGCTGATTTGGCTAATGGTTGGATGAAATCGTATGGATTGGATTATAAATTAGAGCAAGAATCATTAAATACTGAAATAGATAAAGCACTTAATGAATACTATTCAAAAAATGGCGGTGTTGGCGGAAATAGACCAGATGCAAAATTGTTATTACAAGATAAGGCACTGAATTTTTATCCGATTTTGATAGAGTATAAAGGATATAAGGATAAACTAGAAAAATTAGATGATAATGGACAAGTAGAAAATCGCAATTCAAAAAATGAGCCTATATATAAAAATATTAATTCATATGCTGTAAATGGGGCGATTCATTATGCGAATGCATTACTTCACTATACAAGTTATACAGATATTATTTCTATAGGTATGACAGGATATAAAGATGAAAATGGAGATATTGTACACTCTATTGGGGTTTACTATGTTTCAAAGGATAATTTGGGTGTGGGACAAAAAGTAGACGAATACACAGATTTATCTTTTTTGAAAAAAGAAAACTTCGATGAATTTATACAGAAGGTAAAAAACTTAAAACTATCACAAGAAGAGCTTGACAGATTAAAAGAAAAAAGAGAAAAAGAGATAGATGCAAGTTTAGTAAAACTAAATAATGATATTTATCAGAATGAAAAAGGGCTAGGTGAAAATGATAGGGTTTATCTGGTAGCGGCATCAATAATCGCGACTTTGGGAGTGGCGGGAAAAGTATCACCATTGGAAAAGACAGATTTAAAGTCATCGACAGAGGAAGGTAATAAAGATGGCGATATTATGGTTAGAAAGATAAAGGCTTTTCTAAATGAGAAGAAATTACCAGAAGAAAAGAAAGAACTTATTATAAGGACACTGCAAAATACTTTAACTACAGATAATATTAATAAAGTTGAAAATGGAGAGAGCCAATTAAAAAGAGTTTTTTCTAAAATAGTTGATGATTTAGGCATTTATTATAAGATTGGATTAACAACAGATTTTACAGGCAAATTGTTTAATGAAATGTACAGCTGGCTTGGATTTACACAAGACAAATTAAATGATGTAGTTTTAACACCATCATATGTTGCAAATTTACTAGTTAAATTGGCTCGTGTTAATTATAAATCATATGTATGGGATTTTGCTACAGGTTCAGCAGGGTTGCTAGTGGCAGCAATGAATGAGATGTTGATTGATGCTAAGCAAAAAATTAAGTCCCCAGAACAGCTAGCGGTTACTTCGGCAGATATAAAGGCAAATCATATTTTAGGATTAGAAATATTATCAAGTGTATATATGCTTGCCATTTTAAATATGATTTTAATGGGTGATGGAAGTTCAAATATCTTAAATAAGGATTCTTTGAAAGACTTTAATGGGAACTATGGTTTTGCAAAGCCAAACGAGAAATTTCCAGCAGATGCGTTTGTCCTGAATCCGCCATACTCGGCGGCGGGAAATGGAATGGTTTTTGTTGAAAAAGCACTTTCTATGATGGAAAAAGGCTATGCGGCAATTATTATTCAAAATTCAGCAGGTTCGGGTAAAGCGTCTTCATATAATAAGAAAATTTTGAAACATAGTACACTTTTAGCAAGCATAAAAATGCCTTTAGATTTATTTGTTGGAAAATCCAGTGTACAGACAAATATATATGTTTTCAGAGTTGGTGAAGCTCATCAGAATGATGATATAGTAAAATTTATAGATTTTTCAAATGACGGATATACAAGAAGCAACAGAAAGAAATCTACTAGTAATTTAAGAGATACTGATAATGCAAAAGAAAGATATCAAGAAGTAGTGGATTTAGTTCGCTTTGGAAAATCAAAATTAAAATTACTAACAGAAAATGAATATTATGAAGGGAAAATTAATATAGAAAGTGGTTGTGATTGGAATCAAACTGCTCCAATCGATACTAAACCTTCAATCAAAGATTTTAATAATACGGTTAGCGATTATTTGGTTTGGGAGATATCAAGCCTTATAAAGAATAATGATATTGAGGGTTCGTGCTTGGGAAAATAAATGCCTCACTCAATGCAAAATTAGATAATATTGAGTGGGGCGAATATAGATTGGGTGATTTGTTTGAAATTAAAAGCACATCAAGTTTTAATGCTGATAACCTTGTTTACGGAAATGAGTATGATTATGTTACAAGAACTTCTACAAATCAAGGAGTAATGTGCGGTACAGGTTTTATTAATGAAGAAAATATAAATGAAGCAGGAACTTGGAGCTTGGGACTTTTACAAATGGATTTCTTTTATAGAAACCGAGAATGGTATGCAGGTCAGTTTGTAAGAAAGATAGTACCAAAGATTAACATTCCAAACCAAGCAATTCCATTTTTTACAACTGTACTAAATCAACAAAAGCCTTTATTGCTTTCAGTATTAGTTAGAAATGTTGATGATACTTTTGAAAATATAAAAGTTAAATTGCCAACAAAAGATGGGGAAATCGATTTTGATTCCATGCAAGAATTAATGTCTGAATTGAAAAAATATCATATAGCAAATGTTGAAGACCATCTCCGAGAAAATAAATTATATGATTACAAGTTTTCTGATAATGAGAGAGAGTTTATAGCTGGAATGGATATAACTGCGTCGCTAAGTGATAAGCTAAATCAGATACAATGGAAGGAATACCGAATTGGGGAGCTATTTGTTAAGATAAAAACGAATAAACTACCATATAAGGCAAAAGATTTACCTAATAGTCCTACTGGGAATAATGTGTTACCATGTTTAACATCAAGCTTCAGAAATCAGGGCTTGAATTATTTCGTCACTAAAGAAGGAGCTACAATATTAAAAAATGTTATATCTATTCCATCAAATAGCGATGTATATCGAGCGTATTATCAACCTAAAGAATTTACTGTATTATCCGATGCGTATGCTGTTTGTTGGAAAGATAATAAACAAATTATAACAGAAAATCAATATTTGTTTATGGTTACATGTATTAATAAAGTAACTGATTTACCAATATATTCCTATAAAAATAAACTTGGAGGTTGGAATGTCGTTAAAAATAAAAAAATGCTGCTGCCAAGTAAGAATGGTCAAATAGATTATCAATTTATGGATATGTTTATTTGCATGATGAAAAAAAGTTAATTAAAGATGTAGTCCTATATGTGGAAAAAAGTAAATAGGATAAAATAAGAGGCTGTAAAAAGACTCCTCTAAGAAAAAATCGCGTTAGTGTATAATTTTTATTGGCAAGAAAGTGTTGACACAAACAAAAATCGCTGAGGTCGTGAGATTTTAGCGATTTTTTGGTATAGAGATTGTATAATATGTTTCTGGAGGAAAGAGAATTAAAAGTAGCGATGATGGATAATGTACATACTGTTCTGCATCAGATTTTTACATTAGCGGTCGAAGAAAATTATATGAGAACAAATATTGCGGATAACCTGCTGAAGGAGCTAAAGCAGAGCCACAATATAGAAAATGACCGCAAAAGTGCATTGACAGTTGCGGAGCAGGAAATGTTTATGGATTTTCTGAAAAGAGAAGATACTCAATATCACCATAAGACGAAGATCAGAGCGGGGACAAGAACGATTCCCATGTTAGAGGAAGTAAGGGAAGCCTTTCTCATGGAGAAAGTGTATCAAGAGTTTAATAATCTGAAATGTAATGTTACGATTGATGGATATACAGACTTCATCTTTATCAACCGATTTGGAAATGTACAGCATCAGGGCGATTTGAATAAGGCAATACGCCGTATTATTAGAGATTGTAATGATTACCAGCTTACAAAGGGTGGCAGAAATTCTGTATTGCTTCCAAAATTTTCCTGTCATTCCCTGCGTCATACCTTTACACCGATATAACAAAGGAATTGAAACAGCGTGAATTTGGTGATTTGGAGAGTAAATTAAAAGAGCAGAAAAAGGGGGATAATAAAAACGAACTGTTATGAAAATGAGGGATAATTCCAAATGATGTGTTGCAAATTGCAATACAAGGTGGTACAATTAGAATATCCAGAAAGTGAGGAGGTACTAATATGGCAGCAGCAAAAACAGCAAATGTAACAGCACGTATTCAGCCGGATATTAAAGAAACTGCGGAAGCAATTTTGGAAAGGCTTGGAATCCCTGTTTCTGTGTTTATTGATATGACCTACAGACAGGTAATCATGCATGATGGCGTACCGTTTTCGTTAGAGATTCCAAATAAAATGAAAACCAGAGACAGCATATCCGAAGCTGAATTTAATAAAATGATGGCAACAGGATTAACACAGGCGAAAGAGGATGATTCGCTGATGGCAGATGAGGCATTCGCAAATCTGAGATTGGAGCTTGCAAAATGACTTCTTATGAAGTAAAGGTTACAAAACAGGCTTATGGACAAATGAGGGAAATTGTGTTATATATAACGAATGAACTGCTTGCACCCGAAGCAGCGGCAAATTTGCTTGATAAAATGCAGGAGTCGATCAATGCATTGTCTGATATGCCGAAAAGACATTCTCTGGTTGATGAAGAACCGTGGAGAAGCGAGGGTGTAAGAAAAATTGTTGTTAAGAATTTCCTCATTTACTTTTGGGTTGATGATGAAAATATGCGGGTTCAGGTAACAGCAGTGATTTATGCGAAACGGAATCAACTGGTACAGCTTGCTAAAATGGATTGGGAATAGTATCGAATTTCCATTGCCCAAATCGTGCCCAGAATTTGCCCAAGTTGGATGGGCAAAACCATTAAAATATGGAAAGTTATAATAATATAAGAAATAATAGAAATGGTTTAAAACCAGGCTTTGAGAAGTTTTGGAAAGTTATGTATTATGATGTATTTACAATCCCGACGATGAAGTCACTTGATAAATAAATCAAAATCATAACTGTTTCTGATATTTTAAGGGCACTTTCCGAATGAGCATTTGGAAGTGTCCCTTTTTTGATCATGTTTCAAATTTTTATAAAATTTATAGAGTAAAAAAGATACTCTCCAATATCATAAGCAGAATTACCCAAAGTACAAAAATAAGACAATCTGCTATGACAACTCCGATTATGCGTACAATTATGTTTTTTGAGCTGCACAAAGGAAGACTTTTTTGAACATTTTTGTAGTTGGCAGAAAACAGTACAATGGACAGCATCATAAGGGTGACCACACAGCGCTCCAGCTGAAGCCTGGCACCTGAGGAATTTTTCATTTCTAACGTAATGCCAAGATAAAAAACCATAATATAACCCATAACCGCAATTAACATGTGGAGAAAATTCTTAGTGCGGAAACCAGGCGGCAGAAAGGAACGCCATGATTGGCGGACTTGATCCTGGGGGCTGGTGTCATGAAAGGTGTATAATACATTTCTTAATTGGGCAACAGTGCCATAACGATCGGAAGGATTCATCATGATACATTTTCTGATAACGGAAGCAAGTTTGCCGGCTGCAATGTTTTCCCGTGACAGTCTTCCCGTAAGAAGCTCATTCATCATGATGCCAACGGAATAAATATCGGTTTGCACGCTTGAAGAACCGAAACCGTACTGTTCAGGGGCAGCATATCCCTGGGTTCCTAATAATTTTGTATCCTGTTCCTTTGTATCATCTGAATATTTGGCTGCGTTTAGATCCAGCAGTTTGATTACGCCATCTGGGGAAAGTATGATGTTGGAAGGCTTTATATCCCTGTGGATGATCGCAGGATTGCAGTTATGGAATGCTTCCAGTATGGTACAAAGCTGTATCATGTAATTGATGACCTGTGCTTCTGAAAATGAGCCCTGTTTATTTAAAAGCTCTTCAAGAGTGGATCCGGAAATGTATTCTTCAATTAAAATCAGTCTGTCCCCATCTTCCATCACCTCATAGATATGAGGTGTATTTTTGATTGGATTTGCTTGCAAATATTGAAAAACGGATAGATTAAAAACATTTAATATCTTTTTGATAAATATTTTTTTCGTTTCACGATGCTGAACAAGAAAAATCTTGTGTTCTGCGTTTATTTCAGCGATATCTTCATAATATGACAGGGCAAGCTGTGATTCTATTGTCATAAATAACCTCTTTCGTGTTATAATAGGCGTCAGTGAAACGGGAGCAGGGATGAACGGTATGTTGCCGGCGGTCATACTGCACTCTTGTCTGTGACATGATATTTTATTATAGCGCAGACCAGGGTGAGATTCAAATTGTAAACAAAAGAGAATTTGTGGAGGTTAAGGAAAACCATGCAGCCAAAATCAACAGGGGAATTGGAAAATGTATTGAATAAAACACATGTCAGCGATACGGACAAGTATTTAAAGGAATATGCAGACTATCTTCTGGATGAGAAAAGGCCCTTTGTCACTTATATGAAAAAGTTGATCAGGGAAAAGAATTTAAGGCAGCAGGACATTTTCATTCAGGCGGATGTGCCGGAAAGATACGGATACAAGCTGTTGTCAGAAGAAAAACATACAAAACAGAGAGACGTTATTTTAAGAATATGTTACGCATCTGAATTTACACTTGAGGAAACACAGCGTGCATTAAAACTTTATGGCATGTCACCATTATATGCAAAAATACCCAGAGATGCAGTGCTTATGATTGCTTTTAATGAGCATCCGGGGAGTATCCTTGAGGTAAATGCGATGCTGAAAAAACAAAATATGGAACCGCTTCGTACCAGTGGTATTCAGGAATAGTAAAATCAGGCAGATAAAAATCGGTTTTTGCCCCATTATGGGGGCAACGAACCGATTTTTTGTCTGTTATAATATTTTTCATAAAAACAAGGAGGGAGTATTTTATGAAAACGTGGAAACTGATATCCGGAATTTTATCATGTGTATTATTTATTCTGGTTGCACTTCAATCCTGCGCAGCAGGCTTTGTAGACGCTGTGGAGGGAACAGGAGGAACAGGCGGCGGCAGCGGAATTCTTGTTGCAGTGCTGATGTTAGCAGGCGGTATTGTATCTATTGCTTCCTGCAAGGCAAAGGGGAAGGGTGGAAACATTGCACTGATCATTTTGTTTGGATTGGCAGCCCTGATCGGTTTTGCAGGACATGGTGTATTTAAAGATCTTATAATCTGGTCCGCATGGTGTCTGGTCTGTGGGGTGTTGGCAATCGTTTCCCTTGTCAAGGGAAATAAAAATCTTGGACAGGAATCATAAAGGGGGAAGAACATGAAGAAAATCAGTGTAATATTGTTATCAGCAGCTTTAATGATAGGTATTACATCCTGCGGTACTGTCCGGGAGTCATCCGGTACACCGGCGGCTGATACAGTTGATGTGGAAGAGCAAAATGCAAAAGAGGATAATATCAGTGAGGAAGATCTTACAGATGAGGCGAAAACAGAAGAAATTATTGACTTCCCGGAAACGGTAATCGTAGATAATGAAGAAGTTACTTTTATCATTGAATCCATTGATGCTGATAATATGTGGGGATATACCTTAAAAGTATATTTGGAAAATAAGACAGACAAGGATCTCATGTTTGCCATGGAAAATGCATCTGTCAATGGATATATGTGCGATCCCTTCTGGGCATCTACAGTAAATGCGGGAATGAAAGATAATACAGACATAAGCTTTAAAGCTGATGATTTTGAGAAATACCATATTTCCGACGTAACGGATATTGAGTTTAAACTTCGGGTGTACGATGCCAATGACTGGACAGCGGACAATGTTGTAAATGAAATTTATACCATATATCCGTCAGGGGAAGATGCCTATGCGACATATATCAGGGAACCGGAGAGTACAGACGTTGTTTTATATGATGATGAAAACTGTGCGGTAACTATCACAAGTATTGAACCTGATAATATGTGGGGGTATACAATCAATGTATATCTGGAAAATAAAACGGACCAGAATCTCATGTATGCCATTGAAAGTTCGTCAGTTAATGGATATATGAGCAATCCCCTCTGGGCAACAGAGGTGGCTGCAGGTAAGAAAGAAATCAGCAATATAAGCTGGTCTTCCTCAGATTTTGAAGCAAACGGAATTACGGATGTTGAAAATATCACAATGCAGTTCCGGGTATATGATGCAGATAACATTTCCACTGCATATTTTGTTGATGAAACTTTTGAAATAACACCATAATGAAATGAAGGATAAAAGGAATCCGATGATTTCCCGGCCGGGAGCATCGGATTTTTTTAATAAGGTTTATAAACAGGGGTAAATTGTTGACGCAAATTAGAAAAAATAATAAGATAAATATAATCAATTTGTTATTGATAGAATCAGATATGCAGAAAAAGTAAGAGGGTAAACATAATATTTATGGCTGGAAATCATAAGAAAAATCAAAAAAAATATAAAATTAAAAAAATGAGCCGGGATGAATTGCGGAGAATGCAGCTTATCCAGTTGGAACTGTTAGAAGAAGTTGACAGGATCTGCACAAAATATCATATTGCATATTCTGTAGAGGGAGGCACTCTTCTAGGGACAGTAAGGCATCAGGGCTTCATACCCTGGGATGATGATGTTGATATTGCCATGGTGCGCAGTCAGTACAGGAAATTTTGCCGGGCATGTGAAAAAGAACTGGATAGAGAAAAATATTTTTTCCAGACTCATGATACCGATCCCAATTACAGGTGGGGATATGCAAAGGTCCTTAAAAATGGAACTTCCTTTGTCCGTTACGGGCAGGAACATATGAAAATGAAGAGAGGCGTATATGTGGAGATTTTTCCAATGGACGGCATACCCAAAAATCCTGTGGAAAAAGCAATATTTAATACCATAAGAGTCTGCTGCAGAAAGATCATGTGGTCTGAGGTGGGCAAAGTAAGCTGTAAAACTGCGGCAATGAGGTTGTGGTTCAGTATTTTGAATAAAATTCCGATATATAAAGTGTTCGATGTTCTTGATTTTCTGGCAGCAAAATATGATGAAAGAAAAGCGGATTATGTGACCTGTTTATCTTTTAAAGACTGCTGGGTAAAAGGAGAGCCGGGGTTTAAGAGAGAATATTATCTGAATACAAAGAGGATGCTTTTTGAGGGAAAGGAAATATGTGTACCTCAAAAGGAAAAGGAGCTGCTGGTTACGCTTTATGGAAAGGACTACATGTCACCTCCGCCTTTAAAGGACAGGGAGACCCATATACCCACATCCGACTTTCAATTTTAAAACGAGGAGGAATATTGTGAGGCTGAAAAATTGCAAAGGGGAAGAATTCATTGCGGCGCTGAATGGAAGAAAAGTTATATGCTTCGGTGCAGGAAGTACACTGATCGAGGCAGATTATGAAGTGCTGAAAATAGATGATCTGGAAAAGTACATTGCTTTTTTTGTCGATAATGACAGGAATAAGCATGGCTTGAAATTTGAATATTGCGGGCAACAGTTTGATATTAAGAGCGTGGAAACCTTAAACACAATTGATGTCAGGGAGTATGTGCTTTTGATCACATGTGCCTTTTATGTTGAAATCTATCACCAGTTAAAGGATGTTGCGGCAATTAAGGATATGGAATGCTACATGTACAATGCGGTGTGCAGTTATCCGAATCTGAATGTGGAAAGGTTCTTTACCCGGGAAATTGAAAAATCCCCCTATAAGGAATGGAAAAAAATCTTATCCGATTTAAAATTAAAGAGTAAATATAAAGGGCAGAGATGTTTTATTATTGGAAACGGACCAAGCCTTAGAATAGAGGATCTGGAACTTTTAAAAGGAGAAATCACTTTTGGGGCAAATAGGATATTTAAACTATTTGAGAATACAGACTGGAGACCTACTTATTATCTTTGTACCGATTATTTGATGTATGGACTGGACCATAAGGAAATCAACAGGATAGATGCCCAATTAAGATTTGTTCCCATTGAAAGGGCGCTGGCAGCAGGCGAGATATACGATGAAATTACATATTATAACAGAACGGTTAATTGTGTAAGTATAAAAAACGGAAAGATCATAAGAAGTAAAGAATTTGAATTTTCTGATAATATCGAAGAGGTTGTGCGGGGCGGTCAGACTGTGCTGTATGATGCTATACAGATTGCGGTCTATATGGGATTCTCCGAAATATATCTTTACGGAGTGGATTGTGATTACAAATTTGAAGTTTTGGAAGACGGAACGATTGTTGAAAATGATGTGAAGGAAAATCATTTCAGTAAAAGCTACGATGAAGGGCTGGAAGATGCCATTGCAGTAGTAGCGCCGTTATATGCGGCAAGACTGGCATTTCAGAAGGGAAAAGAGGAATGTGAGGCAAGAGGGATCATCATTAAAAATGCAACAAGAGGCGGGAAACTGGAAGTTTTCGAAAGAACTTCCCTGGAAGAACTGTTAGGCAAATGAGAGAAAGGGAAAATACAATTGATGGGATGTAAGATATGCGGCTGCAAGGAGTCCAAAATAATTTATAAAGGTGTTATCCGGGATGGACGTTTCGGCAATTATACAAAAGAGGACGTGGAAATTTATCAGTGCCGGGAATGTGGTGCAATGTATCACGAAAGCATTCAGGGCAATGAAGAGGAGTTTTATCAGAGCGAAAAATACAGGGAAAGTATGGGAGAAAAAACAGATGATTATGAAAAACTTCATGACAGAGAGGTTTTAGAAAAACTCAACTATACGGGAACTGAAGTTTTCAGAAATAAAGTAGTAGCTGATATAGGCTGTGCAGGCGGCAGTTTTTTGGATTTTGTAAAAGGCGCAGCTTCGAAATGTATCGGGATAGAGCCTACGCAGGAGTATCACAAGAGGCTTAGGGAAAAGGGAATCTTCCCATATACCTATGCAGAGGATGCCATAAGGGATTGTAAAGGACAGGTGGATATTATCACCTCTTTTGATGTGATCGAGCATGTAGAAAATCCCCTTCAGTTTATGAAGGATTGTTATGAATTGTGCAGCGCAGGCGGAAAGATTGTGATCGGAACCCCTACAGAGCAGCCGGTTATGCGGATGGCACTGGACGGCGAATATGACAAATTTCTCTTTTCGACACAGCATTTGTGGGTACTGAATAAAAAAAGTCTGGAAATATCAGCCAGACAGGCAGGATTTAAGAATGTAGAAGTGAAATACAAACAAAGATATGGCTTGGGAAACCTGGTTTCCTGGCTGAAATATAAAAAGCCTATGGGAAATGTGGAATATCCTTATGTAGCAGCCAGTGTGGAAAAAAGCTGGATCGCAAGCTGTGAAGAACGGGAGTTGGCTGATTATATTGTTGTATATGGTGAGAAATAAAGAATAAGGGAGAAGCGGAAATGAATTCTTTTTTATGTAAAGATAATTTTTTCCTGATTGCCGGACCCTGTGCGCTGGAATCGGAAGAAAATGTTATGTATCTGGCTTCCGAGCTTAAAAAGATTACGGACAAGCTGGGAATCAGATATTGCTTTAAGGTGTCCTGGGATAAAGCCAATCGCACATCTGCTACAAAATACAGGGGACTTGGCTTGGAAGAAGGCATTCGCATATTAAAAAAGGCAAAAGAAGAATTGGGTGTCTGCATTGCAACCGATATTCATGAAGCGTGGCAGGCGGAAAAGATAGCAGAAGTTGCGGATATCATACAGATTCCGGCATTTCTCTGCAGACAGACGGATTTAATAGAAGCGGCAGCAAAAACAGGTAAAGTGCTCAATATTAAAAAGGCACAGTTTTTAAGCCCTGAGGAAATGGGAAATGTGGTAGGAAAATGCGAGTTTTTCGGAAACAGGGATATCATGTTGTGTGAAAGAGGAACAAGCTTTGGCTACAACAGCCTGATCGTTGATATGACAGGGCTTGTAAGGATGAAAAAGCTGGGGTATCCGGTAGTATTTGATGCAACCCATAGCGTCCAGATCTCCGGCGGCGGAGAAAATTATGGAAACAGCGGGAAAAGAGAATTTGTGCCCTATCTGGCAAGGGCTGCCATGGCAACAGGAGTTATTGACGGCATTTTTATGGAAGTCCATAATGATCCCGATCATGCCAAGTGTGATGGAAGCTGTATGCTCCATCTGGACAAAACAGAAACCCTTTTAAAAGAACTTCTGGAAATCAGAGCGATCCAAAATAAATATTCATACGGAGTGTTATAAATGTACATATTAGAACCTGTTCCCCATAAAACCATATGGGGAGGAATAAAATTAAACCGATATGTTCCAAACAGCAGTGACAGGCTGGGACATCTGTATATGGTCAACGGACATAAGGAAATGTCTAATGTCATTTTAAATGGGGATTGTAAAGGAAAGACTCTAAGGGAAATATTTGCAGACAGGAAAAGGGAATGGGATATGGAGGAATATGAGGAATTTCCTCTGACCATTGCGCTGGTGGATGCAGCAGATCATCTGAGCATCCAGGTGCATCCTGATGATATAACGGCGGAAGAGATTGAGCATGAGCGGATAGGAAAAACAGAGTCCTGGGTTTTTCTTGATGCGCCCGGGTCAGGCTGGATATATGCAGGATGCCGCTGTAAAACAAAAAAGGAAGTGGAGACTGCTGTTTTAAACGGTGAAATGGAGCAGATAACCGGACATTTGGAAATTACGAAGGGCGATTATGTATGTGTGGAAGCCGGAACACTTCATGCCATGACAGCAGGATGTTTTGTCTATGAAATAGAATATGGCAGCGATTATACTTACCGCTTTTATGATTATGACAGGCGGGATGGAGAAGGAAATGCCAGAGAACTGCATATTGATAAGGCGCTAAAGGCGATCAATCCGCAGATTGTACCGAAAAACGGAAAACTGCAGGATGAAGTGTGGATGCGTGAAAATAACTATGAGATATGCAGAAAAACAAATTTAAAGGAATATAAAAATAATTCAGAAACATTGGAATGTGTTTCTGTTATCGAGGGAGAAGGCGAATGTGAAAACTGTCCTGTGAAAAGCGGTATGAGCATTCTGCTGCTGCCCGGAGAAGAAATTTCAAATGTAGCAATAGATACTGCGATGGTGGCAAGGATAAGGAAAGCGGATGGAGAAAAAAATTAAGGTGTTTGTCATGGATGTTGATGGGACCATGACAGATGGAAAAATATATATGGGCGAAAACGGAGAAATGTTTAAAGCCTTTAATATAAAAGACGGCTATGGTATTCATGAGATTCTGCCGGAGCACGGGGTAACTACTGTGATCCTGACGGGAAGAACCTCTAAGATCGTCATGAACCGGGCGCGCGAATTAGAGATCGGTCATGTTCTGCAGAATGTGAAGGATAAGGGAAGCGCCATAAGGCAGCTTGCAGCAGAACTGGGATATGATACTGCAGAGTTTGCCTATATCGGTGATGATATGATTGACATTGGTGGGATGAAGCTGTGTGGAATCAATGGCTGTCCGGCAGATGCTGTCCGGGAGGTAAAGGAAGTTTGTGATTTTGTTTCCTCTAAAAATGGAGGAGATGGCGCTGTCAGAGACTTTATAGAATGGCTGTCAGATGAAGGTCTGATATAACAGAAGAATCTAAATGGAATTGGAGAAACGAAATGAGCATAAAATTATGCCCTTCTATGATGTGTGCAAATTACAGTAATTTGGAACGGGAAGTACAACTGTTGGAAAAAGCAGGAGCAGATATATTACATCTTGATGTGATGGATGGACAGTTTGTACCTAATTTCGGCATGGGATTACAGGATATTAAATGTATCTGCCAGTGTGCGTCTGTAAAGACAGAGGTTCATTTAATGATCGAAAACCCCATGAGATATGTAGAATTGTTTGCAGATTGCGGTGTAGATATTATTTATATACATCCGGAATCGGAGTATCATGCCATTACAACACTGCAGAAAATAGATGAGCTGGGGCTGGAGGCAGGAATCGTGTTAAATCCCGGCACATCAGTAGGCTCTGTGGTGGAATTATTGAATCTGGTAAACAGAGTTCTTGTTATGGGAGTAAATCCCGGGCAGGCAGGTCAGATGTATCTTCCTTATGCGGAGAATAAGATTGAACAGTTACTGGAGTTAAAAGGGAAATATGGCTTTTCCATTGGTATGGACGGGGCTGTAACAAGGGAAAAGGTAAAGCATTTAAGCAAAATGGGCGTAGAAAATTTTGTCCTTGGGACAGCAGGATTGTTTTATGGTGATATGAATTATCAGGAACATATGAAACAGATCAAAGATGCCATTGAGGGGAGAGGGTAAAATGAAAATAGTTGCATTTGCCACGATTAAACTGAACAGCGAGAGAGTACCCCATAAGAATACGCAGCCTATCGGAAGCAAGCCGTTGTGTTATCACATTGTGAATACGGCATTGCAGGTTGAAGAAATAGATGATGTATATGTGTACTGCAGTGATGAGGCTGTCATCAATTATATTCCGGAAAAAGCAAATTTTTTACAGCGTGAAAAATGGCTGGACGGAAATGAAATAAGAGCCAAGGATACCTATACGGCATTTGTCAATGATGTGGATGCGGATATTTATATTGCCATGTGTACCACCTCTCCGTTTACAAAGAAAGAGACGCTGGAGAATGCGCTGCATAAGGTTCTCTACGAAGGATATGATTCTGCTTTTACAGCTAAAAAGATGCAGACCTTTGCCTGGTATCAGGGGAAACCCATTAACTATGACATCAGCAATGTGCCAAGGACACAGGATATGGAACCGGTTTATGTGGAAACCAGTGCATTTTTTATTTTTACTAAGGAACTGTGGGTAAACCATGGACGGCGGATCGGATTTCATCCCTATATTCAGGAGGTGGGAGAAATTGAGTCCGTTGATATTGATACAATGGAAGATCTGCAATTTGCACAGGTATTGGCAGATAATGTTTTACGTGTGTGAAAATGGGGAAAAGGGCAAAGAACATGAAAAAGAGCAGGCTAAAGGATGAATTAGAGTGGGTTGACGGGACATCCACCTTCGAAAATGATTTATTGGAGAAAGTAAAGACCTATAACGAAGTGATAATATTCGGAGCAGGGATTGGGGGCAGGATGACCTGTGATCTTTTGGAAGAACATGGACAGTCGGAGAAGATAAAAGCTTTTTCTGATAATAACAAGGATAAAATCGGAAGTTTTTATCTGGGAAAACCTGTCATTGCACCGGGAAATATTACAAATAATGAAAAACAGCTGGTTTTGGTATGCAGTACAGCTTTTGATATTATATTTGAACAGCTTGTGAATATGGGAATAGGGCCTTCAAATATATATTTCTTTCAACCAGCGGGCATTTCTCTCAGCGGAAGTCAGGATATTTTATTTATCAAGGAAAATATGGACAGGTTTGAAGCAATATATGATAAGCTGGCAGACGAAAAATCCCGGAAGATCTATCGGAGTCTGTTAAATTACAGAATTTCAAAAAGAGTTTTTTATTTAGAAGATATTAAGGACAGTGTGGACAGGGAAGAAAACCAATATTTTGATGAAGAAATATTAAATCAATACTTCTTTTCGGAAGGTTTTGTTGATGCAGGGGCATATATAGGAGATACGATTTCTGCATTCTTTCATCATTACCCGGATTTTAAAGGGAATTACTATTGTATGGAAGCCGGGACTGTGGTATATGGACGACTATGTGAAAATATCAGTAAAATGAATTACAAAAATGTATATCCTTATCAGTATGCTGTATGGGACGAGGAAGGAACACTGAAGTTTGATACCACAACCTTTGGAGACGGCGGCGGCAGCAGGGTCAGCGATAATGGCGAGATTGTGGACTGCGACTGTCTGGATCATCTTCTTGAGGGAAAAAGTGTTGATTTTATCAAAATGGATATTGAAGGAGCAGAAAAAAAGGCTTTATCTGGCGCAAAAGAACTGATTAGAAAAAATAGACCCATATTGACAATATGTATTTACCATAAACAGGAAGATTTTTTTGATATTCCGGAAACCATTGAAGATATTTTAGAGGATGAGTATATATTTTATGTAAGGCAGTATCGTTACGGACAGTCAGAGACAGTTTTATATGCTATGCCGAAATCAAGAAAAATGAAATGAGGAACAGGGTTATGCGCCTTGAATTTGAAAAAGCAACTGACAGCATCATAAATAATAATATATTGAAGGAATTGAGAGGCTATGAAAATATTATTGTTTTCGGTGCCGGAGATAGTGGTGACTGGGCGGTTAATCTCTTAAGAAAAAATAACATATTCCCCAAATGTTATTGCGATAATTCCTCAAGAAAATGGGGAAAGTCCAGAAATGGTCTGATCATCAGATCTTTTGAAGCAGCCATAGGAGAATATAAAGAGCCGGCAATCTGTATTGCGTCCATGTGGCGTGAGGAAATTTATAGGCAGATCTGTGAATATGATGGAGCTCTTTCGGAACGAACTTATGATCTGCTTACTTCCATGGCATGGGAAACTGCGGACAGACAATACCAATCAAAAGAGTATGAATATATCAGGGCGCATGAAGCAGAATTTGAAAAGCTGTATGAGGAATTTGAAGATGAACAATCAAAGCTGACTTTGGAAGGAATTTTAAATTACCGGTTAACACGGGATGATACATGGCTTCATAAAATCAAGAGCAATGAAACTTCGTATTTAGACAGAACTGTAATAGATGAGGAACATTATAAAATGGTCCAGCATGGGTCTATAATAGATGGCGGTGCTTTTGACGGAGATACAGTAGAATTGTTTATAAATAAAGCAGGGAATGGCAATGTTCTTGAAATACATTGTTATGAAGCGGAAACTAAAAATATTGTAGTTATTGAGGAGAAAATGGCAAAAGGAGAATGGAATCCTCATCGTGTTTTTTTACATAAAGCAGCCCTTTGGGATAAAAAGGAAGAGATCGGTTTTGGCGGAACAGGATTGTCAGGACATATAAAAGAGGCAAATGATATGAGAGTAAATGCAGAGCGTATTGATGACTTTGCGTATCAAAATGTAGGTCTTATCAAGCTGGATATAGAAGGTGCAGAGAGAAAAGCCCTTCTGGGGGCTGAGGGCATCATCAGGAAACACAGACCCATACTGGCAATCTGCACATATCATCTGCAGGATGATATTCTTGTGCTGTCTGATTTTATAAAATCTTTAAATTGTAATTACAAATTGGTCTTGAGACATTACATGCTCTCTGCGGGAGACAGCATCTTATATGGAATCCCTCAATAAAAAGGAATAATTTATCATTTCTTTTTATTGCAATTATGTTGAAAAAATCCCTTACTAATGATAAACTCCTTTTTGGATGGTATTCGAAAGAAACTGTACCAAAAAGAAACTGTAACCTTCGGCGGAAGAAAAGAGTGTCACCTCAAAACATTGTATGTGTGAAAACACAACGAAAGTGAAGGCAGGTGGTCAAATGACAATAGGATTTATAGGAGCGGGTAAAGTTGGATTTTCCATGGGAAAATACTTTACGGAACATGATATCTGTGTGTCCGGCTACTATAGTCGTAATCCGGAATCTTCAAAAGAAGCGGCAGCATTTACAAAAACAAAGTATTACCAGAAATTGGAAGATATTATCAAAGAAAGTGATACTCTGTTTCTTACGGTTCCCGATGGGAGCATCCGTAAGGTTTATTCTGAAATCATTCAATGGGATATAGAAGGGAAAGCTCTTGTTCATTGCAGCGGGGCATTATCTTCTTCGGTTTTTTCCGGTATCAGTCTTAAGGGTGCCTATGGGTACTCCATCCATCCAATATGTGCCGTCAGTGATAAGCTGACCGGCAGTCAGGATTTATCCAAAGCATATTTTACAATTGAAGGAGACGAAAAATATCTGTCGGTTTTCCTGGATCTGTTTCACGGACTTGGCAATCCCATGGAAGTCATTGCTCCAGAGGAAAAGGTGAAATATCATGGAGCAGCAGTGTTTGCCAGCAATCTGGTGGTAGGACTTTATGAGACGGCTTTACGGATGCTCAGGGATTGCGGACTAAGTGAAGCGTTTTCGGATCAGGCATTGCTTCCTTTATTTCTGGGAAATGCAGAAAATATCGGGGCGCAGGGAGTGACCCGAGCGCTGACAGGACCTGTTGAGCGGGCGGATGCAGGAACAGTGGAAAAACATCTGCAGGTTCTGACAGGAGAAGAACGGGAAATTTACAGACTATTATCGCAGCAGCTAGTAAAAATTGCAGAACGGAAAAATCCGGACAGAGATTATGACGATTTAAAACATATTCTGCAAAATTCCTGAAAAGTTCAGCGGAGAATTTGGAGAATTGAAAAAGAAAGGGATTGGAAAAATGAAAAACACAGTTGTAACATTTAGAGAAGCAAAGAAAAAAGGCGAAAAACTGACCATGCTCACAGCTTATGATTATTCTACGGCAAAGCTCATTGATGAGTCCGGTGTAAACTCAATTTTAGTAGGAGATTCTTTGGGAAATGTGGTATTGGGATATGAAGATACCATTTCCGTTACAATGGAAGATATGATACATCACGGCGCTGCAGTTGCAAGAGGTGTAAAGAATGCCCTGCTGATCATCGATATGCCTTTTATGTCTTATCAGACCAGCGTATATGATGCAGTAGTAAATGCAGGACGCCTGATGAAGGAAGGCAGGGCAGATGCGGTAAAACTGGAAGGCGGCGCAGAAGTGTGTCCTCAGATCAAAGCCATCACTGCGGCAGGCATTCCTGTTATGGCACATTTAGGATTGACCCCGCAATCTATCAATGCCTTTGGAGGATTTAAGGTACAGGGTAAGAATGAGGCTGCAGCCAGAAAGCTGTTGGAAGATGCAAAGGCAATTGAAGAAGCAGGCGCTTTCGGTGTAGTATTGGAATGTGTTCCTGCTAAGCTGGCAGAGCTGATCTCAAAGGAACTGGAAATCCCTACCATTGGAATCGGTGCAGGAAATGTCTGTGACGGACAGGTGCTGGTATATCAGGATATGTTAGGAATGTTTTCCGATTTTACACCTAAATTCGTAAAGAGATTTGCCAATGTGGGAGAAGTGATGAAGGAAGCCTTTCAGGCATATTGTAAAGAAGTGCAGGAAGGAACTTTCCCGGCAAAAGAACATGAGTATACCATTGCAGATGATGTATTAGAGAAACTGTACTAAATCGGGATAAGGAAAATAAAACAGATTAAATTCAGAGGAGCTGGAAAAAATGCAGATAACAGGAAAAATCAGTGAAGTAAGATCACAGGTAAAAGAATGGAAAAGAGAGGGACTGACCGTAGGATTTGTGCCTACCATGGGATATCTCCATGAAGGTCATGGAAGCCTGATGAAGCGCGCAAGGAGCGAATGTGACAAGGTAGTGGCAAGTATATTTGTCAATCCCATGCAGTTTGGGGCAAATGAAGATTTAGACAGCTATCCCAGAGATCTGGAAGCGGATGCAAAGCTTTGTGAATCCATCGGTGTGGATCTGATCTTCCATCCCGAAGTAGAAGAAATGTATGCAGAAGGCTTCTGTTCTTTCGTGGACATGAACGGACTGACCAAGGAGCTTTGCGGAAAATCCAGACCCATTCATTTTCGTGGTGTCTGCACTGTGGTAAACAAGCTGTTTAACATCGTAACGCCGGACAAGGCGTTCTTTGGACAAAAGGATGCCCAGCAGTTAGCAGTGATCCGCCGTATGGTAAAGGATCTGAATATGGATGTGGAGATCGTAGGATGTCCTATTATCAGAGAAGAAGACGGACTTGCCAAAAGCTCCAGAAACACCTATTTAAATGAAGAGGAGAGGAAGGCAGCGCTGATCTTAAGCCGGACCATCCGTTTGGGAGAAAAGCTGGTTTCGGAAGGTGTGAAAGATGCCGGAGAGCTTGTGGCAGCCATGAAAGCCAATATTGAAAAAGAGCCTTTGGCTAAGATTGACTATGTAGAGGCGGTCAGCATGGATGATATTGAAAAAGTGGATACCATAGGAAAGAATACTCTGGTAGCAATGGCGGTTTATATCGGAAAGACCCGTCTGATCGATAACTTTATTGTAGAATCATAAGCAGTGCTCAGGATACCATGGATGATCATGAAACTCAAAATTGATGATCACAGGCAGTCGAAAGGAGAAAAATTATGCAGATACAGGCATTGAAAAGCAAAATTCACCGCGCTACCGTGATACAGGCGGAGCTTAATTATATCGGAAGCATTACCATTGATGAGGAACTTTTGGAGCAATCGGGAATCATGGAATATGAAAAAGTACAGATCGTGGATATTGACAACGGTTCCCGGTTTGAAACCTATGTGATCAGCGGAAAACGGGGCAGCGGCATGATCTGCTTAAACGGTGCGGCTGCCAGAATGGTATCCGTGGGAGATAAGATCATCATTATGGCATACGCCATGATGACACCGGAAGAATTGAAAGAGAATCCCCCCAGAGTTGTTTTTGTGGATGAAGACAATCATGCCTCCCGGATTACCCGTTATGAAAAACACGGAAGACTGGAGGATTTGGAATAAATGTTAGAAGGAAAAACAGTTGTACTGGGGGTTACCGGCTCCATCGCTGCATACAAAATGGCAAATGTAGCATCCATGCTGGTAAAGATGGGTGCAGAGGTTCATGTGGTCATGACGGAAAATGCAGTAAATTTTATCAATCCCATTACTTTTGAAACGCTGACCAATCATAAATGTCTGGTGGATACCTTTGACAGGAACTTTCAGTTTCATGTAGCGCATGTTTCACTGTCCAAACAGGCGGATGTGTTTCTGGTAGCGCCGGCATCGGCAAATATCATCGGAAAGATGGCAAACGGGATTGCCGACGATATGCTTTCCACCATGCTCCTTGCGGCAAAATGCCCTATTTTGGTGTCTCCGGCGATGAATACCAATATGTTTGAAAATAAAATAGTACAGAACAACCTGGAAAAATTAAAACAATATGGAATAACCGTGATCCCGCCGGAGGTGGGCAGACTGGCATGCCGGGATGTGGGAGCGGGCAAAATGCCAAGGGAAGAAGTGCTGGTGGATCATGTGCTTTATGAAATTGCCAAAGAAAAGGATATGGCAGGGAAAAAGGTATTGGTAACGGCAGGACCTACCAGAGAAAGCATAGACCCGGTCCGCTTTATTACCAACCATTCCACAGGTAAAATGGGATATGCCATAGCAAGACAGGCAATGCTTCGGGGAGCGGATGTAACCCTCATCAGCGGTCCTGTGGAGCTGGCACCGCCGCCTTTTGTAAAAACTGTCTATACGGAAAGCGCTGAAGATATGTTTCAGGCAGTGACTGCAGAAAGTGAAAATGCGGACATGATCGTTATGGCGGCTGCTGTGGCAGATTATACGCCTGTAGAAACAGCGGATCATAAGATCAAAAAAAGCGAAGGTGATATGTCCGTTGCCCTTACAAGGACCAGGGATATTCTGGCATATCTGGGAGAGCATAAGAAAGAAGGCCAGGTACTTTGCGGTTTTTCCATGGAAACGGAGCAGGTATTGGAAAATTCCAGACAAAAGCTCTTAAAGAAAAATGCGGATATGATCGCAGCCAACAGCCTGCGTGAGGCGGGAGCGGGATTCGGAACGGATACCAACCATCTGACACTGATCACCGGGGAAGATACCAGAGATGTTCCTATGATGGCAAAAGAAGAGGCGGCAGATGAGCTGCTTTCAGAGTTATTAAAAATTTTTCCAAAAAGCTGCTAAAGAATTTGTGAAACTTGCCGATAATCATAATAAGACACAGCATAATCCACGGAAGGAGGAACGTCTTATGCGTATTGGATCATATACACAAATACAGCAGATGTACAGTACAACACAGACTGCAAAAACATCTAAGACCCAGAAAAAAGGATTTTCTGATGCAGTCTCCATTTCCAATACAGGGAAAGGCATTCAGACTGCAAAAGCGGCAGTGGCAGCAGCGCCTGATATCAGAACAGGACTTGTAGATTCCATCAAAGCACAGGTGGATGCAGGAACCTATCAGGTAAGTGCCGACAGCTTTGCTGATAAGCTTTTAGAGAAAATCAATCAGGGCACCTTGGCTCTGTAGGAAATGAGGTAATTCCAATGGCTAGTTTAATGGAAAATCTAATGGATCTTCTGGAACAGGAAAATAGTGAATATGAAAAGCTGTTGGAATTATCCATGCAGAAAACCCCGGTGATCATCGAAGGGGATATTGCAAAATTAGAAAAGATCACGGATGAGGAACAAATTATTGTGGGCAGAGTAAACCGTTTGGATAAGGAACGGGAAAAAGTCATGAAGGATATTGCCACAGTATTGAACAGGGACGTTCAAACATTAAAATTAAGCCAATTAACTACGCTTTTGGCAGGAAGACCTGCTGAACAGAAACGTTTGTCAGATATTCATGGCAGATTGAAGATCACAATGAATCAGATGGTCCGTGTCAATGACCAGAACAGGGATCTGATCCAAAGCTCTCTGGAAATGATTCAGTACAACATGAATGTGTTAAAGAGCATGAAAGCCGCTCCGGAGACTGCTAATTATACCCGGGATGCATTTAATTCGGGAAGTACTATGGGAAGTATTCAGAAAAGCTTTGATGCAAAGCAGTAGATTGGTAACGAGGTGATATCGTATGTCTTTATTCGGCGCTTTATATGTGGGAACATCCGGATTACAAACAAGTCAAAATGGTCTTAATACCGTAGCTCACAACCTGTCCAATGTAGAAACCGGAGGTTATACAAGACAGCAGGTTGCCCAGGCTGCAAGAAGTTATAATACCATATCTGTAGATTCAAAAGCTGTTTCCAATAAACAAACAGGATTAGGAGTATATTATGCCCAGACAAGACAGATAAGAGACTATTTTCTGGACCAGACCTATCGTCGTGAGGCTGGCAGGATGTCCTTTTATCAGGTGTCTTATAATGCCTTTACAGAGGTTGAAGATCTTCTGGGAGAATTGAACGGAGAGTCTTTTGCAGATTCTCTTGGCAATTTATGGGAGGCTGTAGGTGAATTGGCAAAGGAGCCTTCCAGCACTGTTAAACAGGGACTTCTGGTACAGCGCGCATCTCAGTTTTTAGAGCGTGCCCAGGCTGTTTATAAAGATATGAGCGATTTTCAGGACAATCTGAATGTTCAGATCAAGGGGAATGTAGACCGGGTAAATGAAATTGCAGACAGAATTTATGAGTTGAATAATTCTATTTTAAAAATAGAAGCAGGCGGGTTTGAACACGCCAACGATCTGAGAGATGAAAGAAATGCGCTTCTGGATGAATTAGGAAGCATTGTACATATAGAATATAAAGAAGATTTTGACGGTGCCGTGCTGGTCAAGGCAGAAGGACACCAGCTGGTTACAAGAAGCAGCGTTTTTGAAATGAGCGTGGCAAGGGATTCTGAAACGGGCTTTTATACACCATACTGGCGGATGGATGCCAGGATCACTACACTGGCAGATGGCACAGAAGTGCCTGATCTGACCAACAGTAAGGTTTTTGACCTGACCCAGGAAATGTCCACGGCAAGAAATACGGATATAGGAACCATGAAGGCACAGCTTCTTGCCAGAGGAGATCATAGGGCGAATTACACCGATCTGGATCAGGATGCGGAAACATATAATAAAACCATCGGACAGTCTGTGATCATGAATGTACAGGCGGAATTTGACAAACTGGTCCATAACATTGCAATCCAGATGAATGCAGCGCTGGCTGCTTCAGCAGATGCGGATAACAATTATCTGGTGGATAAAAACGGAAATCCGATTCAGTTATTTCAAAAGATCACTTCGCCGGGATATGATGAAAACGGTGTTTATGTCAAAGAGGACCCCACACCCGGTAATGAAAGTACTTTATATACCATTGCCAATATGGTCATTAACCCGGACTTAAAGAAGGAAGCTGCATTACTGGGCTTTATCAGACCGGATGAAAAGGAAGATTACAAAGTGGCGCAGCTGCTGCAGGATGTATTTACAACAGAGGCTTATACATTAAACCCTAATGTGACAAATAAAAGCAATCTCGTCGATTTTTACTCCAATATTGTCAGTCATGTGGCATATGGCGGTTCGGTATTTAAAAGCGTATATGAAAACCAGTCAACCACAGTAGACAGTACGGAATGTGCCAGACAGCAGGTTGTGGGCGTTTCGGATGATGAGGAATTGAGCAATATGATAAAATTCCAGAACGCTTATAATGCATCAAGCCGTTATATCAATGTGATTGACGAAATGATGGAACATATCATCAATACACTGGGAGCATCATAGAAGGGAAGTGATTAGATGTCATCTACATTTTTTGGACTGAATATTGCTTATACAGGACTTACGGCAGCAAATGCCGGACTCAATACAACTGCAAATAATATTTCCAATGTAAATACAGAGGGATATTCCAGGCAGACAGTTACCCAGCAGGCATCTAATGCCCTTAGGACATATACTACATACGGCTGTGCCGGAAGCGGCGTGGATACCATTGCCATTGAGAGACAGCGGGATGCTTTTTATGATTTCAAATACTGGAATAATAATGCCCATCTTGGAGAATTTCAAGAGCTTGAATATTATATGAAGCAGATTGAGGATTATTTCAAGGATGATACCACTGTAGATGGTTTCGCAACGATCTTTGAAAAAATGTATACTACTATAGAAGAGTTGAAGAAGAATTCCGGAGATTCTACTACCAAAGAGCAGTTTATCGGATTTGCAGGAAATCTCACCTATTACTTTAACACTATGGCGGCAAATCTGGAACGCATGCAGGTAGATGTGAATCTGGAGATTAAAAATAAAATTGAACAGATCAATTCTTATTCCCAGGAGATCGCTTCTTTGAATAAGCAGATCAATGTCATCGAATTAACAGGTGCCAGAGCAAACGAACTGCGTGACCAGAGGGATCTGATCATTGATAAGCTTTCCAAGATCGTGGACACCACTGTAGATGAACAGCCGGTGTATGATTCCAATTATCCGGACAGGGTAACAGGAGCAACCCGCTATATTGTTAAGATTGCAGGAGGACAGACTCTGGTAGATTCCAGCCGTTATAACGAGCTGGTCTGCGAGGCGAGACCTAATTATGAAAATATGAATCAGTCCGATGCGGAAGGTCTTTATCGGATCTACTGGAATGATGGAAGAGAATTTTCTGTTTACAGCAATCAGATCGGTGGAGAATTAAGAGGACTGATTGAAATCCGGGATGGAAATAACGGAGAGAATTTTAAGGGAACCGTAGCTGATGTCTCAAGAAACAACGAAGGAAAAATGACAGTAACAGTAGATATTACAGCGGATTATCTGAAAAGCCTTTCCAGTTGTATCCTTCCCAATAACGGAGGTCTTATTACCCTGGGCAATAAGGAATATTATTTTGACAGCTTTGATGTAACCTATGACGGAGACGGCAATATTAAGAACTATACTTTTATTATTAGTGATGATCCCAATAAAAATGCCCAGATGCCGGATTCAGGCCGTATAGGGAAGGATGCCAGCGTAGGTTATACAGTATCCTATCAGGGAATTCCTTATTATCAGGAACAGTTAAACGAATGGGTCAGAATTTTTGCGGAAGCATTTAATAATGTTGTAACCCAGGATGGAAGCGTGGATGGATATGCACAGCCTGCGGATATTGTATTTACGGCAGACGAGGCAACAGACAACACCCAGAGAAAATTCCTGGATTCCCGGAAGAAGATTACTGATGGTACTGTCATATCCAGTAACGGAGACAGCTACTATTATCTGACAGCAAAGAATTTTAATGTAAATAAAGACATGGTAGATGATCCCCAGAAGCTGGCTACCCATACGGGAGAAACAGAAGGGGAAAGCAAAAGCGATGTTGTGGATGATCTTTTGAAATTGAAAACCGACACATCCATGATGAGCTTCAGGGGCTGCAGTGCAGGTGACTTTTTACAGTGTATACTGGCAGATGTGGCATTAAATGCACAAAGCGCCAATATTTTGTCTGAAAGCTATGCCAATATTGCAGGCAGCATCGATAATCAGAGATTGTCCATCAGTGGTGTGGATTCTGATGAAGAAGCGTTGAATCTGGTTCAGTTCCAGCATTCCTATAATCTGGCTTCTCAAATGATCTCTGTTTTGACGGAAGTATATGACAAACTGATTCTGGATACCGGGGTATAATGGTAAAGCAGCATTCCGATAGGGAGGGATAACATGAGGATTACCAACAAAATCATACAAAATAATGCGATCACCAATATTAATGGTAATAAAGTATTGGAAGATAAGCTCAATAACCAGCTTGCTACAGGAAAAAAGATAAACAGACCCAGCGATGATCCGGTAGTTGCCATCAGGGCATTGAGACTGCGTACCAATTTAAGCGAGGTACAGCAATATTACAAAAAGAATGTGCCGGATGCTAACAGCTGGCTTACCATTACAGAGTCGGCGATCGATACTGCAATAGAAGTCATTACGGATATGTATGGGGACTGCACCTCCGGTTCGGAAGGATTTAAGACTGCAAAAGACCGCCAGAAGACACTGGAAAATATGAAAGGTCTCCGGGATGAAATCTATTCCATCGGTAATGCGGAAAGCGCAGGGCGTTATGTGTTTACCGGATACAGGACTGATACATCCCTTGCCTTTGAAAAGGATACCCAAAAGAAATATACCATTACGGAACAACTTGGTTCAGACAGGGTGGGAGATTATACTTATATTGATACCAAAGGGTTAGAGAATCTTACGGCAACAAATGCTCCTACGGGAACGACTCAGGAAAAGGATATTACAATAAATACGTTTCACAGAATCCGTCTTTCCTATAATCAATGTTCTGCAGATGCGGCATCAGCGCCGGTTATTCAGTATTATGACAGCAACGGAACCCTTCAGACCGTAACAGCGGATGTGATCTCAGCCAATGATCCCCAAAAGAATCCGTATCTGGCATTACAAAATGAGACAGGTAAGAAAGCAGTTTTTATTCCTGAAACCGGTGAAGTGATATTGAGTGATTCCTTATATGCGGATCTTCAGAATGTAAAAGATAAAACGGGAACAAAAGATGCTGCCGGAAATGAAATTGATGAAGGGAAAATCCGTATTACCTATACAAAAGAGGAGTGGGACAAAAACGATCTTCGTCCTGAGCATTTCTTCTATTGTGAGACTCCTGCTGATAACGCAGCAAAGAAACTGGTTTATAATGAAGGTTATCTTACGGCACAGCCCGATGATGATACCAGACAGATCATTTCCTTTGATGTGGGATTTGGACAGGAAGTAAGGGTCAATACCATTGCAAATGAAGTGTTTACCCATGATATAGGTCGTGACCTGGAAGAGATGATAGCCAATGTGGAGGCTGTTATAGACATGGAAGATACAGTTTCCAAATTAGAAGGCCTGATTGAAAATGAAACAGATACTACTAAGAAAAAGACGATGCAGGATAAGCTGGATGCGGCAAATAAAGCACTGACTTATTTAAAGGACAAAATGCAAAAGGATTTTGAAGGCGGTATTACAAGAACACAGGGCTATCTTGACCGTGCCAATACTGCATTGACCACAGTAGGTAACCGTTCTGCCAGAATAGAATTGGTGGAAAACCGCCTGTCTTCACAGGAAACCAGTTTTAAAACCCTTTCTTCTGAAAATGAAGATGCAGATATTACGGAAGTGGCTGTACAATTGGGCAGCGTAGAATTGTCCTATCAGGCAGCACTGATGGCTACCGGAAAGATCACCCAGACATCACTGCTCAACTATCTGTAAATTAAAACAAAATTATTTTGCAGGTCTGATAAAAATGTAATTGTGAACAGGAGGTTGGAAAATGGAAGTAAGCACAAGATTATTTGGGGATATTAAGATTGAAGATGGCAAGATCATTCATTTTATCAATGGTCTGGTGGGCTTTCCCGGATTAAAGGACTTTGCGCTGATTCATGACGGAGAAGGCGGCATGGGAGAAGGCGTACAGTGGCTTCAGTCCATGCAGGATGGGAATTTTGCGCTCCCCGTAGTAAATCCGCTGCAGATACTGGAGAGCTATAACCCTGTTGTGGAAGATGAATTATTGGCTCCTTTGGGAGAACTGGCACCGGAGGATATGCTGGTACTGGTAACCATTACCGTACCGGAAGATGTTACCCGCATGACAATCAATTTAAAAGGACCTATTGTCATTAATGCCGCAAACTGCAAAGCGTGTCAGGTAATAGCTGAAAATGACGGGCTGCAGGTGAAATTTCCGGTATATGACATTTTGAAGGCAAAGAAGGAGGGTGAGTAAGATGTTGGCATTATCCAGAAAAAAAGGCGAGGCGCTTGTGATCAATAATGACATCGAAATCACCGTGCTTGAAGTCAAGGGTGAGCAGGTAAAGCTGGGAATCAGTGCGCCCAAGGAAGTTCCCGTATACCGCAAGGAGGTATATGTACAGATTCAGGAATCTACAAAAGAAGCGGCTGCAAATGCGTCTCTGGATGCATTGAAAAAATTGTTTTAGTAAAGAGAATACAATTTGATTTGCAAATTACAAGAAAAATGTTTATGATATCTATAAACATTTTTCTTTTTTTGCCGATAAAAATACTAAGAAGCGTATCAGAAGCTTTAGGCGCATTACTTTAGGTAAAATTCACATGGAGGTGGAAAAAATGGCAATTGAACCATTAGGAAGTATTATGACAATCCAGACACAGGCAGTACAAAAGGTTGAGCCTGTACAACCTGCAGCAGGAAGCACGGAAGCGAATCTGCAGACCAGTAAAGTTGCACCGGATGAAACAACAGCAGTTGTCAGTCAGGTTCAGGGTAAGGAAGAAGGCGCATCCAACGATGCCCAATACCAAAATCAGCAGCCCAGCAATGAACAGATCAAGCAGGCGGTTGAGAAACTCAATAAGAGCATGACCAATTCAGAAGCTGTATTCGGTATTCATGAGGCAACACAGAGACTTACCATTAAGATCGTGGACAAAGATACAAAGAAGGTAATCAAAGAACTGCCCCCGGAAAAAACCCTTGATATGATCGCAAAGGTTTGGGAGATGGCAGGTATTTTAGTAGATGAAAGGCGATAGGAGGGGATATCATGGCGATCAGAATAACAGGATTGAATTCCGGACTGGATACAGAAAGCATTATCACAGAGCTTGTCAGCGCAAAAAAGGTATCTGTTGATAATTTAAAGAAGGAAAGAACCAAACTGAGCTGGAAGGTAGATGCTTGGAAGGAATTAAACACCAAGATATTCAGCCTGTATAGAAATACTGTTGATAAACTGCGTTTTGACAATGCCTATGTTAAGAAAAAATCAACAGTTTCCGACAGTGGTCTTTTAACTGTTGTTTCCGGAGAAAAATCCGTAAACGGCGTACAGACTGCAAGTGTTGAAAGTCTGGCAAAGGCAGGATATCTGACAGGGGGCAAATTAAAGACTGCAGACGGCGGAAAAGTTACAGGAGATACCAAAGTAACAGATCTGGGAATCGCTGCAGGCACTTCCTTTACCATTACATCCGGCGGCAAGGATACAGAGATCACCATCGGAGATGATACTACCATGTCAGGACTGGTAAGCCAGTTAAGTGCTGCGGGAGTCAATGCCAACTTTGATGAAACACAGCAGAGATTGTTTATCAGTGCTAAAGAAACCGGAAAAGCCAATGACTTTTCTTTCAGCGGAGATGACAGTGCATTAAAGACATTAGGTCTTGTAGAAGATCCGGGCAATCCGGACGGAGCTGTTAAGATTGACGGCTCTGATGCTGTTTTATATCTGAATGGAGCAAAATTTGAATCCGATACCAATACATTCCAGATCAATGGAACCACATATACAGTAAATGCTGTTTCCGACAAAAATGCAGACGGAACCTTAAAAGAGACCAGCATTACTACTACTGATGATTATGATGGCATTTATGATACGATCAGGAATTTCTTTACAGAGTATAATAAGCTGGTCAATGAAATGGATAAACTGTATAATGCAGAGTCTTCTAAAGGGTATGAGCCTTTGACTTCCGAAGAGAAAGAAGCATTATCTGAATCGGAGGTTGAAGATTGGGAAAACAAGATCAAGGGTTCCCTGCTTAGAAGAGACTCTTCTCTCAGTTCCGTTATTTCTGCAATGACTACTACCATGATGGGCAGTGTGACAGTAAACGGCAAGGAAATGTACTTATCCAGCTTTGGAATCAGCACATTGGGTTATTTTAACTCCGAAGAGAATGAAAGACATGCATATCATATTGACGGAGATCCTAATGATTCTGCAGTTTCAGGCAATACAGATGTTTTAAAATCCATGATCGCCAGCGATCCGGAGACGGTTAAGAGTTTCTTTACACAATTGTCCAACAATTTGTATAATTCCATGACAACGACCATGGAAAGAGTGCAGGACTTTAAGAGTATGTATAAAGTATACAACGACCAGCAGTTAGATAAAGAGCTGAGTGATTATGAAACCAAAATTTCAGAAGCAGAGGAAGCTTTAACTGCATATGAAGATAAATGGTATGAAAAGTTTTCTGCAATGGAAACAGCCCTTGCAAAGCTGTCTTCCAAACAGAATGCCATCAGCGGACTTTTCACTTCATAAGATCATGGTGTAAAGAAGAAAGGTCTTAGATTGAATACTATAAGGAGTATGAGAAATGGCGATAGTTGGAAATCCGTACGCAAAATATCAGAACAGTAAAATTTTGACAGCTTCTCCTGCAGAATTGACCTTAATGCTTTATGATGGTGTTATTAAATTTGTCAATATCGCTATAGGGGCGATTGATGAAAAGAATTATGAAAAAGCCAATAACAATATTATAAAAGCGGAGAGAATTATCGACCATCTGTCGGCAACTCTCAATGATAAATATCCTGTTTCCAAGGATTTCGAAAATATTTACGGATGTATTATGCAGGCTTTGATCCAGGGAAATATTAAAAAAAATAAGGATGAACTGGAAAGAGCGCTGGAATATACCAGAATGATCCGGGATACGTGGAAGGAAGTTATGAAGCTGGCTGAGAAAGGATCGGAAGCGTGACGAACGAATTACAGTTGTTGAAAGAAGCGCTGCAGAAAAAAGAAAAGGTACTGCAGCAAATACTGGATAAGAGCAAAATGCAGCTGGAGCTGGCAGGCGCAGACAGTCTGGATACGGAAAAGTTTGACGGACTGGTAGATGATAAGACAGAACTGCTTGCAGAAATGGAGAAGCTGGACGAAGGCTTTGACAGTACCTATCAGCATATCAGGGATGAACTGCCGGAAAAAAAGGAACAATACAAAACGGAAATCGCAGTGCTGCAGAAGCTGATCAAAAACACTGTGGATCTGGGCGCACAGATTCATGCTACAGAGGCACGGACTAAGGATAAGTTATCGGTTGCTTTAGTAAAAAGCAGAAGAGAGCTTTCTCAAAAGAAAACATCCATGAAAGCGGTTTCGGACTATTATAAAACAAGTAATAATCTGAAATATGTGGATTCATATTTTTTAGATAAGAAAAAATAAAGCAGGTAAAATTTTTATGCCTCTGCTCCTGTGTGAGAAGGGGCATAATCTTTTGAAAGAAATGATGAAAAAAATTTTGATTTTATCGGATATTCATGGAAATATAACTGCATTGGATGAAGTGCTGAAATCAGTTGCAAATAAGGATATAGAGGGAATTATCCTGTTAGGGGATCTGATTGATTATGGTCCCGGTTCTAATGAAGTTATTAAAAGGATAGGGGATATCCCACAGGAAATGATTGTGGTCAATATCTGGGGGAATCATGAAAATGCTATTATGAATGAGGATTACAGGCATTTTTCCAGTGAACGGGGAGCGGTATCGGCAAGGTATACAAGAAAACAATTAACACAGGCATCAATGGATTATTTAAATTGCATGACGAAAGAGGGAATATATGAATTCTCTATAAACGGAAAAAAGTGTCTGGCAGTCCATGGGTCTTTAGAGGATGTTTTCTGGAAAAGCATTGTAGCAGGTGAATGCGCTTTGAAATATCGGGAATATGAGTATGTGTTTTCAGGGCATTCCCATATCCCTCATGTTTACCAGCACTTTTATGAGAGCGACCAGGAGGAATTCCGGTATAAAAAACGAACTGTTTTTATCAATCCCGGTTCTGTGGGACAACCCAGAAATCATAATCCCAATGCCCAGTTTGCAATATTAGACGGGGATAATGGAACAGTTGAGCTTATGGCGGTAAAATATGATATAGAATCAGAAGTTCGGAAATACTCAGATGCAGTGGATGCATTTTACAGAGAACGGATAAAAAGGGGGATATAAGATGAAAAAGGTATATATGTGTTTGTCTACAGATATTATTCATACAGGTCATATCAATATTATTAAAAGAGCTGCTGAATATGGTGAAGTAACGGTAGGAGTCCTGATAGATGAATATGTTGCCATATATGAAAAGCCTCCGATCATCCCATTGGAAGAACGCATGAAGATCATTGAGAATATTAAAGGTGTAACACATGTAATCATTCAAAATGATATTTTTTATGATGAAAATCTCAGGAAGATCAAGCCGGATTATGTGATACACGGAGACAACTGGAACAGGGGCTATCAAAAAGAAGTAAAAGAGAGAGCGGCAAAGGTTTTGCAGGAGTGGGGCGGACAGATCATAGAGATTCCCTATTATAAGAATGAAGGACTTTCCTTATTTGACAGCTATATGCAGGACAGCAGGGGACTACCGGAGCTGCGAAGACAAAGGTTGAGAATGAAGATCCGCAAAGGCGAAATGGTTAAGGTCATGGTTGCCTATGACGGTTTGAGTGCGCTGCTGGTTGAAAAAACCTCTGTGGAGAATAACGGAAAGAGAAAGCAGTTTGACGGTATCTGGCTGTCCAGTCTTTGTGATTCCACAGTTAAGGGGAAACCGGATATTGAACTGGTGGACCTGACATCCAGAATCAGGAATCTGGAAGACATTATGGAAGTGACAACCAAGCCTATTATTTTTGATGCAGATACAGGAGGGCTGATCGAGCATTTTGCGTATAATATCAAAACTCTGGAGCGGGTAGGAGTTTCTGCGGTCATTATTGAGGACAAGATCGGTCTGAAGAGAAATTCCCTGTTGGGAAATGAAGTTGAGCAGCATCAGGACACCATAGAGAATTTTTGCCAGAAGATAAAGACAGGAAAAGAATCCGTGCTTTCCAAAAATTTCATGCTCATAGCCAGGGTGGAAAGCCTGATATTGGAAATGGGTGTGGAAGACGCATTGGAGAGAGCATTTGCATACGTAGAAGCCGGAGCTGACGGCATTATGATACACAGCAGGGCTGCAGAACCCGATGAGATTTTTGAATTTGCCGATCGTTTTAAGAGCAAATATGCGGATATTCCCTTGGTGGCAGTTCCCACAACCTATAATCGTGTATATGAAGATCAGTTGAAGGCGCATGGATTTAATATTGTCATTTATGCTAATCATTTGTTGCGCGCAGCATTTCCTGCAATGAAAAAGGCAGCTTGTTCCATTTTGGAAAATGAGCGGTGCTATGAGGCAAGTCAGGAGTGCCTGTCCATTAAAGAAATTTTATCATTAATACCCGTAAAATAAATTGAGGTGAATCATCA
The DNA here is from genome assembly GCA_017936785.1 of Lachnospiraceae bacterium. GTDB lineage: Bacteria > Bacillota > Clostridia > Lachnospirales > Lachnospiraceae > UBA2882. Next base: position 18,540 of record JAGBEV010000025.1, on the reverse strand, counting down.
TGAAAGAATTATTTGTTATAAGCGGTGTTACCGGAATGACGGGAAATGAACTTGCCCGTCAGATCATTGCTAAAGGCGGAACGGTTATAGGATTTGATAATTTTTTTGCGTCATCGCTCCACACAATTCAGGATATTTTGGATCAGGATGCCATGAATTTTTTTGAATGGGATATCAATGATGAAATGGCAATGAAAGAATTGGAAAACAGGGTGGCGTTGGAGAAGGATAACTATGGAAGAATAGTGTATATCAACTGCGCAGCCGTAGTCCATACAGAATACTTTTATGATGTTGAGGCTACCTTTCAGACAAATGTATTGGGAATGAGAAGCTTTTTGGAACAGGCGATCAGGGTGGGCGCTGATGCTTATATCAATTGCTCCACTTCGGAAGTGTATTCCATGCAGTCCTGGAATGAAGGCGGTGTAAGTGAAGAAGATTACATTTTATTCGCAACTGCCGAACATAGTCAAAGAACCAGTTATGCTGCGGGAAAACTGCTGACGGAATTTTTTATGAAAGATGCTGTGGATAAGGGAAAAATCAAAGGATGTTCTCTGAGATTTGCAAATGTATACAGTGACAATGAATTATATGCAAAACATATTATTCCGCATATCATTACCAGTCTGCTGGAAAAACAGTCTGTTACGCTATTGGAAAATTCAAGGAAGAATAAAAGGACATTTTTACATAATTTTGACAGCTGCCAGGCTGTGCTTGCAGTAATAGAGGGTAAAAATACTTTGGATGGTTCTGTATACAATGTTGCTACCGAAGAAGAAGTATCTATTTTGGAATTGGTAGACATTTGTGCAAAGGCTTTGAATCTGGAGGACTATCAAATAGAATTTGAAGGGTATCGATCCGCAGATCCTGAACGGAGACTGTTATCCTCTAAAAAACTGCGGGAAAGAACGAATTGGAGTCCTATGGTTTCCTTGAATGAAGGAATAAAAAGATGTGCTGATTACCATATGAGCAAAAAGGATTGATAAAATGAAATGTGCCATTATTACAGTTGCAGGCTGTTCAGAAAGATTTAACAGGGATATGGAGCATCCCAGATTGAAATGTATCTTTTATCATAAAGAAAAGAGAAAAACCCTTTTATATTCCATGCTAAAAAAGTGTGTAGGATATGACAAGGTGATTGTTGTGGGAGGATACCAATTTGATTCCCTGCAGACATATATCCATGAATTTGAAGGGGAATTCCCATTTTTAATCGAAACGGTTTACAATCCCTTTTTTGAAAAGTATGGTTCGGGATACAGCCTTTTTGTTGGAATGAAGGCATGCCTGGAAAATCAGGATTGTTCAGAGATCCTGTTTGCGGAAGGGGATCTGGCAGTAGATGAAGAAAGTTTTGAGATGATCAGGCAGTCGGAGAAAAATTGCATTACTGTAAATTGTGAGGACATCTGTTCTGCCAGATCAGTCATTTTATATACCAATGATAAGGATGAGATAAAGTATCAGTATGATACTTCTCATGGCTTTTTTGTGATTACAGAACCTTTTTACAAAATATATAATTCGGGGCAGATTTGGAAAATGTCTGAAAGAAATATTGTAGAAGCTGTAATGGAAGAAATGCCGGAAGAAGAATGGCAGGGAACGAATTTAAAGTTCATTGAAAGATACTTTAATAAAGCGGATAGAAAAAATGTTGAGATCATGCGTATAAAATATTGGATAAACTGTAATACGAGAAATGATTTTGAGCGATGTGAGAGGGACTTATAGGTATCGGGATGAGATTGCTGTTAAAACGGGAGATCATGAAAACTTTAAACCTCATGAAGGATATGCAGAAGGTTATTGAAGAACGATGGCAGATAGAGGAAAAAAGTGTTTTATTTGAGTGGTTTGCACAACTGCAGGAAGCGGCAATGGAAATCGGTCAAACGGTGGAGGAACAGGATGAACCTCATGTGTCCTTAATAAGCGGGCTGGAGAAATATTGTGAGATTGTTTACCGGCTTGGGGAAGCTGTTATAAATAGAAATGATGCTGCCGGATTGTGGAATAACTGCAATAAGAAACTGCTTGAGATATGGCAATATGCAGAGCAGTTGGATGTAAAGATAAAGGTTGCGTTTCTTCCATACAAATATTCCATGTGGGACTGTATGGAAAGCATATGGAAGGCGGCATGTGAGGATAAAAATTGTGATTGTCAGGTAATTCCCGTTCCGTATTATGATAGAGAACAGGACGGAAGCCTGGGAAAATTTCGCTATGAAGGGGATTTTTTCCCTGAGGAAACAGGAATTATGGATTATCAAAGTTATGATCTGGAGGCGGAGCAGCCGGATATAGTATATATTCATAATCCCTATGATGAATACAATAAAGTGACCTGTATTGCTCCGGCATTTTTTATGGAAAAAATCAAGAAATGCGGCGCTGTTTTAGTATATGTTCCTTATTATCTATCAGGTTATTGTCTGAAATTTGATAATATGGCTTCTTCCTGCAGGACAAAAGGAGCCTTTTGCAGTGATTATATCATCCTGCAATCAGAAAAATTGAAAGCAGCTTATGAGCATTGCGGAATAACAGGTGAAAAGCTGATCGTAACAGGAAGTCCTAAAATAGATAAGATGTGTGAATTGCGGGAAAAGGGCAGAAAGGAAAAAGATGAATGGCGGCAGATGACAGACGGGAAGAAAGTCCTGCTGTTGAATTCCGGTCTGAGTACCTTTTTGAATCAGGAAGACTGGCTGGGGCATGTGGATGGTATTGTGGAACAGGTGTTGTCAGATGAGGATATGGTATTGATCTGGAGACCTCATCCTTTATTAGCTCAGACCATACGGTCTTTGAAAGCGGAATATCTGGAAGAATATGAGAAGATCTGTCAAAAAGTGGAAACAGCAGAAAACGGGATTTTGGATCTGAGTGAGGATTATATGGATGCTGTAGCTGCTTCTGATGGTATGATCAGTGATTATAGTTCGCTGGTATTACAGTACACTTTTTCAGGAAAGCCTGTATTACTTTTAGAAGGATGCAGAAAGTACCGGGAAAATGAAGTGTTTTGTGATTATTTTTCCAATTATTTTGTTTCTGACGGTGTGGAAGTAATCGATTTTATTAAAATGATAAAAAATGAAGCCGATGATAATCAGGAAGAGAGAATAATGTTTGCAGAAAAATCCGTAGCAAACGGGGATGGAACCTGTGGACTGAAAACACATAAAGCAATCATGAAAATAATAGAAAACAGGGAGAATCAGGAATGAAAGATTTGAAAGAAAAATTGAGTGCTTTAGAAGAACATATAACGGAAAACAGTATTACGGTTATGATCATGGGACTTGGCAGTGTAGGGACCTATTTACTGGATTATCTTTTAAGCAGGAATGATGAAGCGCTCAAAATAGTAGTTGTGGGACGCAGCGCAGAAAAGATGGAAAGCAATGTAAATATTGTCCGGATCGGCGCATTGATCAGGGGATTAAATAAATCTCATGTTACCATGGAATCCAATGTGGATTTTAACAATGCAGCCCAAATGGCAGAGGTTATCAAAAAGCATGAGCCGGATTTTATCGTTAATTCCAGCCGTGTCTACTCCGGATTAAAATACGGAAGCATTTCCTGGACCAATTTAAGAGCATATGGTATATGGAGTCCCTTATCCATTAAGTATATTAAAAATTTGATGGAAGCCATTTCCATGGTGGATTCCAAAGCCATTATCATAAATACCTCTTATTCTGATGCGGTAATTCCCTGGCTAAAGACTGCGGGAAAGAATTATCCTGACTTTGGAAGCGGCAACCTGAATCATCTGGTTCCCCGTATCAAATATGCGGCAGCCACAATGATGGGAATAGAAGATTTCTGGAATGTGGATGTTATGCTGGCTACAGCTCATTTTCATGATGTGGTCATCAGTAAAGAAGGGCATACGGAAGGAATGGAACAGCTTCTGAAAATTTTCTATGAGGGAAAGGAAGTGCAGCTGGACCAGAAGGCAGTTTTTGAAAGATGCAAAATAGCCATGCCTGTAGATGGAAAAAGGAATATCATGAATGCTTCCAGCAATTATGACATCATATGCAAGATCATAGATGCAATAAGAGGAAAAAGCGTTAAGCGGTTTTTCTCTCCTGGGGCATTTGGAGAGATCGGAGGTTATCCGGTCATCATAGATGCATCCGGAAACAATGTGGAGATGGGAATAGATACATCTGTATTTTCCATGGAAGATATGAGAAAAGCAAATAGAAAATCTATCGCCTTTGATGGAATAGAAAATGTAGAAGGCGGCAGACTCATCTATACGGACAGTCTGCTAAACAAGGTAAAAGACAGATTTGGAGTCTGCCTTCCCAAGGAAGTGCCTTTCGGGCAGATTGATTCTGTTGCTGAGATATTGATCAATGAAATTATTAAGCCAACGATTCAACAATAACAGGAGCGTAAAAATGCAAGTAGGTTTTTTGATTGAAAAATTAAAAGAATTACATATCCATACAATAGCAGGAGTGCCCGATTCGGCATTAAAGCCCTTTTGTAATTATGTTAATACCCATCTGGACCCTTCTTTTTGTCATTTTGTTCCGGCAAATGAAGGGGCGGCAGTTGGAATTGCCATTGGGAGCTATTTGGCTTCCGGCAATCCTGCGTGTATTTATATGCAGAACAGCGGATTGGGAAATACGGTAAATCCCATTACATCCCTTGCCAATGAAAAGGTATATGATATTCCCATGCTGCTTCTGATCGGTTGGAGGGGGCAGCCCGGAAGAAAAGATGAACCCCAGCACAAATTTATGGGAGAGATTACGCTTCCCATGCTGGACGTCTTATCCATACCTTATGCTGTGATTTCTTCGGAAACGACGAAAGAAGAACTGGAAATTGTTTTCCGGCAGGCAAGGAAATGTCTGGATGGCAATAAGCAATATGCCATTGTTGCGGCGCCGGGAGCTTTTGAGGAAGAAGAAGCAGGAAGCTATGAAAATACATATTCTATCATCCGGGAAGATGCCATCAGGAAGATTCTGGGCAGTCTGGGTGAAAAAGATATTGTGGTATCCACTACGGGAAAAATTTCCAGGGAAGTGTATGAACAGAGCAACCGGATATTTGGCGGACATTCAGAATGCTTTTTGACTGTGGGAGGAATGGGACATGCTTCCATGATCGCCTTTGGAATTGCCGTGGAAAATCCTCATAAAAGGGTGATTTGTATTGAGGGGGATGGTGCTGTGCTGATGCACATGGGCTCCATGGCGTTTCTTGGCAAACAAAAACCTAAAAATATGGTACATATATGTTTGAATAACGAAGCTCATGAATCTGTAGGCGGGATGCCCACAGGGGCGGCACCGGATTATTGGAAAAATGCCAAAGATCTGGGATATGAGCATTCTGAAGTGATCGAAAGTTATCATGAACTGGACAAGGCATTCCCACAAATTTTAAACAGGGCGGGATTGTCTTTTGTGGAAATCAAGGTGGCAATGGATTCCAGAAAGGATCTTGGAAGACCTGTTGAAAGTGCGGTAGAAAATAAAGCAGAGTTTATGAAACATATTAACTAAGTCATGCTTAAGAATTGGAGAAATATAAGATGCAGTTTCCGAATAGTTTTTTTGAAGATGAGGTAAGAGACGGATTCTATGTGCCGGGATTGATGAAAAGGGCATGGGCAGCACAACTGGAAGTGTTGGAGGATATTGCCAAAGTATGTGAGAAATACGATCTTCATTATCATGCCGACTGGGGGACTCTGATCGGTGCCATTCGGCATGGGGGATTTATACCATGGGATGATGATATGGATATCAGTATGCCCAGAAAAGATTATGATATGTTCGTGAAGGTTGCACTGGATGAACTTCCTGAAGGATATGGAATTCTGAATTTTGAGCACTCAGATGATGGTGATTTTAAATGTGATGATTATCTGATCCGTGTTTACAACAGCAACAGAATACGGTTGGATAAACCTTTTCTGGACAAATTTCATGGATTTCCTTATGTGGCAGGAATGGATATTTTTCCCATGGATTTTATTCCCCCTGATGAAGAAGAGGACAAAATGCTGTGTGAACAGATCTCGGTTTTGTCTACTGTGGGTCTGGGGATCGGAATTATGAAGCCTGAGGAACAGGAAGAATATTTGCAGCAGATAGAAAAAACCTATGATGTAAAATTTGATAGAACAAAACCATTAAAACGGCAGGTTTACATGCTTTCAGAGCAGATATTAAGAACATATACAGGAGAAGGCTCAGAATATATTACCAATATTGCATCACGTACCCGCTGGGATTATAAAATTCCACGCAAGTATTATGAAGAAACACTTATGGTGCCCTTTGAGACCGGTCAGATAGCGGTTCCGGCTTCATATGATGCTGCGTTAAGATGCAAATACAAATGCTATATGGAATTGTTACGGGGTGGTGGCGGTCATGAGTACCCTTTTTACAAGCGGCAGGAGAGGGAACTGGATACAAAGGGCAGACAAATACTGGGGAAATATGCATTTTCAGAGAAAGAGCTGGAAAGAGCAGAGGCAGCAGACAAGGGGAGTTTAAAAACATATACTCAGGGAATGCTCCGGCTGTTCAGAGTCATCCAGAAAAGTGTTATGGATACCATTGGACAGGGGAACTTCTCTTTAGCAGCAGAACTTCTGGAAAGCTGTCAGGAAGGAGCAATTGCCCTGGGGACCAAAATAGAAGAGATCAAGGGAGAAGGATTGGCTGTCATCGGTATTTTGGAGCAATACTGTGAAATCCTATATAATATTCACGAGATGATTCTGGTCAATGATAATGTGGATGCAGATGCGTTAAATGAGATGCTTGAAGAAATTCTTTCCAAGCTGGAAAAAAAGGCGCAGGAAGATGTTTTACTACGCAGATCCGCAGTGTTTTTACCTTTTAAAGCCTCAGCATGGGATTCTTTTGAAAGTGTTTGGAAAGCAGCCTGTGCGGATACGGCTTGTGATGTGTATGTGGTTCCCATTCCGTATTATGATAAGGCAATCGATGGCAGCTTGGGAAAAATGCATTACGATGGAGATCAATACCCGGATTATGTATCCATAACCGATTATAAGACCTTTGACTTTGGCTTACATCAGCCGGATATGATATTTATACATAATCCCTTTGATGAATATAATTTTTCTGCCAGCGTTCATCCGTTTTTTTATTCCAGGGAATTGCAGAAATTTACAGAAAATCTGATATACATTCCTTATTTTGTTCTGGACGAATTTAAGGACTGGGATGAATATGCGGCTGCGACCATGGAACATATATGTACAGTTCCGGGAGTAATCCATGCGGATAAAGTTATTTTACAATCAGAGCAGATGCGACGTTGTTATATAAAAGCTCTGACAGATTTTGCCGGTGATAACACCAGACCCATATGGGAAAAGAAGATTTTAGGACTGGGATCTCCCAAGCTTGACAAGGAACTGGAGGAGAAAGCTGATATTAAGTTTCCTGCCAAATGGGAAAACATTTTGCTTAAGCCGGATGGTACAAAAAAGATAGTCATCTTATATCATACTAATCCGGATGCTTTGCTGGAACATGATGAGAAGCTGCTTTTTAAAATAAAAAATGTTCTGGAGGTCTTTAAGGAAAGAAGGGAAGATATTGCCCTGATTTGGCAGCCGGTTTTACAGAGGGAAACAATAATAAAGACCATAAGACCGAAGTTGTGGAAGAGGTATCATAGGCTGGTGGAAGAATATTGTTCTGAAGGCTGGGGAATTTGTGATGATGCACCGGAGTCGAATCAGGCAATCCGCATCAGTGACGGCTATTATGGAGACCCTTCCAGCATTGTCAGGATCTGTAAGCAGTCTGGTATGCCGTCTATGATCCAGAATGTAGAAGTGTTGAATAGAAAAGCCACAAAATCCGTATCATCTGGATCAGAGGAGGTCTTTGGGGCAGTTGTCCCTGATCAGGAATTGGAGGAAAAAACAGTTTATGAGACTTCGGAAAAGTCAATAGAGCAGTTAGAGAAACATATACGGGCTGTTAAAATGTCTGTGCAAAAGCCCCCGGAAAAGATGACCGGAACTATAATATATGACATTTTGAGAAATGCTTAATCATCAAAAAGGCGAGTTTATGGCTGTTATATGATGGAAAATTATTTTAAAAAAATTAAAAAATTTTATAAATAGGGGTTAAGTATTTTCAAAAGCCACCGATATATAATACAAGTAAAACAAATTACTTCAAAACTTCGTAATCGCAAAGTGGAGAAGAAGCGTACGGTCTTTGAAGGGATGCGGTTACACCCAAAATAGTCGCATGGAAGCGACATTAAATTCAAGGAGGAATAAATTATGGTAGTACAACACAATATGAGAGCGATGAACTCTAACAGAATGCTGGGATTAACAGCAACCGCACAGACAAAGTCAACAGAGAAATTATCTTCCGGTTACAGAATTAACCGTGCAGCAGATGATGCAGCTGGTTTATCTATTTCCGAATCCATGAGACGTCAGATCAGAGGTCTTACACAGGCTTCCAGAAATGCTCAGGATGGTATTTCTTTTGCACAGTCTGCTGAAGGTGCTTTAACAGAAGTTCAGGATATGTTACAGAGAATGAACGAACTGTTAGTACAGGCTGCAAACGGAACAAACAGCACAACTCAGATCGGTTACATCAATGATGAGATTGATAACCTGAATACTGAAATTGATCGTATCGGTAAAGATTCTAACTTCAATGGTCAGAAGATCTTTAACAGTACAGCAAGAAAAATCTTTGTTGGTGAAACTGAGTCAAGTGAAGATATTGAGATTACAGCTCACAGCTTAACAGCATCGGGTGTATGTGGATCTAAAATTTCTATTTCTACAAACTCTGCAGCAAAAGCAGCACTTAAATCGGTTAGAGCAGGTCTTGAGAAGATTTCTTCTTGGAGATCCGAGCTTGGTGCTAAACAGAACCGTTTAGAGCACACAATCAACAACCTGGATAACTTAGTAGAGAATACTACAGCAGCTGAATCTCGTGTACGTGACACAGATATGGCTACAGAGATGGTTAAGTACAGCAATGCTAACATCCTTGCTCAGGCAGGTCAGGCAATGCTTGCTCAGTCCAATCAGGCTAACCAGGGCGTATTATCCTTACTTCAGTAAGAAAGAGCATAATCGCAAAACTACCGGGAGGGTTGGAATTATTCCAACCCTCTTTTTTCTGCTAATAATATTATTATTTTGAATGAAAAATTATTTGATAATTGAGTAAAGAGGGAGCAAAATGAGAAGAGTGCTGTATTTGCAATGGGACTGCTTTGGAGAAGAATATATATGTGAAAGCCTGAAAAAGGCTGGTATGGATGTGGAAATGTATCCATTGCCTTATGGAAAGATCAGTATGCGGCATGATGAGGAATTTGAAGCCGGGCTTGTAAAACATATAGGTGGAAATGAATATGAATTTGTGTTTTCATTTAATTATTTTCCGGCAGTGGCACTTGCCTGTCATAAAACAGGGGACAAATATGTTTCCTGGACCTATGACAGCCCTTTCATGTTCCTGTATTCCACTACCATTGCATTTGATACCAACCTTGCCTTTGTTTTTGATAAGGCAACAGTGGAAGAACTGCGGGGAAAAGGGATAAGGACAATCCATTATCTTCCAATGGCGGCACCAACGGATTATTATGACTCACTATACAGCAGTTCTGCTATTCGTAAAACATATCAGTCGGAGGTCTCTTTTGTAGGTTCCTTATATACGGAGGAACGGCAGGATTTAATGAAAAACTTAGAGGGCATCAGACCGGAGAGCAGGCAGTATCTGGAAGCACTTATGGGAATGCAGCTGCAATCTTATGCCATGCCCATATTAGAAAAGTTTTTAAGACCGGAGATTGTTGCGGACATGCAGCGAGTATATCCTTTTATAGCAGAAGAGGATGAAATGCAGTCAGAGGCATGGATGTATGCCAATTACTTTTTGGCAAGACAGGTAACTGCCAGAGAGAGAACCATGTTACTGGAACATATCGGAAATGATCATCAGTTAAAATTATATACTCCGGAGCCTACTCCGCAGTTTTCCAATGTGGATAACAAGGGACCGGTGGATTATTGTAATGAAATGCCTTATGTATTTAAAAATTCCCAGATCAATCTGAATATTTCCTTAAAAAGTATTTATTCAGGAATTCCCTTGCGTGCCTTTGATATTATGGGCTGTGGCGGGTTTTTGGTTTCTGATTTTCAGTCAGATTTTGGGGAATTGTTTGTACCGGATGAGGATTATGTGTTTTATACTACACCCGAAGATTTGTATGCCAAGGTAGCATATTATCTGGAGCATGAAGAAAAGAGAAAACAGATTGCCCAAAACGGGTATGAAAAAGTTAAGGAAAAACATACCTATGACTGCAGGGTAAAGCAGATCCTGGATATGCTTTGATGGCAGAAGGCATAACAAGGTTTCCGGTGTTTGAGCGCTTATGCCCTTAATGCCTTCAGACGTTCTATAGCAGGAGGAAAATCTCCGCATTTTTTATAATATTTCTCCGCTTCCTTGGTATGACCGGCACATTCATAGATCACGCCCAGATTGTGCCATGCACGGAATGAATTGGCTCCTACGACTTCCGCATCTTCAAATGTGGTAGCTTTTTGGAATTGTGCAACAGCGTCGTCCAGAAAACCATTATTTAAATAGATCATTCCCATGAGGAAAACAAAGTCTGCCCTGTTCCCAAAGGTGTCATAGATGCCTTCCAGATCCAGTGACTTCCGGTATTGTTTCAGGTTCAGCAATGTATAACCATAGGAAACTACCATGGTGTTTACATAGCCCAGGCGGGGGTCCACATCTTCTGAAAGTCCCAGATCATAATAATGAAGAGCTGTTTCAAAATCGTCTATCATGTAATAGCTTTGTCCTAATTGGAACAGGACATAAGGATCGTGGGGATTTTTTTGCAATTCTTCCTTTAGGAGCTTAATGTTCCGTTGGGATTTAGCTGCCAGTTCTTCAGCACTTCCGGCATAGGAAAAGTGATCAGCTTCTATATCCAGAGAAAAACAGGGATGTCCCAGTGCAGCATCAAAAGGTGTGATCTGCTCATGAATGGGACGTTCAAAATGAAAATAATTTCGGTTATAAAGGCGGTATATCTGGCTTTTGGATAAATACTGGTTGTGTCCCGTGCCGCAGGTACTGTAAAGGGAAAAGCCGCCGATGGCTTTTGAATATCTGGCAATCTGATCCTGAAGGTTTTCTTCATTCCATTTGGTAATAAATTCATCGCTGTCAATACAGAGAATCCAATCGTTTGCGGCATGATCCGCCGCATAATTTCGCGCGGCTGAAAAATCGTTGATCCACGTAAATTCATAAACGCTGTCTGTATATTCCCGGCACATTTTTATGGTATCATCCGTTGAACCGGTATCGACCACTACGATTTCATGTCCGCCATGCTGGGCATGGGGGAATAAGCATTCTAAACATTGCTTCAATAGACTGCTTTCGTCTTTGGTAATGATGCAGATGGAAATGGGATGCTTCTCTGCCATAAGCTGGTGCTTCCTTTCGATTTATTCTGCAGGCAATAAGCCAGCAACCTTTCATGTTTGATGCTCCGCTGCTTGCGGCGGAGTATTTGGCTGTACCGGGGATTTCTTTTCTCTTATAAGCCTGTTTATGCTATAATGATTATAACAGTTTTAAAAAAGAGTGTCGATAGTAGGAAATTTAAACAAATAGAGAAATGGCATAAGCGGGAAAGGTTACAAGGGGGAGAATTATGGACTTGAATGAAAGAAGTAGTGTGGCAGAGGAGAGAGAGAAGCAGGATGAATTAATCAGTGTCATTATTTGCACCTATAATCGCGTGGGATTGTTGGGACGTTCCATTGAAAGCGTTTTGTCTCAGACTTATACCAATCTGGAGCTTTTGATTATTGACGACTGTTCTGCAGACAATACAGGAGAATTTGTAAAAGGGCTTTCGGATAAGCGGATACGCTATTACCGGAATGAGAATAATTTGGGGCTTTCCGCTTCTAAAAACAGAGGGGCATCTTTGGCAAAAGGGGAACTTCTTGCGTTTCAGGATGATGATGACGAATGGAAGCCTGAGAAGCTTGCTACCTTAATGGAAGTCTGGACAAAAGAAAGAACTGAAGAAACAGGGATGATTTACCACGAGATGCAGGAGCAGGGGGCTTCCGCCTTTATTCCATCAAGAGACATTCCGCTGGAGTGGAAATCTAAAGATATTTTCCGCCATATGCTTTTATATCCCATGATTGGTGCAACCGCATCCCTTATCAGGAAATCTTGTCTGGATGAATTGGGGGGATTCAATGAAAAGCTGGGAAGTATAGAAGATTATGAGTTTTATTTGAGAATGGCAAGTAAATACCGGATCTTATTTGTGGAAGAGCCCCTGATGATTATTTATGACACGCCGGGAAGTGTCAATAAGCGGTTCAAAAGCAAAATAGATACAGAACTGTATATTTTGGATACTATGTATGAATTTCTGTGTGAATATGGAATTTTACAGGAAAAAATAGATCTGATCAGGCAGCAGGCTGAAAATTATGACTGTGAAGAATATTTTTATGAACAGATCCTTCAGTTGTGCGAACAAAAATGTGATGCTGCAAAAGGAGCAGAAATAAAGAAGAGTATCCGTAAAGCGGCAATGACGTTTGGAAAATCCCAAAGGGGAGACAGAAGTGCTTATTATCAAAATGCCGCAGGACAAATTGGCAGATTAACGGAGAGCCTAAGTAAACTGCAGAATAATATAAGTCAGAATCCTTCTATGGTTTGTAAAAACAATGCAGCAATCTGTCAGGCACTAAGAGAAGTGATCGGAGATATTAAAGAATATACAGATCTGTCACTTCATCCCCAAAAGGAAAGAGCAAGGTTCGGGGAATTGGAAGCTGAATTGGGAAAGGAGCAGGGATCTGGTCAGATTCTTTGTGAAGTTTTGAACGGTGTGCTTGAAGAAGCAAAAGAGCTGATGAGACAGATTGGAGATTCTCAAAATATTTGCACTGTATGTGGCAGCAAGGTGCGTTTTCTGCCTCTTTCACCCTACAGGAAAGTAATGAGGGCTCATTACGGTTATCAGAGAGAGAATGTTGAGTTTTTATTTGAAGATGAAAATAAGGATAGATGTCCTGTTTGTGGTGCGGCGCAAAAAGATCGGTTTTTGGTAGGCTTCATGGAGGATGTCCAGCCGGAAGGCGATGAAAGCCTGAAAATATTCTGTATGAAGCCTAAAGGAAGCGAAAAGAGTGAAACAGAAGAGTATGTAAAAGGATATGCAGAAAAAAGAACATATCTGGAATACATCGATCAAAAGCCGGAACCGGATAATGGAGAAAAGGCGGATGTGATCCTTTGCGCAGATATATTGGAACAGTCTCCGGATGATATTGCTGTGTTAGAGGAAATGTATGAAATGCTGGCGGACGATGGTGTGGGGATTGTGGTAGTTTCGGCACTTTCAACAGGAGAAGCGGCTGAGGAGAGACCGGATATTACTGGTGCAGAATGCTGGGAGAATTTCGGCTTGGAGGATGTCTGCAGGGTCTATTCTAAGGAAAAACTGGTGTCACAGTTTACAGAGGCTGGGTTTGAAGTACAGACGGCAGATATAAACTGGTTTGGCGATTTTTATTATGAATCGTATGGTTTTTCTGATGTAGCCAGATTGTTTATATTGACAAAAAAGTCTGAACAGCTATAGAATCAGGCGGTTCAAAAGACCGTGAAAGGCAGTTTAAAGGGACTGTGGCAGGGAATAACGGGAAGAGATGGTAAAAGATGATAATCAGCGAGCGTATTTTTAAAATTTTAGAAGAAAAGAAGATTACTCAAAAGGTTTTTTCAGAACGGACAGGTATTGCCCAAAGTACGATCAGTGACTGGAAGCGGAAAAAAACCAATCCGGCAGCGGATAAGATTTTGATCATATGCGAAGTCCTTGGGATTACCCCGGATGAGCTGCTGAGTGAAACTGAGTGTAGGGGAAACAGACAGACAGAATATATCCGGATTGAAAAAGGGACTGAGGAGTATATTCTGCTGGATTCTTATCGTTCTTTAAAACAGTCAGATAAAGGAAGAATCTGGGGGTATCTGGAAGCCCTGCAGGAAAAAAGGTTATGAAAAACTGCTTGACAATGGAGAAAATCAGTTATATAATACGTATATACGAATTTGAAACGCATTTACAGTGGGTTGTGTTGTAAAAAATCCAAATTCTCCCCTAATTCCTATGTACTTATTCTTCAAAATCCGATATAATAAATAAGTCCCTAAGTTGTCCATAAGGGCATTATACAAGGATTTTGGAGGAGAAAAAATATGGCAGCAGTGGCTAAATCTAAAATTTTAAAAAAAGAAATCTTAAATCAGTATAAGAGTATCAGACAGTTCGCTTTGGAAATGGGAATTCCTTATAGTACATTAGTGACAGCGCTTGACCGTGGTATAGAAGGAATGGCATATGGAACTGTCATCAGGATTTGTGATAAATTAAACTTAAACCCTGTAACATTTAAGTCTTTAGAGGATACAACTGTTTCTGAACAGCTTTTGGAAAATCAGGTTATGTCCTATTACGTAAAGCTTAATCAGGACGGTAAAGATAAGATTCTCGGTTTAATGGAGGATTTCACTTCTCTTAAGAAGTACAGATTAAAATAATGAATTATGATTATTTGGTGGTAGGCGCCGGACTTTTTGGTGCTGTCTTTGCTCATGAAATGAAGGAAAGAGGTAAAAAGTGCCTTGTTATCGATCAAAGAGATCATATTGCCGGCAATATCTATACAGAAAATGTAAATGGGATACAGGTGCATAAATATGGTGCACATATTTTTCATACTTCTGATAGAGAAGTGTGGGATTATGTACAGCAGTTTGCTGTGTTTAATCATTATGTCAATTCTCCTGTAGCTGTTTATAAGGATGAGTTGTATAATCTGCCTTTTAATATGAATACTTTTTCCAAAATGTGGGGAATCCGTACCCCGGCACAGGCGAAGGAGATCATACAGAGACAGATTGAAGAATCGGGAATTACAGATCCCTGCAATTTAGAAGAACAGGCAATTTTTCTGGCAGGACGGGATGTTTACGAAAAGTTGATAAAAGGATATACGGAAAAGCAGTGGGGGAGAAGCTGCAAGGAGCTTCCGGCTTTTATCATTAAGCGGATTCCCCTTCGTTTTGTATATGATAACAACTATTTCAATGACCCTTATCAGGGCATTCCCCAGGGTGGGTATACCCAGATTATAGAGAAACTTTTAGAAGGAGTTCCTGTATTGCTGAATACGGAATATCACCGGTTTATGGCTGGGACAGGTAAAGATACTTTTGCTAAAGTCCTCTATACAGGAATGATAGACGCTTTTTATAATTATTGTTTTGGAGCATTGGAATACAGATCCCTTCGTTTTGAAGAAGAAATTCTGCCGGATTGTGATAATTTTCAGGGAAATGCTGTAGTGAATTATACAGAGCGGGAAATTCCTTATACCCGCATCATTGAGCATAAGCATTTTGAGTTTGGACAAGGAGAGGGCACGGTCATTACCCGGGAGTATCCTGCAGTGTGGAAAAAAGGAGACGAACCTTATTATCCCATTAATGATGAAAACAATAGTGTTTTATATCAGAAATATAAAGAACTGGCTGACCGGGAAGGAAATGTGATTTTTGGCGGACGGTTAGGACAGTATCAATATTTTGATATGGACAAAGTAGTTCGCAGTGCTTTGAATATGGTAAAAAAGGAAAATGCCGCAGGCTGACAGCCTGCGGTTGTTTATTTTTAAGCATTCTATATTTTTATCTTGCAAAATAAGAAATCTCTGCTATAATAGTTTGAGAATCAAAGTATTTGAAATACAAATATTATGAAAACCAAATATTAAAAGAACAGACGGTTATAAGAGTATGCAGCTAAGCATTATGGAGGATGTAAATATGAACTGGGATGATGCGATCAGGGAATTGGACGAGCGAAGGGAAAAGGCGCTGCAAGGCGGCGGCGAAGCACGAATTGAGAAGCAGCATAAAAGCGGTAAACTGACTGCAAGAGAGAGAATTGAGATTCTGCTGGATAAAGACACCTTTGTAGAAGTGGACAATTTTATGGAATCCCGTATTGATGATTTTGATCTGGATAAGAAGCGCGTGCCCGGAGACGGTGTTGTGACCGGATATGGAAAAATAGACGGTCGTCTGGTTTTTGTGGCAAGTGAGGATTTTACTGTGATCGGAGGTACGCTGGGCGAATATCATTCTTTTAAGATTACCCGTATTCAGGATATGGCAATGGAAATGAAGGCACCGCTCATCTGCATTAATGACAGCGGCGGGGCAAGAATTGAAGAAGGAATTTCGTCCTTAAGCGGATATTCAGGAATGTTTCTGCGTCATACAAAAGCTTCAGGAATGATTCCCCAGATTGCAGTTATTTTGGGACCTTGTTCCGGAGGAGCCTGCTATGCGCCGGCAATCTGTGATTTTATCTTTATGGTAAAAGAAACTTCCAAAATGTTTATAACAGGTCCTAATGTAGTAAAAACAGTTATTAATGAAGAGGTATCTGTAGAAGAACTGGGCGGAGCAGCCGTACACGCCCACAAATCCGGTGTGTCCCACTTTACTTATGACAGCGAACCGGAGTGCCTGATGGGGGTGAGAAAGCTGTTGTGTTATCTTCCCAGCAGTTGGGAGGAGAAGGCGCCTGTTATTCCGGCGGCAGGAGAAAGCAGCGGCATTAAAACGGGCTTACAAAAAGTATTGGGAAAATTAAACAGAAATTCCAGAGAAACCCAAAATGATTGTTCCAAACTGCAGGAAATCGTACCCGATAATTCCCGGCATGCGTATGATGTTCATGAAGTGTTGGAGTGTATTGTGGATAACGGTTCGTTTTTTGAAGTGCAAAAAGAATTTGCTGCCAATGCTGTAGTGGGATTTGGCAGAATGAACGGACACAGTATAGGGTTTGTTTGCAACCAGCCTGCGGTTATGGGAGGTTCCATCGATTATCATGCATCTGATAAGATGGCAAGATTTATCCGCTTTTGTGACTGTTTTAATATACCGCTGATCACTTTAGTGGATGTACCGGCATTTTTGCCTGGTACAAAGCAGGAACATAATGGTATCATCCGTCATGGAGCTAAGGTGTTGTATGCTTATTCGGAAGCAACAGTGCCCAAGATTACCCTGATCATGAGAAAAGCCTATGGCGGAGCATATATTGCCATGAATTCCAAAGAAATGGGAGCAGACCTGGTATTTGCATGGCCTATAGCGGAAATTGCTGTTATGGGAGCAGATGGAGCAGTTAATATTGCATTTAAGCGCAAAATAAAAGAATCCTATGATCCTGAAGCAGCAAGAGCTGCATATAAAAAGGAGTATGAAAACAGATTTCTGAATCCTTATGTGGCGGCATCCAGAGGATATGTCAATGAAGTGATCAAGCCTGAGGAGACCAGGGATAAATTGCTGAAGGCATTAAATGGATTAAAAGGTAAAAAGGTAAAGAATCCGGAAAAGAAACATGGTAATATTCCATTGTAGTTTTTTGCCCATAAAATCATATAAACGAAAAAACGTATAAAAATATTTTAAAAGCCTATTGAAAAATGGGCTTTTCTATTTTATAATGCAATCAGGCTTAAAAAATAAAGCTGACAAATCGGAATAACATTCAGTTATTTCATCTTATGTTTTCAGTGCGGGATTTCTCCGCAGATTTCAAACATTCAAATCTATAAATTCAAAGGAGTGCTGTCTATGGCAAAAAGAACATTAAAAGAATTGAACCTGTTGGATAATTTTCTGTTTCATGAGGTGATTTCCTACGGGAATCAGGGAACCTTTATCATTGAAAAGCTGTTAAGTGCAATATTAGGAAGAAAAATTTCCAATATCCGGGTGATTCCTCAAAAAACAATATATGGATGTGATACTGCATATCACGGAATCTGTCTGGATGCCTATATTGAGGGTGAAGAACAGGAAAGTGGCGAAGCAAAACAGGAGGTTTATGATCTGGAACCCAATCTGCATTATGAAAAGAGAGGGCTTCCGTACCGGACGAGATTTTATCATGCATTGATTGATTCAAAGCTGCTGGAGACAGGAGCAAATTATGAATCGATGAAAAATGTCTATATTATCATGATTCTTCCTTATGATCCATTTGGAAAAAACAGAATGGTCTACACCATTCAGAATCGATGTGTAGAGGATGAGGAAATTGTCTATAAAGATGGTGTAACGATTATTTATTTGTTTACAAAAGGAATGAAGGGGAATCCTAGTAAAGAATTAAGTGATATGTTAAAATATTTTGAGCCTGCAAATAAAAAGTCAAGGCTAAATTGCTGAACATTGAAAATTTTATACAGGTTGAAAAACAGGTATCACAATAAAACCACCACACCAGTGCTGGTCTGAAAAAAAGCGTTGTGGAATTATTCGGACTCTG
>JAGBEV010000024.1 GCA_017936785.1 Lachnospiraceae bacterium | reverse complement strand
TTCTGTGTTAAATTCATTTTAGAAACCTCCGTTGATTTAAGTGTTTTTGTTTCATCCGCCAAGATGAACACTCTAATCATACATCAGAGGTTTCTTTTTATTCAATTGGCATTATTTCTGAATTACAGGAATGCTCCATTAGTCAAATAAACTTACTTCTGTCATACCTTTCTTTTTAATCTCAAATGTGTTTCCAGATGATAACGTCTCTGAACCGTATATTATTTCCGCAATATATGTACCTTTCTTCACACAATCATCCAGTTTCGCTGAATAAATGTATTTCTCTGGTGTGCTATGGGCATCATAATATTTTTCTTCAACCTTTATTGAGATATTGTTACTAACAACACCGACATAAAACTTTATTGTCGGCACCTCCATAGCCCCAAGAGTTATTACCTTATATTCATCAAGAATCCAAGCTTCAATACCATCCACTTTTCTCGTTATCTCAATGATAGGAACCGTAACCTCCTCTATTGTCGCACCACCATGAACCTCAACATTAGCTTTTCTGCTTCCCTTAAATCTATCATAATTGGCAAGCACCCAGTAATCATTTGCCTCAATTGCAAAAGATGGTTTTTCGTTTATTTCATTCTTTGGACAGCATCGACCTGAGTGCATTCCTTTTGTTTCCATCTGCCACAGATTTTCAGTCTCGTGTAGAACTGCCAAACGGCTTGCACCATGATCCGAAACAATGACTGCTTTAGTATACTGACTGCTTAATATTTCACCTCTGATAACCTTTAATGCATTATCAATAATCTCAAGTTCCTTTATGAGATATATAGGAGTTTTTGGTTTTTCATAATCAAAACTATCCTCACCATGATGCTTAATCTCATCAAGATCCTTAATATCTGTAACCTTGCACCCTTTCGAAGTACAGACATCCACAAATTCTCTATTAAAGCATGTCAAGGTCGGAAGTTCGCTGCGAGTACATGTTATATTTGCCGACAAACCATATTCATTACATTTGCTCTGTATATATCCAAGATATTCAACACCCAAAGAATCAAAGAAAAATACTCTAGCACCTACGAGATCAATCTTATCAAATACATTTGTTCTTGCAGGTAACAGGCTAACAAAATCAAGTTTTATAGCTTGATCTTCTACCACCGTTTCAAAAGTAGGAAGCACCTTATTTATTACCTTTTGATACTTGTATTTTTCAAAATAGGTGTTCAAAAACTCTTTCTTAAATCTATAGTTTGACAAATAGGCTGCCAAATCAGGATATATTTTTCCGAGAATTTGAATCAGCTGAGTCGAATCATACTTACTTCCATATACACCGAGCCATTCAATTATCTTTTCTCTTTCCGGCTGAGTAACATCCGTCAAGAAATAAATAGAATCTGCTTGTTTTGTGGACACAATCTTACAATAATCAACAGCCTCATCTAGATAATCCACATAACCAGTCAAGAACTCCTTTCTCTTGTTATATATTTTTTCAAAATCTGCATCATCTTTATCCAATGACAAAATCCCTCGATAGATTGCCTTTGGAATATCCTGATAATTTGATGTCATCAACAATACATGCGATAAATATGCACTTTTTTTAGTCCCTAATATGCATAATAAAATATAGAATATCCATTTCTTCTCATCATTGAATGTTGGATACTTCTTTACACACTCAATTAAGTTATCCTCGCTGCCAAATACATGATCAACAACATAGGATATGTTGTTTGCCCCCATCTCTTTGAGTAATCTATTCCACTGTTCAGGTTCACCAAAGCTCTCCGGAACATTCTTTATACGAGAATCTTTTGAACACAAAATATCATATCCATTGCTTAATTGAGAAATATTAATAACGGACATATTAAACATTTGCTTCTTAACATCTGTTGCAATATAAATAGTTTTTTCCACAGATGTTTCTAAAGCTTCTCCCGTCTTTTCAAATCCACTATATGAGCCCTTGAACGCTGCAGCCAAATCAGGAGAAATCAGACATATATTAGATATTTCATCGAAGTCTCCGTCAACAGTCAAAATCTGACCTCTTTCATTGAATCGACTATCTGAAAACCTTATGAAATTTCGGCATTGATATGTAACAATAACAACATGACCCTTAATGCTCTTAGAAATAATCGTCTTCAACTGTCTTTTAATTTCATTTTCGCCGTATAATTTCAAAAAACTAGATATATGTGTCAAAAATATGTTGCCGGTATTATTCTCTATTCGGTTCAATAATTCTTCTAGCTTAATCGTTCCATCCTTTCCGCAGAAATTACCTGCGAAAAGAATAGTATTAGATCCAACAGAGAAATGATAAACAAAATTTTTCAAGTCTTCTTTGTTTGAAAAATCAACAATAATTGGCCATCTTTTATCTGATGCCAAAAACATCTCAATGTGTTTTTCAATTTTTTCAAGCGTCATAAGTTACACCTCACAATCACTTATTGCTCTTCAGGATTTCTACACCAACCAGTACATTATCTTCTATCAGCTGTTTCAAATAGTCTTTTACTTTTTCAGCCGACATATCATCAATTACTTTCTTAGCTTTTGAATAGCCAGTCTCCATGTACTTAGCACTTGCAAGTTCACGAATTTTCGAAGTCACAGTTTTGTTTTCTAACCAATAATATGGTTGATCCGTAATATGTGCTTTCAAATAATCCTTTACCGAATCAACATCCTCAAACAGAACCTCATAATCCTTTAAGAACGCATCAATAAAAGCTTTATCTCTTGCCTCTTTACTTGTAAGTTTGTCAACATAGGTTATTTTCGAAATATAATCTTTTGCACTGGCTATTGCATTAGAATCATTCTTTCCTGTATTAATGGTTGAAAATGCTTTTCTTGCAATTTCACTGTCAGAATCAGGTACCATTGCCATAATTGGCATAGAATATGTAGTCGACCAATCAAATGGTTTTTCAGTTCCCGTTAATTCTTTCCACAATTTACGAAGCTTAACATTTTCAAGCGTTCCCTTATAAGCGCTAATAGCATTTTGAACCTTTCCAATATACTTGTCCGGTTCTGATACATATGAACCTTTGAAAGAATACTGGTCATCTTCTAGCATAGCCCTTACATCATCCAATGTAAGTTCATCTAAATAATGGGCACAAGCCTTCATAAACATCTCTGCCTGTGATGACATAAATGTTCTGAAGTTGTCAACATTAGCTTTCAAAAGAGCCAAGAATTTCGCTTTCTGTGAATCCAAAAGACTATTCGCCTTTTTCAAATCACGAAGCATTTCAAAAAAATCTTTTCCTTCTTCAATGTTGTTCTTAATTACCGAATATGCTAATTTAATCTGTCCTATTCTATCGCACCATGCTCTCATTGTTTCAATGTATGAAACATGCTTTGCAAGGGCCTTATTGCTGTATTCGACAATCTCATATTCGATGATCAATTCATCAATTTTGCTATGAACAGTATCCTTATTCCATACCCAATTCGCTGCA
This sequence comes from Lachnospiraceae bacterium, assembly GCA_017936785.1. Taxonomy (GTDB): domain Bacteria; phylum Bacillota; class Clostridia; order Lachnospirales; family Lachnospiraceae; genus UBA2882. Next base: position 35,445 of record JAGBEV010000024.1, on the reverse strand, counting down.
TCTGAGCTAAACTTATATTCAAGATGATTGATGTACTGTCCACCGTCACCAATTGCATTGGCGATTGAAACAAGCTTTCCACCTGCATAAATTTCCAGATATTTTTGCATACCTTTTTTGCAAATATCTTTCACGAGTATTGACTTCAAATCCTCCACAATATCCTTTTCAGCGATGCACATATCACCAATTTCTAGGGCAATATCACTATCTGATTTTCCCTTTCCATCATTCTGATTATTTGCAAGTGAACAATAGCTATCAATTAACGCACAAACTTTGTCTTTACTTGTCTTAAAACTAACATCATCAATTGCATATTCAATCAGCCAAATAGGGAACGAAAATATCTTCATCTGTTCTCTTATTCTCGATCTAGTATCCGTAACAGAAACACAATACTTTGGATCAATTCCGAACGCTTCTGATGTCGACTTATTAAAAGCTCTCTCAGCTTCTGTCAGAGTAACAATATATTTATCCTTGTAACGCTTATCAGGAGTATTTTCTTGCTTAATAACTTCAGAAATCATAGTCGCAAGCTTATCTGTATCAAGCGTATCAGTAGTCATGTTATCACTATAAGAATAGACTGTATTTGCATATTCTTTTAAAACAAATCCAAGAATAAATGCAGTCAAATTGCAAGGCATAAATCCATACGGTTCCGCCTTCAGTATATTGTAGATATGCGAAATAGAAACTCTATCATGATCCTTAAATACATCATCAATAATCTTTACAACCGCATTCTTCAAATTAGCAATATAAGAATGAGAAGTCTTCCAGTAATCCTCTATCTTCCATGCATCCTTTAATGCATTTTCAAGCTTTGTTGCTTCATTACCAGAACGGAATGTACCCTTAGTCTCTTCAGTAATTCCACAAGTAGCTCCTGCAGCTAGCGAATTTGCATCATACATAGTATTGAGAACATTCGGGAATGCGACCTCCAAACATTCCGGATAATGGAATTTATTAATTTCCATCAGCTTCACTGTTAAATCTGTATAATTAGTGGCTCTGTCACCATCTTTTGCATACTTTGAATAAACATAGAAATCTCCAGCCTTAATCTTCTTTGCCCAGTTCTTTAATACATCAATCGCATAACCTTCATAAGTCTTTCTCTGATTGATATCACTATTTCCTATAGCAAGTGCCATAGCATAGTTTTCTACAAATTCATTATAATTAGCCTCGCCCAATATATTATTTGATGCATCAATAACCACTACAGCACTATTGGTGTCCGACTCATAAAAAGCTTTTATTTTTTTCTGTAACGTTGCTCTTTCATTATCATCTCGAGCAATAGTCACGATAGCATACAATCTGTTACTTACAGAAGCGGGATTATTGGCTTTTTTTACTTCCCCATCGAAATCTGTCACCGTGGCATATGCCAAACTATATCTTGCTTTCAAAGCTCCACTAAACTCTACTGTGTTACGAAGTTCACATCCTGTCATAAATGACAAATCTTTCGTTGACTTATTCTGAGCGTCTTTAATAAATGGTGTTGAATCTATTGTTGCACCCGTATTTTTACAGCAATATGAGAACACTTCACCTGTGAGAGGTGTTCTTGTAACAACATGAGTATTCAATAATTTCTTTGCAATATTTCTTGCCGACAACTCAATATCAGTTCCTTCGAAAGCCATAGTTAAGTTCTTATCGTTCGGAAGAAAAATATCTTTATTTCCACTCATTCGATCTGACACGGCTTGAAGTAAAAGAATTGTTTTCAATACTCTCTTTTCATCCTCTATCAGCTCTCTGTCCATCTTTGCTGTATAGCAACTAAGAACTTCTTTTATGCCAGATGCAAGCTTATCCTGGCCATTTTCGTAGAAGAAACTCCAGAGCATATCTATCGTAATAAACGGATTCTGTGAAGAAAAATCATAATTATCAATAAACCACTGAAATGCTTTTACATTATCACCTTCATCATTTTTAATGAAATTAAACATACTTCTAGCAGTTGAAGTATAATAAATTGATATATGCTGTAATAGCAACGCAGCATATGGATGAATGGGCAATACGTTCGATAAATCAGAATCTGATAAATTAATTGCATTCTTTACCGTAGTTCTACTGCTATTAGTTCTTGTTTTTAAGCTCTTCTTGTTTTTCTCCCACTTTTCAGCCAATGCTTCGTCATCTGTTACCTTCATAGCTTCATGCATTAATGCAAATGCAATGTTCTCCGGTAAAGAGATATGTACAGGAGGAACAAAACGATCTATAATCTTCTTCTTATCCGGATCACTATCTGAAAAATAACCCTCTGCTTTATGAGTTACAATCATCAAGCAAAATGGTGCAGTTGCAGAAAGTTCTGCAATCTGTTGGAAACCAGTTAAATGATGTAAATTATTTTCAAAATACTCCGAAAATTCATCCCAAATGAACACAAGATTATATAAGTTGTTTTTCTCAATAACTTCTCTAATCCAGTCGCACATTTCACCAGTATTCATGGAAAAGCTACCTCGAACAACCGGAACCTTAAATATCTTAGTGATTAATTCTCGTAATGCATCATCCTCATATGTCTTCAGTTTCTCTATGATATTTTCGGCCATATCACCTCCAAGCCTATCCTTATAGGTTCCACCTGCATAAATATCAAAACTCTGCTTATTCTCAGTATTTTCAAAATAACGAATAAGTGAATTCTTCAACGACATATTTGCCTGATTTTCAATTCCATTATCAGCTAATGCTTTTTCTATGCCCTCTTGCAAAGCCACAATCAAATCTGTGTCATTCGAAATATCAGAAGAACCATAACGATGACACACAAGAATCTTCCCAGATTCTTTTTGTGCCATCAAATCTTTACACAGAAAACTATCAAGGTTATATTTTTCAAAATATGCCTTTGTTTCCTCTTCAGAAGCCTCTAATAATTTCTTCAAAGTAAGAACTGCATGTGATTTTCCTGTGCCATACGCACCATCTACCCATACAGAAAGCTTATATTTTCTTTTCAAAACATCAGTAGTCGCCTTTAAGAGGTTAACAAAAGAAGGATGAGGATAAAACTTCTTCCATAAATCAGGAACTGTATCAATAATCTTCTTGTCCACCTGTGGAAAATAATCTGGATCAATATCAAAATAATCGCGATAACTCATCTTTTGTCCTCCTAAAACAATTCATTAAAAATTTCTGCTGCACTCATATCACTCTTCAAGGTAATATTATCAAGGCCATGTGTAAATCTTGCTTCAATCAAATCGGGATAATTAAAAGTTAATCCATTCAGCACCTTCTCCATTGTGTCTCTATCCAATCCAAATATTAGTGTAGGACTTACACCGCCTCGTTCAATTGAATCATCCATCAATTCTGTAAGATCAAACTGTTTACGATTACCACATTCCTCTGCAAACTTATATAAAGAATACAAAATTACTCTTTCATCTGGATTTTCCCAAGGTAAACGATAGAACGAGAGCATTTTTTTCTTCACGTCTCCCGTCTTTGTGACCTTCTCTTCAATTTCTGGAATTCCAAATCCTATTTCATTTAATGGCTTTGTTGTGCCTAAAATCGCCTTAAAACCATTCCAGAATTCTCCTACTGCTTTATCTGTAACATCCTCCTGCTTTAATCTTAGTTCGACAGACTCCAATGTCACTGTATCGAAAAAAGGAATATTCTTAATAAACCATCCAAACTGAGAAGAATATGCTAAATTACAAAGCATGATAGCCCATGGCAGTACATCATCCAATTCATATCGAAATACCACCTTTCCTATAGAAGTAATCTGTTTTTTCTTGACTAGTTCAGCATCAGACAAAAATCCAAACATTACATCTGTTTTTCTGTTACCAGGCTCAAAAGAGTTATCTTTTGCATACTCCTCTATCCAATTCGCATCTACACCTACACTTAGGTATTTATTTATTCCTGTTAACTTCTTCATGATCTTGCTCCCTCTAATTGAATTATAATACAAACATCCATATAATATCTTTAAGCACTCATGACACTTTATGCAAGAATCTGAAATAGATATTTTCCCATTTTTCATCTCAATATTTCTATACGGACATTCAGCCTCACAAGTACCACATTGTATACAATATTGTGATTTTGCTAAAACACTCTTAAAATAATAAACAAACTCTATTGCATTTTTTGTTTTAGAAAAATTCTCAACAGAAATAACATCATACTGATCTTCATATGATATTTTACATCGACGCTCTGTACCGTTATACTCAAGTATAAATTCTTCAGAATCTATTTCTTGAATACGTCCAACTGTTTTATACCATTCTTTCCATTTGTCATTTAGCTTAATAACTTTGAATACTAATCTGTCTTTATGTTCTTCAAAAGTAAATCTTTCATCTTCCGAAAACTTCAATTCTCTACCACTAAGTCGAGTCTTCCATCCGCCGATATCCATGAATTTTTTTGCATTATCGCCCGAAAGATCCTTAGCACTATTATCTATAATTTTTTGTGTAAATTTCATAACTTCATCTTCGAAAAACATTCTCTTCATATATTCATGTTTTTCAGAAGAATTAGGACACATGATACATCCAACACGATTAAATCCATATTTGTATGCTTCATTAAATTCCAAATTATTTTCATACATATATAGATATATCTCTGCTGATGACCATTCTAATATCGGATGGAAACTATATTGTCCAGCTATTTTCTTTCCTTTACTTAGCTCGTCATATTCTGATCTACTTGAACTTTCATCTCCTCTCACGCCTGTAATCATCATTGTTCTAACATATTTTTTGTCAAACAACTCATTAAGTTTGTTTATTACAGGAGCTGTTTTATGCACTGTACAACACCATCTCACTTTTCTAGCCGGTGGACCAAACGCATCCCAAGTCTCTTCAGCAGACTTAGGAGCCTTAGCAGAATAGAATTCTATATTATATAATGCACATTCTTGAGATACCTTTTCAACCAATTTCAGCGTTGTTGGGAACTCCATGTCTGTATCTCCAAACAAAACCTTAAATTCGTTGTGAGGGAGTGCCTTTTGTACCAAATCCAACACAACTACGCTGTCTTTTCCACCCGAAAAAGCCACATAAAATACATCTACTTTGTTTTTATGCTCTGTATAAATATTGTAAATCTTTTTGATGGTATCTTGTGTAAGTTGTTCCATTATGGCTCTATTTTTATTCACCATCTCTGGAATATCAACAAATCGCAGTGGGTAGCCCTCGGGTTCTGGGTCTTCAACTAAAATTATTTCTGGTGCTGTATATAATGATCCACCTTTGATTTTCGCAACAACTCTTCCTCTATATATATAATTATTTGCTTCTGCCCACATATATGGAAAAGAATCATTTTTATCATAATCCCAGTACTTATCAAATCCTAAAATATCAAGTTCTTTATAGTACACTGGTCTTGGTTCTTTTGAAAACGCCAACGGCATAGGAGTAAGTACATATCCTCCTGTTGACGAATCCCATTCGTATGCATACATCTAAATCATTATCCCTTCTTGTTTCGTATTTGTTTTGCTTTTTGTATCGTTGTCTCTATTCCGGCATAACTCCTTCGTGTAAGTAAATTTTGTTCAGCCAAGTAATTCAGAGCTGCGTTTTTGTTTAGTTCAACATAACCTTTCGCCAAAGCATCTGCACATACACTTTCAAATTCATCAAAGTTTCCACCTTTTTTGACAAGTGCACCTGAAACATTATTCAATGATTGTCCATTGTTACAAAGAGCATATTCCTTGCTATAGTGTAACAAATAGCTTTCCAATAAAAATATATTCCATTCATATCCAACATTTGGAAACATTAAGAATGAATCAACGTCCTTAATCAACATATATCCCGTAGATAAATACGTTGATAGAGCTTTATCAATTTCAGCTACATCAAACTCTATCTGTTCTTTAGGAACAAACAATTCTTTACTAACACGAACTGTGTGCTCTGCTAGGGCATCAAAATAAGTAGCCCCTCTGCTCACCTCTTTTGAAAATAAATAAATATCATTATCACTAAATGGAGCATGATGCCTTCCGTATAAACTATATACTGCAGCCATATTTATCGATTGTCCAAGCTTGCCTATAACTTCACTTTCAAAAGTAAAACGCCCTGAAAGTTTTTTTGCTATAGAATTTCTAATTCCCAACGATGAAAGATATGAATTATTCTCAATAAAAAGCGGCATTTCTGCTTTCACTCTTTCAAAAACTCTTGACCATATACAGTAACCTTCCTCATCAATTTCTTGATTGATATATTCAGTGATACGATCAGCATCCTCTGATGAGAATTCGAACAAATCATAATGGAAATAATGCTCCCTAAAGTTCATCACAATGTTTTCATTAGTTCTGATTTCTGAGCTTATTATTTCCTTAGAAATATGAGCTAGTCCTGCAAAAATTTCATCATATGATAATGGTTTCCCTGCCGCTAAAAGAAACTCCTCTATCTCAGAAGTGTGGTCTATCTTCACATTTTTTTCTTTTGAAATAAACTTATCAAAAAAATGATATTCACCCGGTTCACATACATATTCGAGATAAGGCTTCAGCATCATTGGATCTGTGAGGTTAAAACAATACTCAAAAACATCAGACAAATCACTAAATATTGCTTTGTAATACAACACCTGTTTCCCTTCACAAAAGCTTGACTGTATATACGCTAATAATTTCTCCTTTACATCATTTGCGATAATTGCTTCTGCTGGGAATAAGCGTTCCTGCCACATGACACCGCATTTTCTTAAACACTTTTCCAAATCAGCATCCGACATATCGATTTTTTCATCTTCAAAATCCCAATATGTATCTCGGAAATTCTCTAAATCTATTGAATCAAATCTCATTCCACCACGATATCGGTTCATCAATACACGAACAAATGCCTCTTGATCAAACTCAATCAACTTCTCATAAGACCTTGCGTTTTTTGAAAATGAGAATATATTTTCATCCACTTCTGTTATCCATGAAATTTCTTGAAGAATGAACCTCAACTCATCCATGTCAATCTCAATCCCAAGCATATCCCTTATCTGTTCAACATGAAGTCCTCTCGGATCATCATATACCTTTGACATTGAGCGAAGCCTCATATACAGTTCAGGATATGACTCCATAAAAGCTTCATCTTCCTGATTTTTAACAGAAGATTTCTTATCGCTTTGAGTTCTTCTACTTCTTCCTAAAGCAAAATTCTCATCACCTGAAAACTGAACATACTTGACTAATGATGCTCTAAATTGATTATGTCTAGATTCATTCTTTTCAATGAATTCTGAATTATCCAACAGCGCAAAAATCATATTCTTGAGAATATCTATATCTGTGATTTTCCAAATATCCTTCTCAATTATTCCATAATTTATAGCAATTTGTGCTGCAAGTCCGCATGATGAAGCATACGAAATTGCTGTTCTTTCTGCCATATCTTGCTCCATCATCCATTTAACAAACGCATTCTTTCTTTCTTCTGTAGGAAGTTCTTCAAATCGTACAGATTCCTCCCGAACATCAAGAGTATCTACGTTATCAAAAACACTACTATCTTGCTCATTTTCTTTTCTACTAGCCGTTTCCTTCACATAATCTATATAGTGCTTAATCCCCACAGACATCTTCCCTATTTGCTTTTTATACATAAACTTAAATAGATGATTATGCGAAATTGTATCTCGTACTTTTGTGAGTTGACCTAAATCAGTTGTTTCTAAAAGAGGTTGTTTTATAATTTTTCTATCAAGGCAAAAGTTACTTATTAACTCATATACCGATTTCAATTCAAGTTGTTGTGATGCAGATATTCTCCCTGATAACCATTCAAAAAATTCATCTTCCATAATCCCTTGTTGTTCAATCACTGATTGATTTCCTTTTAACAATTTGTAATACTCTATAGGATCTTCTTTCCTCAGCAAAACAATCTCGGAAAAAAGTTTTGTTGCAGGTTTAATTAATGTCTTGCCGACATACGCAGATTCCATACTGTGCATTTGAAATGTTATACCGGAAACATTACGAAAGATATCATCAATCTCTAAACCTTCTAATCGTGCTTTTTCACGAAGTCTTTTAGATACCGATTCAATTGCATCTTTTCTTGAAACATCGCCTTCCTTGACTTGGATTAATGCCTCAAGTAAAATAGCTGCTTCAGTTTTATCCCAAGCTTTTTGACTCGCCATAACGATTCCTCATCTCTAACGTTCTTTAACATATCGTCCGCTTTTTATTCTTTCATCTTTCGGCTTTTCTGCATCCACTGGTATTGACCAACATGCTCCCATTATAAAGGCTCCTTCTATTTCCCTTCTAATGCTGTTTTTAATTCTTTAAAATGAAATTCTCCAAATTTAACCAAGTTTCTGATCCTTTGTTCATTCGTTAATATATTCTCTATAAATACAGCTCCAATATTCTATCCCAAAACCTGTACATTAAAATCCTATAATGATTATAATAACATATTTTCTTCTACAATTATTTCCTTATATGGATATAAAAGTTAAATTATTATTACATTTTCTTTTTAAAAAAGGTAACATTATTATGCAATAAGAAAAAATTCAATTATAACAACTATAACTTTCACTCTAATTATTTAACGACAAGACTATACAGCACAACTTGCAAAAGCACCATATTTATGCTGATCCAGACCACTTGATAAAAATGAAAAATGACCTTGGCAAGAGCCATTGAAAAGCTCAAATCAAAGTCATTTCTTTATCTCTTATTTTATTGTCAAAACTACTCATTTTTCCTCTTGAAGCCAAATACATTATCCTTTAACATTTTCAATCACTCAAACTCGGCAAATCGCTTCTTTTGCCCTAAACTGTTTTGTTTAAGTTTTATTCTAAACATGCCGATTTTTTACTTCAAAATACATAATTTATTTTGGCTTACTGATTTTTTGTTGTCAAAATGTTGCCATCCAAATTATTTCATACTAGAAATTCTATGCTCTGTATTTTTCTTCATCCAGATAGCATTCTATCTCTTTTACCATTTTCTCCAGGTACTCAAATGTTCTATTTGCCATCTCTACAAGTTGTGGAATTGATAAATTTCTTCCGATCTCCTCAAAAGAATCTTCGCCATGAGCCAACTTATTTCTATCATCTTTAATTGTCTTTAATTCAGAACACTTCTCATCATACACAATACCATACCTTTTCAATACTGTTACGATTTCTCTTGAATCAAGATTCCCACTGTACATGGGATACTTTTGAATTAATTCTTTATATGAAATATCGAAGCAAACATTGCCATTAATAAAGTCCGCCAATTGCAATACATACTCCATCGCACCACTAACATTGACTGATTTTTCCATAGAATATCCATAGTACACTGCCAGAATTTTTTTTATTTCGCTACATAAATCACCATACTTTAGCCTCTTTTCTTTTATTTTTTCGTGTACTCTTTCAAGGCTTTTTGTTAGTGTTGATTCTACTGCATTATATAGCATTAAAATTATGTTCGCTTTCATGCTAGTCTTAACCGTAACAACATTATATTCTACTTCTGTTTCTAGTAAAAAATTTTCCTCTAAATACTTAACAAAACAGATCAAACTATTTGTCTCTTCTTTTCTGATTAGAAGTTCTCTCTTTACATTACGCATACAGTCATCCTTTATCTATAACCATTTCATAAATAGTATTTATTCTTCCATACAATTTTGCTTTCATATGCAATTGGTTCGCCACATGCGTATTTTTTCTAAACTCATCAGAATCTAATATATTCTTAACCTCTTCTTTATCCAAAGTTTTCTTAATTTTTTCTTCTGATATTGCAAGCCATACTCCAACTGATATTGCCTCAAAAACTGAACGTTTTGTTTGTGGATTTATTTTATGTCTAAAGCCATATGGGAAATTACTCTTTACATACTCTGAAACACAATCAATTCTTTCTGTATATTTTTTTATTTCTTCTTGCAATTCCTGTGTATTAAGCATGTGCCATTCATTATTCTTCTTCTCCAAATACGAATCCAAAAATATAGCAATCCCTGTATTAATCCCTTTCTTATAAACCTCTGTGTCAGTCAATGCAAAAAATCTCAAAAGAAGTTCTTCATATTCCTGTCTATTTATTAACCATTTATCAATTTGTGCCAACTCTTTAAACAAATCATTCTTCTCACAATAATCATATAGAAACTGCGTAAATTTACCTGGATATATTCCCTTTCTTTTCTCCATCGGCTTTAACAAATCACTTCCTCGATTAATACGTTCAAACATATCAGTCTTAACATCATCAGTTGTCTCTTCCGATAAAACGATAATACGAAGTGCTGTATTCAAAATTTTACCTTGTCTTGTTTCATCAAGTTCGGAAAATTTATATCCATTAAGCGATTTGATTGAAGATAAATTACACAAAACAAGGTTATTATTTAAAAAAGAATGTATAGTTCTTACTCTCTGCGATCCATCAACTATTTCCCAAGAACTATTTCTATTTTCTGCAACAAAGATAAACGGAATTGGCAATCCCAATATAATAGATTCAATTAATTTTGACTGTCGCTCCTCATCCCATGTAAAATCTCGCTGATACTCAGGTATATAAATGTAATTATATTTATTTTTCATTTCTTTATAGTCTTCTCCCAAACTATCCGCATACTTTTGGGAAATTGCTTCAACCGTTAAATCTCTTATATCATATCTAACAGTTTTTCTCTTTGCATATATTTCATCTTCTACTACATCTAATGGACATTTTTCCATATAAATACCTCCACATCTTTATCCACTTCAAAATTAATTTTTACTCAATAAACCCAAAATAAATATTAGCAGAAACGCAATCAGCGTCTTCGTTTGACATTTAACATTGGCAACGTTAAGAAATATAAGAAAAGCAAGTATAAACACAGCAGGCAATCTTATAGATTACCTACCATATAAAATAAATTATGCACTCTCGCATTATTCAAACTCAATCGTCGCCGGCGGCTTACTGGTACAATCATACAGCACCCTGTTAACCCCTTTAACCTCATTAACGATCCTATTCGCCACCTTGCTCAGCACTTCCCAGGGAATCTGCGCGCAATCCGCCGTCATAAAATCGCTGGTACAAACAGCCCTTAACGCAACCGCATAGTCATAGGTTCTCTCATCCCCCATAACCCCAACACTTCTCATATTGGTCAACGCTGCAAAGTACTGTCCCAGCCCGGTATCCACGCCCGCATTGGCGATCTCCTCCCGGTAAATATAATCCGCCTCCTGCACGATCCGTACCTTTTCAGCAGTAACTTCCCCGATGATACGGATACCAAGCCCCGGACCCGGGAACGGCTGACGGTTTACCAGATACTCCGGTATTCCCAACTCTCTTCCGGCTTTCCTTACTTCATCTTTAAATAAAAGCCTCAAAGGCTCCACGATCTCTTTAAAATCAACACAATCCGGCAGACCACCCACATTATGGTGAGATTTAATAGTTGCGCTCTTGCCCAGACCGCTTTCGATCACATCTGGATAAATCGTCCCCTGTACCAGGAAATCCACCGCTCCGATCTTCTTTGCCTCATCCTCAAAAACACGGATAAATTCTTCGCCGATGATCTTTCTCTTTGCTTCCGGCTCGGTAACTCCGGCTAACTTACTGTAAAATCTTTCCTGTGCGTTTACACGGATAAAGTTCAAGTCATAAGGTCCTTCAGGACCGAATACAGCCTCTACCTCATCTCCTTCGTTCTTGCGGAGCAGACCGTGATCTACAAATACACAGGTAAGCTGTTTGCCTACGGCTTTGGCAAGCAGGACTGCGGCAACGGAGGAATCCACACCGCCGGACAGTGCGCAGAGCACCTTGCCCTTCCCAACTTTTTCACGAATCTCCTCAATGGTCTTTTCCACAAAGGAATCCATTTTCCAGTCGCCGGAGCATCCGCACACATCCATAACAAAGTTCTGGAGCATTTTCATGCCTTCCACCGTATGCATGACCTCCGGATGGAACTGCACCGCATAAAGCTTTCTCTCTTTATTTTCCATAGCGGCAACCGGGCAGACCGGAGTGATTGCCGTAACAGTGAAATCAGCGGGAGCCTCAGCAATATAATCCGTATGGCTCATCCAGCAGATGGTTTTCTGATTTACATTTTTAAACATCTCTCTGGTGGTATCAATGGTTACTTCCGTCTTGCCGTATTCGCTGACAGGGGCAGTGGCTACCTTTCCCCCAAGCAGATATGCCATAAGCTGGGAGCCGTAGCAGATGCCCAGGATCGGAATGCCCATTTCAAAAATTTCTTTGGAACAGATAGGGGATTCGGGTGCATAAACGCTGTTGGGACCGCCCGTAAAGATGATACCTTTGGGATTCATTTCTTTGATTTTATCTAAACTCAGATTGTAAGGATGAACCTCACAGTAAACGTTACATTCTCTGACACGTCTTGCGATTAACTGATTATACTGACCTCCAAAGTCCAGCACGATGACCATTTCCTGACTCATGTCTTTCCTCCTCCAAGTGACTTACATTATTAAAAACATTATAAAGACTGGCTATGTGCTTGTCAAAACAAATTTGCCTTCAACTGCATTTCTCTGCATTTCAAAATTTCCATCAGGTTTCCGATTCAGGTTCCCGGTAAATACTTCTGCCATTTCCCCCGCTTATAGCGGACCACGTATAAAACAGCTCTCAGTGCCCAGTCCAAAGTCATTGCCACCCATACTCCCATAACGCCCATTCCCAGATAGGTAAACAGATAGGCAAATCCGATTCTGAATATCCACATGGAAATGATGGAGGTAACCATGGGATAAACCACATCTCCCGCAGCCCGCAAGGTATTGGGCAGAGAAAAGGAAGGTGTCCAGATCAGCGTTGCCATAACGGCATGGTAGCGGATGATTTCCGTGGCAAGCTCATAGGTTTCCGGTGTCAGATGATAGATCCTGAGAATATAATGAACTGCACCAAAGATGATCAGAGAAACCACGCCCATGGATATATAGGTCAGTATTTCAATTTTCTTTGTGTAATATTTTACCTGTTTCAGATCTCCTGCCCCTACACAATAGGAGGTTACGGACAGCAGCGCCATGTTGATCGCCATGCCGGGAATAATATTCAGATTGGTAATGGAAGCGGAAACCGCATTTGCCGTAATGGCTGAGGTCCCTAAAGTGGAAATCAGGCTCATGAGCACGATCTTACCAAGCTGGAACATGCTGTTTTCCAGGCTGTTAGGCAGTCCGATATAAAGGATTTTTTTCACATACTCTCCTTTTAAGCGCCAGGTCAGCTTTCCTTTTATGGAAATATCCTTCTTATTATAATAAATCAGGATAAAGCCCACGATACCTGCTACAAAACGGCTGAAGGTTGTTGAAGCCGCCGCTCCTGCTGTTCCCATAGGAATGATATAAATAAGAATATAATTTCCGATAATATTCAAACCGTTCATCAGCAGGGAAATAAACATGGTGATCCTGGAATTTCCTTCTGCCCGAAACAGTGCAGCCGCTCCGTTATAAACTGCCAGAGGGGGAATGGAAACTGCCGTAATGAGCAGATAGCTTTTGGCACTGGCATAAACGTCCGGCTCAATGCTGCCAAAAACCGTTCCCAGAATCCACTGATGGATCAGCAGATAGAAGACCATAACTGCTATGGATGATATAAATGCAAAAAACAGTAACTGCCATGCCGCCTTGCTGGCATCTTCCTTATTTTTCTGCCCCAGGAAATGTCCCGCCACTACAGCGCCGCCGTTTGCCAGTGCCGCAAATACATTGATCATCAGAATATTTACCGTATCCACTAAAGATACACCTGACACTGCTGCCTCTCCGCAGACAGAGATCATCACTGTGTCCACCATGCCTACCAGCATGACCAGCAGCTGTTCTACCAACAGTGGCCAGATCAGTTTTTTCAAATCTTTATTGCTAAAGTACATTTATCCAAACACTCCCTTAAAAACCCGGTAAGTCTTTTCCATGCCTTCTGAAAGAGATGTATAGGAAATACCAAGCTCCTGTTTGCTTTTCTCATTGGAATACAGCTCCGTTTCCTCTTCATAAACGGGAAAAGGAAGGGGTATCCCCCGCTCTTTTGCCTGTTCCGCCGTCATCCGGCTTTGCTCCAAAGGAATGGGATTTTCTTTACTTGCCGCTTTTTCCAGACTGTCTGTAAACACTTCGTAATCCAAAACCTCATCTCCGCAGAGGTTAAAGGCATGTCCGTAAGCCTTTTCATTGAGAAGGCATCGGCAGATGGCATTTGCTGCATCCTTCACATAAGTAAACTGAAATTTTCCCCCGGCATCCACGATCCGGGGCAGCAGATGGTTTTGTACTGCCATCTGAATATACAAAGCCTCTCTGGGCGCATAATTGTACGGTCCGTATAAAATCGCCGGGCGCAGAATGGTATAAGCAATATCCTCCTGTAAACAGACTTCCTTCAATTCCTGCTCCAGCCTGATCTTTCCCTCAATATATTCCCCTGCCTCTCCCCGGATAGAACGGGTCTCATAAGGGGTTTCCTCATTTTTAAATCCCTTGATACCTCTTTCATACACATCCACGGTGCTGATAAAGATATATTGTTTTATTTTACAGAACAGATGCTCCAAAAGTATCCTGATATCTCCCGGTGTATAGCCGCAAAAGTCCACCACAGCATCAAATTCCATCCGGCTTTCCTTTAACTGCCCGAGAATATTCCGGTCATGTCTGTCACCTTTTAAATGGGTAACTCCAAATTCCGACATGGAGTAGGTTCCTCTGTTTAATAAGGTAAGTTCATGTTCTTTTGCTGCCAGCATGGTAAAAACTCTGCCATAGAAATAACTGCCGCCCAATACTAATATTTTCATAAAAATTCCCTCAGATCATGCTATTTTAATTATTTTCCATCCCAAGTCCGTGTTTCCCCGAATAGGTTTAAGACTTCACAGATTTTTTCTGCTCATTTCAATTTATCATTCTATTCCTTTCGTTTCGTAAAAACAAGTATGGACAATTATTTTATATTTTTCACCAAAAAATAAATATTTAATGCTTTTTTAACGGCAAAATGGTATATTATAGTGGTGTATGGAGGTATATGGAAAATGTTTAAGTCAAAAAGTCCCATAAAACAGGGATTAAATATTATTATTGTTGGCTGCGGCAAGGTCGGTGCCACCTTGATCGAGCAGCTTTGTAAGGAAGGGCACGACATTACGATCATTGATAAAAATGCTTCAAAGATTCAGGCAATGACCAATTTATTTGATGTAATGGGCATTGTTGGTAACGGCGCAAGCTACAGCGTTCAGATGGAAGCCGGCATTGAAAATACGGATCTGATCATTGCTGTAACGGATTCTGATGAATTAAATCTTTTGTGCTGTACTGTTGCCAAACGGGTAGGTAACTGTGCCGCCATTGCCAGAGTCCGTACTCCCGATTACAGCAAGGAAGTAGGCTATCTTCGTGAAAAGCTGGGTCTTGCCATGATCATCAACCCTGAGCTGGAGGCTGCCAAAGAAGCAGCAAGGATTCTTTATCTTCCCACCGCTCTGGAGGTCAATTCCTTTGCACACGGTCAGGCTGAAATGATCAAATTCAAGGTTCCGGAGGGAAATATGTTAGATGGAATGGTCATTTCCAATTTGGGGCGCAGTGTTGCCCACAGTATATTGATCTGTGCCATTGAACGTGACGGTGAGGTTCATATTCCTTCCGGTGATTTCCAGATAGCCAAAGGAGATGTCATATCCTTCGTGGCTTCCAGAAAAATGGCAAAGGCATTTCTGGAGGATATCGGCTTTAAGACCAATCAGGTAAAAAATACCATGATCATTGGTGGCGGCAAGGCAGCTTACTATCTTGCCAACCAACTGCTCCACACAGGTATTTCCGTCAAGATCATCGAAAGCGACAGGGCACGCTGTGAAGAATTAAGTGTTCTGCTGCCAAAGGCAATTATCATTAACGGTGACGGCACTGATGAGGAACTTTTAAAAGAAGAAGGTATTGAATATGTGGAATCCTTTGTTCCCTTAACAGGCATTGATGAGGAAAACATCATGCTGACCCTTCATGCCAGACAGGTATCCAATGCCAAGGTCATTACCAAGATCAACCGCATTACCTTTAAGGACGTTATCAGCCAGCTGGATCTGGGCAGTCTGATCTATCCCCGGTATATTACTTCTGAGGCGATTATCGCTTATGTCCGTGCTAAAAAGGACTCCATGGACAGCAATATCGAAACCCTGTACCACATGTTTGATTACCGGGCGGAAGCAATTGAATTCCGTGTGGACAAGGAATCCGAAGTAACCAATATTTCCCTGGCAGAGTTGTCATTAAAGAAAAATCTGCTGATTTCTTTCATCAACAGAAACGGTTCCATCATTATCCCCAGCGGTCAGGACTGCATTAAGGTAGGGGATACGGTCATGATCGTTACGACCCATACAGGCTTTAACGATATCCAGGATATTTTGAGGTAACGGAGGCAGAAATGAACAGTTCGATTATTCGTTATATTTTAGGATATGTTTTAAAAATGGAAGCTATTTTAATGCTTTTGCCCTGCCTGGTAGCAGTTATTTATCAGGAAAGGGAAGGCTTCTATTTTCTCATGGTGGCTTTGCTCTGCGGTCTTCTGGGTCTGCTCATGACCTACAGAAAACCTACCAATTTTGTCTTTTATTTAAAAGAGGGCTGTATATCCACTGCCTTAAGCTGGATTTTCCTCAGTTTTTTCGGCTGTCTTCCTTTTTGGTTCAGTAGGGAAATCCCTTCTTTTACTGACGCATTGTTTGAAACCATTTCCGGTTTTACTACAACAGGTGCCAGCATCTTAAGTGATGTGGAAGCTTTAAGCCATTGTACGATTTTCTGGCGAAGCTTTACCCACTGGGTCGGCGGCATGGGTGTTCTGGTCTTTTTACTGGCGATCATTCCCTTAAGCGGCGGTTCCCACATCAATCTCATGCGTGCAGAAAGCCCGGGGCCCTCTGTGGGTAAACTGGTTCCCAAGGTAAAATATACCGCCAGAATCCTTTATCTGATCTATCTGGGTATGACCATTCTGGAAATCATCCTGCTGATAGCAGGCAAGATGCCGTTTTTTGATGCTATCAATACAGCCTTTGGTACTGCCGGAACCGGTGGTTTCGGTATCAAAAACAACAGTATGATGGGGTATTCCCCTTATCTGCAATGGGTTGTTACCATTTTTATGATATTATTCGGCGTGAATTTTAATGCCTATTATTATGTGTTATTCCACAACTTTAAGAAAGCTTTCAGCATGGAAGAGGTCAGATATTATTTCCTGATCATCTTCGCATCCATCGCAATTATTTTCTGCGATATACTGGATATGTCAAAAGGCGTATTTGATGCCCTGACTCATGCTTCCTTCCAGGTAGGCTCCATTATTACCACAACGGGATTTTCCACGATTGACTTTAACCTTTGGCCTCAGACCTCCAAGACCATTCTGGTGCTGCTGATGTTTGTCGGAGCATGTGCCGGAAGTACAGGCGGCGGTATCAAGGTCTCCCGATTTGTCATATTGTTTAAGACATTGGTCAAGGAACTGAATTCCTATATTCATCCTAAGAGCATAAAGAAAATTAAATTTGAAGGCAAACCTGTTGAACACGAAGTAGTCCGCTCTATCAACGTCTATTTCATTACCTTCATGATATTATTTTCCGTATCCGTATTTGCAGTCTCCTTTGAAGGAAAGGATCTGATCACCAATTTTACAGCCGTCGCCGCCACTATCAACAACATCGGCCCCGGCTTGGAATTAGTAGGTCCCACCCAAAACTTCGGGCTCTTTACTCCTTTCTCCAAATACGTACTGATGTTTGACATGCTCGCCGGACGCCTGGAACTTTTCCCTCTGTTAATCCTGTTCCACCCTGCAATCTGGAAAGACCTCTTTACCACCAAACTCAGCTCCAAAAAGCCCGCTGAGACCAAATAGACAACCAGGGAAACAGCCACAACCGGGCACACCCGACAATAACTGGATGCAGAAAAAGAAAAAAACACCCTTACCAGGACAGTAAATTGGAATCCCGGGGGCAGCCGGCAGGCAAATAAAAAATACTAATATCAAAGGGAACCGTATAAAAACACCGGTACTTAATCCGCGTATTTTGCGGATTTACGTACCGCTGTGTTTTTATCCGAGCGAGAGCGCGTTCCCGTGATATTAGTATTTTTTATTTGCCTGCCGACTGCCCCCGGGATTCTTCACCTCATTTCCTCCCCTCAGTTCCTCATTTGATGCAGGTACTTCTCTTTCGTTGCCATACCTCCCCGGATATGTCTTTCAGATTTGTTCACATCAAGGACTTTTCTTGCGCTTTTTGCCAGACCCGGATTTATCAATACAAGACGTTCCGTCACATCCTTATGTACTGTACTTTTGCTGATTCCAAACTGTTTGGCGGTCTGGCGGACGGTAGCATTATGTTCGATGATATAGTTAGCAACGCTTACCGCTCTTTCCTCAATATATTCTTTCACATGAATTCCCCTCAGAAAGCTTTTTTACATTCTATGCAGTTCTTTCTTCGGATAGTCCATGAAATATGGTATATTTTATCAGCTGAAATACCAACTGGCAGGCTTTCTTCTTTTATGGGGTTTTGTCAGCTTATAGCTCTCCTCCACAAGTTCCTTTATCACTTCCTCTGTCAATACTTCCTCATCACACAATGATACTTCGATCCAACATATTTCTTCATGAAGAAATCCTATGTGAAATTGAACACTTCTCTCTTCCCACCGCTCCCCGGAAATTTTGCTGCACCTGAACCTGACATATTCCTCTTCCTTTATCTCATAAAACCATGCAAAAACTTTACGGTTTTCCCGATGGTTGATGACCAGCTGGCTTTGATCCCGAAAAGGAAGGTCCTCATATGCGTTTTTCAAAGCCAGACAATAGGATATGATCTCCCCTCGATTCATTACTATCCTCTTCCCAAATTATTTTTTCATAAAAAAACTGGTCTGAAAAACACTGTAATCAGACCAATTCATTTTCATTTATTCACTTACTATTTACTGACCGGCTCACACAATTCTTCTGACTGCCAGGATCGTACGATAGGTTGCATTGCTGATCTTGATTCCTGTCCGTTCCGTACTTGCATGGACGATCTGTCCGTTTCCGATATAAATTCCCACATGACCGGCATAGCAGATAATATCACCGGGCATTGCCTCCGCATAAGAAACGCCTGTTCCGGCAAATCTCTGGCTGGTGGAATCTCTGGGAATCCTGATACCGAAATGCGCATATACCGCCTGGGTAAAACCTGAACAGTCTGTTCCGTTTGTCAGGCTTGTTCCTCCATATACATAAGGATTTCCAAGAAATTGCTGTCCATAACTGGCAATCTGTTGTCCAAGCCCTGATCCTGCAGAAGACGTTCCACCCAAACTGCTGTCATCTCCACTTCCTGCTGCAACACTGTTTACATCTGTAACCACTTCCGGCTGCTGGGTTGTTGTCTGATTGTTTTGAGCATTGTTCCCTGTGGAATTGCTTGCAAGCACATTAGTATTAGCTGCATTCTGTTCTTCTTTTTCTTTTTGTTTCTGTCTCTCCCGCTCTTCCTCTTCCAGTCTTCTGATCTGCTCATTCTGGCTCTTTAACTGCTGCTTATAGCTGGTGGCTTCCTGCTGTGCCTGAGCCAGCTGTGCATCAAAGTTAGCCACCGTAGCGCGTTTTTCCGCAATTACATTTTCCAGATAATCCTGCTGCTCCTTTAACTCTTTTTGAGATGTCAGGAGGTCAGCTTCTTCCATTTCCAGTTCTTCTTTGATACCTGCTACTTCCAGTTTCGTTGCTTCATATTCCTGCAAAAGCTCCCTGTCATATTCATAAAGCTTCTCTACATAATTTGCCTTATTCAGCATTTCGGGAAGGCTGCTTGCCTCTAAGAAAATCTGAAGATACGCCTGGTCTCCTTTTTCATACATAAAGCGGATACGGGTCTTCATATCCTCATACTGGGTCTGTTCCCTCTCTTCGGCCTCTTCCAGTTCAACCTTTACCAGATCGATCTCATCTTCCTTTGCTGCAATTTCATCCTCGCAGATACTGATACTGGTCAGGATATCCACCAGCTGGGTATCCAATACGGTAATTTCCCCTGCAACAGCGTCCTTTTGCTGCTCCATTCCCTCCATACGGTCATTGAGCTCATCTAACTGCTCCTGGGTCTTTTCCTGTTCTTCCCTTACTTCGTCCACTGTAGTCGCACATACCTGAACACTGTACCCTAAAGACAATATTAAAATTAACAGTACACTAAGAATACGCTTTCTCATTGTATATTCCTTTACTTTTGTATTTTACTGTGCTAACAGGGAAACCGGCTCATTCTCTACAACTGTAACCAGCTCTGAAAGCCTTTCCATTACCTTAACTCTCATAACATGGGACTGATAATCTTCCTCGCCCATTTCATTGATCAGCTCATCCGCAGATGTATAACCGTAAAGGGCATATTCGCTTTCTGCCACTTCATTCATCATTTTATCATCCACATCAATGCCTTCTGCTTTGGCAATTGCCATATAGACCAGCTCGATCTTAGCCTGTTCTGTTGCACTTTCCATATTTTTCTCTTTAAATGCATCCATATCCATTCCCATCTGGCTGGATACAAATGTTTCTAAATCCATGCTGTAATACTCAGCATAACTCTGGAAATACTCTTCCAGATCCGCATATTGCTTGTCTATCATTTCCTGGGGCGGATCGCTTACTTCACAAGCTGCATATACCTTTTCCCAGATAGCTGACTGCAATGCCGTCTCATTCTGCTCATCACAGGTATCCTGCAGGTAATTCTTTAAGTATTCCAAATATGCATCATAGGTCGTGATATCCTCTCCCATATTTAAGGAAGCAATCAACTCATCGGTAAATTCAGGATTTTCCCTTTTATCAATAGAGTTAATGGATACTGAGAATACAACATCCCTGCCTGCATATTCCGTATTCTGATAATCCTCCGGGAAGGTCAGGTTCAGTTCCACATTTTCACCGATATTTTTGCCCACCAGACCATCTTCAAATCCAGGAATAAACTGACCGGAGCCAATTTCCAGATGGGCTCCCTGGGCAGAGCCACCGGCAAATATCTGTCCGTCGATCTTTCCTTCATAATCTATATTTACAACATGTCCCTGTTCTACCGTATTGGCACTTACAATAGGTTCATAGTCATATAAATCATAAATTTGAATATAAGCATTTAATTCGTTTTCTGCACAGGTCTGCACATCCTCGTCAGTATATGTCACATACGTTACCTCTACACTTAAATCCTTATAATTTCCTAAAGTAACATACTTGTCCGGGTTTATTTTTCCGCATCCCCCAAGCACCGTCATCATCATGGTCAATATGGCGGCTAAACACAATTTCTTTTTCATGAATTTAATCTCCTCAATCTGTTTATAGATATTTTCAGTGTAGCACATCCGCCAACTTATGTAAATCCCTGCACCCCGGACATTTTCCTAAAATTTTGAAAAATAAGGAAACTACTCCCTGGATTTCCTTGCACTTTAAAGGAAAGAATGATACAATACATACTGTTTACGAGTTTTCAATTTAGGAGGTTATTCCATGAGTACAGGATCGATCATAGCACTTGTGGTCACCATTGTGATCATTGCGGCAATCGGTGCCGGTCTTTATTTCCTTGGGAAGAAGGCAAAAAAGAGACAGGAAGAACAGCAGGTACAAATTGACGCCAATAAACAGACCATGTCCATGCTGATCATTGATAAGAAGCGGTTGAAAATTAAGGATTCAGGACTTCCCCAGGCAGTCATCGCACAAACACCTAAGCTGATGCGCGGCTCCAAACTGCCTATTGTCAAAGTAAAGGTCGGACCTCAGGTTATGAATCTGGTATGTGATGAAAAGATTTTTGATTCCATTCCCGTAAAGAAAGAAGTAAAAGCTGTAGTCAGCGGCATTTATATTACCGAAGTGAGAGGCTACCGCACTTCCAAAAATAAGGAACCGGAAAAGAAAAAGGGATTCTGGGCAAGCACCTGGGCTAAAGCAAAAGAAAAAGCCGGCGTACAACAGGTAAAATAATAGTTTCAGACAAAAAGCATCTGATTGAACTTCCCATAAAGGGGATCATTCAAAAAGATGCTTTTCTTTATGTCATATTTCCAATGCTTCAATATGGATGCTCAGTTTGCCCGAAGCAGGCGGCATGGAATTCAATCCGATCCTGTAATCCGCTTCCAGGTGCGCCCCTCTTTCATGGCAGTCAATGGAAAGCCTGTCCGTAAACAAAGCCACTTCAAAGTTTCCCATTCCCGTCATATACAGACTGTTATGGGCACTTCCCTCCAAAAATTCCAAAGTGCTCTCCACCTCACCCTTCCGGGTCACTCTCAGCTCTCTTTCCGAAAAACGCAGCACTGTCTTACTTGACTGCTCTGATTCCTTATCTATTTTTTCTTCATAAGATACATAATAGTAAGGTTCTTTATAAAGCATGGTTCCCCGGGTTGTGGTAGTGATCTCCTCCCCCGTAGTTCCGGTTTGTATGCCTTTTACCTGTATTTGTACTTGTTTTCCCAATTATAACCATTCCTTTAATCTCTCCAGAAACAGGCTCTTATAGACTACTGTTTCTTCTTCATCTGCATCCGGACTTTCTGTCTCTTCTCCTCTTAGTGCCGATTTCTCTGTATCTTTTACACTATCTTCCTCTTCCTCTTCCGTTTCCGATTCGCAGGCGATACTCTGCGACGGAAGACCAAACTGCGGATACAATGCGCCAAAGAAAAACAAAGATGTATAAATTACCGCCAGCATTCCATAGACTGCTGTTTCCAGTAAAAGTTTTCCCTTTATTTCCATTCCATTCCCTTTCCTCTCATTCATTTATTAGAAGTCTGGACAAAATGGAAATCATTTATACAGCTTCAGCCATTTAAATGCAAATGCTCGATAATTGTCTTCTCCTGATTGTCAATATGAACCACTACCGCCTGTGCTGCCTTTTCCTCTTCTTTATTGATAATGGCATTATAGATTGCCTCATGCTCCTGTACCAGCCTGTTATGGTAGGCAGAATCCTTAATATACTCCAGTCTGTAGCGGTACATCTGCTCAGCCAGATTGTTTACCAGTTGAATAAGTCTGTCATTATTGGTAGACTTTAGGATAATATCATGAAAATGTACATCTGCCTCGGTAATATCCTTTGTATTGCTTTTTTTGATCACTCCGGCAAATTCATCACATGCCTTTTTCAATTCTTTTTTATCCTCTTCGTTCATGCGCTGACACGCCAGCTTTACCGCCAGCATATCCAATGCCCGTCTGACCTCCAGCACATCCTTGAGATTTTTTTCCGTAATCTTGGCAACCTGTGCTCCCTTTCTGGGAATCATTACCACAAGTCCTTCCAGCTCCAGCTTGCGGATTGCTTCCCTGATAGGGGTACGGCTCACTCCCAGCCTGTCCGCCAGATGAATTTCCATCAGTCTTTCTCCGGGCTTTAACTCCCCTGTAAGAATTGCCTGTCTAAGGGTATTAAATACCACATCCCGCAGCGGGAGATACTCATCCATATTTTGTTGCAGCATATCAAGCATCATCATAATCCCTCCGTTTTCTGAAACCCTGTTACAAATACCTCTTGTGATAAATTCTTTTCTTTGATTTTCTCCGCAGCCTTCTGTGCTTTTTCCCGATCCTCGTAAACCCCGAACACAGTTGGTCCGCTGCCGCTCATCAGGGCATTTAATGCCCCTTCTTTACGGCATATTTCTTTGATTTCCCCAATAATGGGATATGCAGGTACAGTCACTGTCTCCAGTACATTTTCCATCCGGTCCGCAATTCCTTTTAAATCCCCATCCTGTAATGCCTTTACCATTCCATCGATGTCCGGATGCTTCTGCAGTTTATCCAGCCGGAGATTTTGATAGACAAAGGCTGTGGACACATCAATGTCCGGCTTGGCGATCAGCAAATGCGCCTCTGGCGGTGCCGGTAAAGCGGTCAGCACTTCCCCGATTCCTTCTGAAAGAGCAGTTCCGCCCAACACGCAGTAGGGCACGTCTGCCCCCACCTGAACTGCGATCTCCTGCAGTTTCTCTTTGGATAAAGGCTGTCCCATCATTTCATTAAGAGCAAGCAGTGTGGCTGCCGCATCAGTACTGCCTCCTGCCATGCCTGCAGCAATGGGAATTCTTTTTTCCAGAGTAATATCCGCTCCGATCCGTTTTCCCGTTTGGGCAAAAAGAACCATTGCCGCTTTATAGATCAGATTGTGCTCATCACAGGGCAGCTTTCCATGATCCGTATAAATATGGATTTCCTCATCTTTTCTGTTTTCAAAAGTCAGGGTATCATAGAGATCCACCATCTGCATGATCATCTTCACATCATGATAGCCGTCTTCCCTTCTGCGGAGCACATCAAGCCCCAAATTTATTTTTGCATTGGCATTTTTGACTAATTTCATAGAATTCTCCGATATTTGTTTTCACTGTCAGTAAGAATCAGTATTCTTTCCAATAATTACATAAGATTGTTTTTTTCGTGCATATTGTACTTTTAATGCACTTTGTACAAAAAGCGTATTTTGTATACACAATTATATCCAACTTCCCTTCTATTTGCAAGCAGGAAAAAGGCTGCTACGAAAAGAAAATGCTTTTTCGCAGCAGCCCCCAAAACCTTATCTTACATTTGTTCTGTGGTATTTTTTATTAACAGAAGTTTATCTCCGGGCTGACATTCATCCTTAGTCAATCCGTTCATTGATTTAATAGCCTCTACCGAAATATAGTATTCTTTTCCGATCTGCCAGAGGCTGTCGCCTTCCTTCACCACATAGATGACCATGCCCGGCAGATTTTTCATTTTTTCTCCGTCCAGCTCGGAAACGGATGCCCCGGTTATAATGAGTTCTTTCTTTTCTTCAAATACCAGAACCGTTACTCCGATCACACCGTTACATTCCATCTGGCTGCTGTCCAATACCGTCAGTTCCAGCTGCTCAATGGACAACTGGATATCCTGGGAGATTTCTTTTCCCCTGGTGTCTCCTATTTCCAGAGTATAAATAAGGGGAATATCCTTTTCCATATAACCATAGCCAGTTAAATCATCATTGGTAGTATACAGGCAGCGCAGATGTATATTTCCCATAACGGTCATTTCACTGCCTTCTATTTCCACATCTTCCAACATAGGGGTTTCTTCATGATGTATCAGCGACATCAGATTCGTATGGTCTGACTCAACTCTTTCTTTAATCCTTGCCTTTCCGCTGTTTTTCTGCAGCAGATTCATAAAGCTGCCCTCTTTGCACTGGGTTTCGATCTCTTTGGTAATGCCGTACATATCCGCAAGGATTTCATATACATTTTCTTCATATGCCTTAATATCCAGATCAAATACTGCATCAATGGCAAATACCCTGTCTTCTCCGTCAAAGTCCGGTTTTACCTCATATTCCACGCTGCTTAAGGACACTCCCACACAGGGGATCATCATATCGTGCATGCCGCTACATGGCACCTCTCCCTGCATAGGCACCACTGTTTCATAAAATCTTGAAGAGCCTTCTTCTCCGTCAGGGGCATAGAGGAAAAACAGTTTTACATTTCCCCGCAATAACAATTTGTCTTCTCCGGCAATACATTCCACAGTGCCCGGCATAACTGATCCGTAAAGGACTTCAAATACATTGGGCAGATGGGATGGCAGAGTCTCTTCATGACGGAAACGGAAAATATCTTTTTTGCAAACTGCAGTTTCCATGATCTGCAACGGCTTTTTGCGGTATTCCGCCATAAGCTTCGTCTCTACATCAACAGCCGCCGATTCATCAAAAATCTCTCTGACGCAAAGCTCCAGCGTCAGCAACGCCCTGATACTGATCTTGCGGGAATTGATAATGCCTACCGATAAATCCTCCAATGTATGGCGTACATACACAGGATCTCCCGCTTCTACCCCTTCCATATGGAGTTGTTCCTCAAAAGGCAGGCTGGTCTCCACCTTGCCTAAAGGTTCCTCTTCCTCATCACTGATGTAAAGAATGTTCACGGCAAGCGAGCCTCTTACCGTTACCTGACCGTTTCCGGCTTTCGCTTCCTCAATTTTGATTACTCCCGAATGAAATATGACTTTATCTATATCAGGTCTTAAATCCGGAATATTCACATCATCTTCTACCGTAATCTGATTTCCTGCTTTTGCTTTGATGCAATCCATATGTATATTTTTCTTCACAAGATCCAACATGAAAAAATAACCTCCTTAGCTGCTTAATACATCCTATGAAGCAACTAAAAAGGTTATTCCTAAAATTGAAATCTTTCAAAGCCAGCATCCCCGAAATCAGGCGGCAGCTTATATTTTGTTTTTTCGGAATATTATATTTAAAAAGATGTTTTTCTTACAGAATGACTTCGGTAATCAGGGGAATCCTGCCATGGATGGCAGGATTAGGTTCCTTCGGGCAGGACGCCCGTTGGAACCGACCCGTCCGTTTCCTTAAAATTTCTCATTCTGTTAGAAAAACACGTTTTAAATATCCGTTCCGAAAAAACAAAATATAAGCTACCTTCTGATTCCGGGGATGTTGGCTTTAGAACGTTTTATTTGACGGCGCCTATGAGGGTGTTGATGTCCTCTATGTTATATTGGTGCATGTAGTCTTCGATTCCCTGTATTGTTTCGACGGTGGTGTAGGGGTTGATGAAGTTCATGGCTCCGATGCTGATGGCAGTAGCTCCGGCTAAGAGGAACTCTATGGCGTCTTCAGCATTTGAAATGCCGCCCATGCCGATGATGGGAATGTTTACGGCATTGGCTGCCTGATAGACCATGCGGACGGCAACAGGCTTGATGGCAGGACCGGACATACCGCCGGTCTTATTTGCCAAAGCAAAGGTTCTTTTATGAATATCGATCTTCATGCCGGTGATGGTATTGATCATGGACAGCGCATCAGCACCTGCTGCTTCGGCTGCTTTTGCCATTTCGGTAATGTCTGTTACGTTAGGGCTCAGCTTCATGATCACAGGCTGTTTTGCTTTTTTCCTGATTTCCTTTGTGATATTGTAAAGAGCATCCGCCCTTTGACCGAAGGCAATAGCTCCTTCCTTTACGTTGGGGCAGGAAACGTTGATCTCCAGCATGTCCACTGCTTCATCGGAAAGGCGTTCTACTACTTCCACATAGTCTTCTACGCTTTTGCCGCATACATTAACGATCACTTTGGTATCAAACTGTTTTAAAAATTCCAGATCGCGTTTGATAAAAACTTCCATGCCGGGATTCTGCAAGCCGATGGCATTGAGCATTCCCCCATAGGTTTCCGCAACACGGGGAGTCGGATTGCCGGGCCAGGGAACGTTGGCAACACCTTTGGTCACAACAGCTCCTAATTTATTCAGATCAACAAATTCTCCGTATTCCATACCGGAACCGAAGGTGCCGGAAGCAGTCATGACCGGATTTTTAAAGGTAACACCTGCAATGGTAACTTCCGTATTTATTTTTTTAGTGTTTTCAGCCATCAGATCTCCACCTCCCTTGCATCAAAAACAGGACCGTCTGTACAGATTCTTGCATTATTTACATGGGAATGAGGGTCCTTGTGGGTTGTTTTACATACACAGCCCA
The DNA here is from genome assembly GCA_017936785.1 of Lachnospiraceae bacterium. Lineage (GTDB taxonomy): Bacteria > Bacillota > Clostridia > Lachnospirales > Lachnospiraceae > UBA2882. The sequence goes on along the minus strand of JAGBEV010000024.1, from coordinate 7,700 downwards.
GACATGCCCCTACGCCGCATGCCATTCTTTCTTCAAGAGAAATATATGCCTCCATTCGGTTAGCCTCTGCATACTGTTTGACAGCACGGAGCATGGGCATGGGACCGCAGGCAAAGATCACATCTGCTTTTAATCCCTTTTCTTCTATGGCATTCATTACATTGCCCTTGCTTCCGACACTGCCGTCTTCCGTTGCAATATAAATACTGCCGTACTGCTGTAGATCTTTATCCAGAAACAGATTGGCATCTCTGTAACCAACAATGATATTGACCTGGCAGCCGCCCATGGCTTTTAATTCCCTGGCAAGCTGCAGCATGGGAGGAATACCGATTCCGCCGCCCATGAGAAAACAGGTTTTACCCTGAGCTTTTTCCAATGGAAATCCATTCCCCAAGGTTCCTAATATCTCTATTTCTTTTCCCGCATGATATCCGGAAAATTCTGCAGTTCCCTTTCCTGCCGTCCGGTATACGATACGCAGTCTTTTGTTTTCCTTATCTACCTCACAAATGCTGATGGGTCTTGGCAGCAAAGTGGATTTGTTCTCCGGGTAAACGCTGATAAACTGTCCCGGCTTTGCTTCTTCTGCCAGTCCGGTATCTATCCACATATCATAGATGCCCGGAGCAATACAGGTCTGTCTCCAGACAACTGCTTTTTCTTTTCTTTTTCCCATGGTACTACCTCGCTTTTATGATTTCTTTTGTTCCCATTGATCTCTATATACTATATTTCCGTCTGTAATGGTAATATAAATTTTTCCATAAAGGGTTTGTCCCAAAAATGGGGAGTTTTGGGACTTGGACAGTGATTTTTCATAAAGGAAGCTTTTGTCCGGATCAAAAATGATCAGGTCTGCCCTTTTTCCTTCCTGTATGCTGTCCGCTTCAAAGCCGTATAGCGCAGCAGGACCAGCTGTCATTCTCTCAAGTACCTGCATCAGTGTCATATGACCCGGTCTGACCAGATTGGTAATTGCCAGAGGCAATGCGGTTTCCAGTCCCAGAATTCCGCTGGGAGCTTCCGTAATCGGCTTTTCTTTTTCTTCCTTTCCATGAGGCGCATGATCCGTGGCAATGATCTCAATGGTTCCGTCAGCCAGCCCCCGGATAATGGCTTTCCTGTCTTCCTCAGTTCTCAGGGGTGGGTTCATCTTTGCCAGAGTACCATGCTCTATGGCTGCTTCTTCTGTTAATGAAAAATGGTGGGGTGTTGCTTCCGCATGAATATTAGAATATTCTGCCCTTGCCTTTCTGACCAGTTCAACCCCTTCCTTTGTACTGATATGCTGAATATCGATGACAGCTCCCGTTTCTTTTGCCAGTTCAACATCCCGCTCTATCATGGAAATTTCTGCCATGCGGTCCGATCCGCCGATTCCAAAATGTTCACTGGCTTTTCCTCTGTTGATACCATTGTTGGTAATATAAGCCGGATTTTCCTCATGAAAGCTCAAGGGCATCCCAAGCCTTGCAGCCTCTTCCATTGCCTTCCTTACAAAGCTCTCTTCCAACAGGGGAATGCCATCATCGGTAAAACCTGCCGCACCCTTTTCCTTTAAAAGCGCCATATCTACCATTTCTTTTCCCTGTAAGCCTTTGCTGATGGAAGCACAGGTCTTTACATGAAGTCCCGTTTCTTTTCCTTTTTCCAGAACATAGGAAAGGGTTTCTTCATTGTCTACTATCGGTCTGGTATTTGCCATAAGGACTACTGTGGTAATGCCCCCAGCCAATGCAGCCTTTGCTCCTGAAATAATATCTTCCTTATAAGTAAAGCCCGGATCTCTGAAATGTACGTGTACATCCGTAAGTCCCGGTGCAACCACACATCCCCCGGCATCGATTATTTCCAAATCTGCACAGGCTCCCTCCGGGTTCTCTTTATCCAGATATGCCTTTATGGATTCTCCGTCTGCAACTTTGAAAATCCTGCCCTGATCGATCAGCACATCCAACATTTCGTCTCTTTGGGTTACCGGGTCAATGACCCTGCCGTTTTTGATCAATAACATATGTCTGCTCCTTTTCTTTTTCAAAAAAGAGTATAGCATTTCCCCTAATCAAAGACAACCGAATAATCCAGATACTCCGTTTTTATGACGATATATGGATAGGATTTTACTCCGTCGTCGGGTACATCTGCCCCCGGACCAATAAGACAGGTTTTTACATAGATGGCATTTTCTGTCAGATAAAGGTCTTCCACCGTAATACTGTAACCGCCGCTTTCCTGCTCTCCGTAGCCAATGCAGATATAGAGATATCCGCTGTCCTGGAAGGTAAATTTAAAGGGTGCTGCTTTTTTTTCCGTAATTGCAGCAAGAAGCTCTTCCGGAAGTTTTTCTTCGGCTACCACAGTCAGCTCCAGATCCCTGATCTTTTCCGGCGTTTCTGCCTGCCTTTTTCCGCATCCTGCAAGCAATACTGTTATTGCCAATAAGGCGCATAACAAAGTCTGTTTCATTTTTTTCATATCATATCTTTCCGATTTCTTTCTATAAAAATATGATAATTTTGCCTTTCCTATGTCACTTATTTCATGGAATATCGGCGCAGATAATAGACACAATTCTATTAGTCGTCTATTATCTATCCATTTCTTGTTTTAGGGAAAAATTTTGACTATAATGTTCCTAGATTAAAAAGCAGAGAGGTTTTCATATTATGATACGTTTCATCATAAATTTCATTTTTTTAGTTCTTTTTCTGGTTCTCACACTTCCCCTTCAGTTTGTAGTATGGATCATCGGAAAATTTAACCCCGATCTAAAGGGACGTATTTCTCTGTCCATTGTCAGCTGGGGGTTTAGGGTGGTTGCCCTGATCGCAGGCGCTAAGATCACTGTGATCGGAGAGGAAAATGTTCCCAAAGACAGACCTGTTTTATATATCAGCAATCACCGCAGCTATTATGATATCATCCTGACTTATTACAGAGTTCCCAGACAGACCGGATATATTGCCAAGGATTCCATGGCCCATGTGCCGTCTTTCTCCAGATGGATGCGTTATTTACATTGTCTGTTTTTGGATAGGAAGGATGTTAAGAAGGGTATGCAGGTCATTAAGGACGCCATTGATCTGATCAACAACGGCATTTCCGTTCATGTGTGTCCGGAAGGAACCCGGAACAAAACAGATGAGCCTTTGCAGCCTTTCCATGACGGAACCTTTAAGATAGCGGAACGAACCGGATGTCCCATTGTACCGATCACTGTAAATAATACTGACGCATTGTACGAGAAAAACAATCACCGGATCAAATCGGCCCATGTTATTATTGAATATGGTAAGCCTATTGAAACGGCAGGGCTTTCCAGAGAAGAGAAAAAGAAACTGAGTGGGAAGACCAGAGATGTTATTTTAGAGACTTATTTGCGCAATCAGAAGTTGGTGTAAATTGGCACTACGTTTTGGTACGCCGAAAAATAAAAAAATCCAAAAGCGGAGATTGGGGTATAAGAAGTACTAAGTGTCCCCAGGTAGTATATGAATTGGGGACGCAAGCGGCTTGTATTCGCCATCCATGGCTCAGACAAGCCTTTTGCAGGCGTCCTGCCTGCAAATTGCTGGGAGTGGAATGGGACACTAAGAACTTCTAATACTCCAATCTATGCTTTTGGATTTTTTTATTTTTCGGCTGCCACTACGCTGTGGCTATTTTTTAGAGGGGTTATGGTGTTTACTGGGTTTTCTGCAGTGCGTCTAAAAGTTCTTCAAAATGCATGCCGTGGGAGGCTTTTAGGAGGATGGAATCCTGGGGGTGCAGTATTTTTTTTGCATCAAGGAGGAAAGCGGCTTTGTCGGGATAGTGGTGTACTTCCTTGGCACCGGATTCTTTTGCACCGCATGCGGTGTGGGAGGACAGACTGCCGATGCAGATGATGACATCGATTCCTGCTCCTGCTGCGTAGGCGCCTGTTTCTTTGTGAAGCGCTTCGGTGTTGTTTCCCAGTTCAAACATATCTCCCATAATGGCAACCTTTCGGGTCTTAGCAGTGGCTAACAGATCGATTGCCGATTTCATGGATACGGGATTTGCGTTGTAGCAGTCGTCGATCAGGGTATATACTCCGGTGTCCATAATGTGGCTTCTGCCTGCTACGGATTGTACCTGTGAGATTCCCTCTGCAATTTCTTTCGGGGTAAGCCCCAGTAAATGTCCTACAGTGGCTGCAGCAAGGGCGTTTTGTATCATATGTTCTCCGGGAAGGGGAATAGTTACTGTAAAGGACCGGTCTTTTATATGTATGACACATCGGCTGCCGTACAAGCCCAGATTTTCCACATCTGTTGCATATGCTTCTGCCTTGATCCCACTTTTATCTGCTGAATCTGCATTTGCTCTGGAAAAGAAATGGGGTGCTTTTCCATGTACCTGTGAGATCGTGGCAAGTTTGTCATCATCTCCGTTCAGGATCACTTCTGATGAATCGCCCATTTCGTCAAAAACTTCCGTTTTAGCCTTTAAAATACCGTCTCTGGTCTTAAGATTTTCCAGATGGCATTGTCCGATATTGGTAATGACCATGTAGTCAGGTCTGGCAATCCTGCCCAGCCTGTGCATTTCTCCAAAATCGCTGATGCCCATTTCCAGCACTGCGATCTCATGTTCTTCTCCTATGGAAAAAACTGTCAGAGGAAGTCCTACTTCATTATTATAATTTCCTGCGGTTTTCTGTACCTTAAATCTTGTGTTCAATACAGATGCGATCATTTCCTTGGTGCTGGTCTTACCTACACTTCCAGTAATGCCTACGACCTTGATATCCAAAATGCTCCTGTAATAGGCTGCAATATCCTTTAATGCCTGAAAGCTGCTGTCCACATGTATATAAGGTCCTGCCGGGTTTTCCAGTTCCTTCTCACTGACAACACATGCGGCATGGTTTTCAAATACCTGGGGAATAAAGGAATGTCCGTCAACTCTTTCCCCCACAGTCGCCACAAATAACCAGTCTTTTTGTATTTTACGGGAATCTATGGCAATGCCTGCAACAATTCTCCCGCTCTCCTCCTTTGTTCCATGGAAGGTACCGCCGCAAGCCTTTGCAATTTCTCCACAGGTCATTTTCTTCATCATATTTATTCCTGCTCCTCATACTTTTTCAATGATAATTCTACCAGCCACTGGCACAGCTCCTCATAATTCACGCCGATTGCCGCCGCTTCCTGGGGAATCAGTGAGGTAGGGGTCATACCGGGAAGAGTATTTGCCTCCAGACAGTATATCCGGTTCTGTTCATCCACTATAAAATCCATTCTGGCATAAACCTTCAAGCGCAATGCCTTATATGCATCCACTGCTGTTTTCTGAATAGCGGCAGTCAGCTTTTCATCAATCTGCGCAGGACAGATTTCCTCCGTACTTCCCGCCTGATATTTATTTTTATAATCATAAAATCCCTGCTTGGGAACAATTTCCACAATAGGAAGGGCTTTTCCGTCGATTACAACATCCGTAAATTCACGTCCCTTGATAAACTGTTCGATGACGATCTCATCTTCATATGTATAAGCCTCTTCCACCGCACTGTGAAGCTGTTCTTCATTTTCCACCAGATAAACACCTACGCTGGAACCGCCATGGCTGGTTTTTACCACACAGGGGAATGGCACCTTTGGTATTTCCTCACCCCTCTTAACACCAAATCCTACAGGAGTAGGCACTTTATTACAAATAAACAGGTCCTTGGTAAGTGCCTTATCCATTGCCAGCGTGCTGCTGATATAATCAGTTCCCGTATATTTAATGTTCAACAGGTCAAATGCCGCCTGAATTCTTCCGTCTTCGCCGTTCATTCCGTGTAAAGCCAGGAATACAATATCTGCCATCCTGCAGATATCGATAATATTAGGTCCGAAAAATCCCTCTTCCGGATATTTTCTCATAGCATAGATTTCACCAAGATCAGGATTGGTCTCACTGACAGGACGGATTCCTTCGCTCCAGTCTCTGTCCAGGGAAAAGATCTCCGCCTTCTCTTCTGAAGAAAGTTCTATTCCCAAAAATACATCCAAAAGCACTGCCTGATGTCCTTTTTTCTTTAATGCTTTGTAAACACCGGTTCCCGATACCAGGGACACATCCCTTTCGGTGCTGATTCCGCCTGCCAATACTACAATTTTCATTCTACTGCCTCGCTTTCCATGATCTCTCCCAAAACAAACAGATATGCGCTGCCTATGACCGCATCACTGCCTTTTTCATCCTTTGTTTTATCCAATACACCCTTTTCTGACAGAAAACTGCTTCCTGTTGCATTACAGCCATTTATGTAATGAATTCCGTCCTCCAAAGTCTGAACATACTCCTTGCTGACAACCACATGTTCTACAATGGCAACCACATATAAACGATCTGCAAGGAGCCTGTTGCGCTGTTCCTTGCTGGCACATAAAAAGGCATTTTCCTCCCGCTCTTCTTCAATGCTTTCCGCCTTGTCAGCCAGTTCTTCCATAAGTGCACTGCACAGATCAATATCCACACTGAACACAGTACTTAAATATGCCACTGCACCATGTACATATGCCTCATCTGCTAATAGCTGTTCTTCTTCTGCATCTTCCTCAAAGAAATTCCTTCCATCCTGCTGTTTCAGATAATTTTTTACCACATTGTGATATCTGGTATATCCCGTAGCTTTATATAACACAGCGCTGTCATAAAACAGCCAGACTTCATCAAGGTCCTCTTCATAGCGCCTGCCTTCCAAGAGTTTATAAGCATTTTCGCCTTCCTTTAAAAATTTGCCGGCTTCCCTGGCATCATATTCTTTTACCTGTTCATATAATTGTGCCATTGTTGCACAATAAAAAGCCAATTCCTTTTGATCCATCTCCTGTGGCTTTTCTTCTAAAAGGTTTTCCCCCAGTTCCTCCGCTTTTTTCAAAAAGTCCGGCATTTCCCCGGAAAGCGCAGCTTCCTCTTTTTCTTCATAATACTCATAATAATTCAGCATCCACGATAAAGCCTGTGCCCTGTACAAAAATACGCCTTCAGACCGGGCAGTCTCTTCCCAGACAGCCTTTTCCAGTTTGTCATATACCCCGTCAAAATGATCTTCCTTGATCCGAAAAGTATATGATCTTCCAATATGGGGTGCCTCTATGTAATAGCTCCCCTCTTCCTTCAGTGAAGAAAAGTCGCCCTTTAATAAAACTTCTCCATTTCCCCCCTGTTCAGAGGTGGCGATCATAGCACCTTTATAGACTTCCTCTCTGGTATCCGTGTTAATGATCCGAAAGCTTCCCGGCTCCTCATTTCCTACAAAAAATACAGTTTTTTCATCATCGGGACAATAACCGTTTATATCTATTAAAACCTTTGGGGTCTTGCTGCTTTGAACATCTGCTTCTCCACTGTCACTGTTTTCAGCATACAGTCCTTCTGACTCATTCCCCTTATCCACATTTTCATCTGTTATTCCGGCAGAAAAATTTTCCTCTGTTCCCCGGGATACTTCCCCAGCCGGATTTGTACATGCGGACAGCCCTGCTAAAAAGCAGATACCCATCATGCAAAATATTTTCTTCAAATTTACTTCACCCTTATTCTCTCTATACTTTCTTATATATTTTGCACAAAAAAGCCCTTATTTTAGCCATTTGTACAATGATTTATAAAGTTACAAACAATGATAAGCATTCTTTAATGGGCGAAAACTATGTCATTTCAGGTTCAATGCACATTGT
>JAGBEV010000023.1 GCA_017936785.1 Lachnospiraceae bacterium | reverse complement strand
GGTCCTCCTTTAATGCGTCTTCATCCACGTAGGCGATCCCAGACAGATGGCTTCCTATACACATCTGATATTGATAATTCTCCTGTATGGTGTCCTCCATATACATGATAAAACCATGGAGGACCGGCAGATGCATGGTCCGGTAATATTCCCTGAGGCTGTCATAGGCATCTCCCTTCAAGGTGTCCCTTGTCTCCTCCAGTCCTGTAATGGTTGAAAGAACCTTTTCCGCATTTTCCAGCGAATGATTCAGTTTATCATTCATTTCATCCAGCTGCACTATCACTGCACCGGGGCTCATGACTAATCCCATTTCATTTTCTCCCTGCCTATATCATTTTCCATTTCTCAATCAGCCATTTCCAGACCATCTGCTATTTTTCTTACTCTTTCTCCATCCCTCTCCTGCATTAAGTAAGACTCCAGCAGAGAGGTAATATTACTGTATATATTACAGCATTTTGTGTTGGTAACATGATTTGTTTCCCCAGTATTTATTGCAGGTAAATCCTTTAGCTGTTCTATAGCGGTCTTTATCTCTAACTTATGCCAGCTACTATTACTTTTGATTATAACCTCTTTTATCTTCAAAATCTCAAAAATGGCAAAAATTGCTGTTATAGGAGCAATTTTTACCATTTTCCATTCATCACTTATCTATATTCACTATTTATCAAACAATTGTTGAAGTATCTGATATACTCCTTTTTGAGTATAATCAGGGCAAATATGCTTTGCAGCTTTTTTTACTTCTTCAACTGCATTTTCTACCGCATAACTCTCTTCTGCCGCCATGATCAGTCCCAGGTCATTATTATTGTCTCCAAAGACCATGGTCTCTTCTCTTTTGATTCCAAGGGCTTCCTGAATCTTAGCAAGGGCTTTTCCTTTGTCCACACTTTTATCCATGAAATCAACCCATTCATCTCCCGCCATGGTTGTCTTTACCTTATCCTGCCATTTGGGAATAAGGACAGATTCTCCTATGGGACGGATGGTTCCTTTTTTATAAACGGCGATTTTAATGATCTCCACATCCTCTGACAGTATATCATCTGTTAATGTCACATCATTACGGTATTCATTGGCGATCAGATCGATAAAAGCCTGATCCCCTGACTCCAAAAAACAGCCCTTGGAAGTGGAGGCTACCACATGGCAGTCCTGAGAATATAAAGAACGTAAATCCGCCATAATGCCTTCTACATAATCCCGGTTCATTTTGGTTACAGCATAATTTTCTCCATTTAAAACAATGTGCGCACCATTTTCCGCAATATAATGTAGCTTCCGGTCAGCCCGTTCAAACATCCGGCGGATACTGCCGTATTGTCTGCCGCTTGCCACTACAAACTGGCAGCCTTTATCGGTCAGTTTTTGGATCACATCTATCATTTCATCATATACTTCTCTGGAGGAATCCCTGACCAGAGTACCGTCCACATCTGTTGCGATCAGCTTGATACTCATTCCTAATTTTTCCTTTGCCTTTCCAGATTCTAAAACTATTTTATGAGAATTTTGTATAATATACAAGGCTAATTTTAGTTCTCTTCAGGAAATTATACCCTGTCTGAATCACTTTCATTCATACAGAAAGACTATACAAACTCCTTTGCACGTTTAATTGTGGCTTGTGAATAACCCTGTTGTAACAATTGCTCTTCCGTTTCCCCTTTGCGCAGCCGTTCAATACAGGAAAACGCATCATCTGCTCCTTGCAACACTCCACTTTCATATCCGATCTCACGCTGATCCCTGCGATCCATTTCTAAAAACTTATTTACATCAAATTCTTCCAGCAGCATTCCTACCATCTCCGCTCTGTTTTTTAATAAAAAATCCCGTAAAATTCCCTGATTAATGCAATGTTGAACAGCCATGTCGATGCATTTTTCCAATGAAATCTCTTTACTGCAATTTTTCATGATCTGATTCATAAAATAGGAATATTCATATAATGTACGGCATTCCTGCATCAGTTCTGCATTGGAACCAAAATTAATATTGTATACCTTTGTAACACACTCCAGACTGGATTCATGCTTTACCGTCCTGTCTTTTGCTGTATGTTCATCTTTATTCTCAAAAATATTTGTATTTATAAAAGAATCCGTCAACCGGTATTCCATATATTCCGCATTATTTTCCAGGTTTTCTGTGCCATTGTAGAAAACAACATATTGCGGCATTGGGAGCAAAATTCTTTTTGTTCCATAAATATTCAATTTGTGGGTCTCTATATATGATTCATACCGCTTGGCAAAGTAGATCAAGCCTCTTACCGGCATATTGGGATTAACCGAAGACTGATGTTCATAAAGATTCAGCATTGAGCCAATGATAAATGAAACATCATTTTTATATCCCATATAAATTACATCATCCATAGTATAAATCTCAAGATCCGAAATATTCGTATAATGTGTATGATTCAGCGCATTATAAAGTTCTAACAATACCTCCGGACTGGAAAATATCCTGCAAAACACAGCATCTTTAATATTCCGCCTTGTAAATATTCGTGGCAGCTTTCTCCTTTTCACCGAAAAGATCTTTTTGTGAAAAGTACTTTTCTTCATATATCCATTCCTCCTGTCCCATGGCAGAGATATGGATAATCTATTAACTTCTCTGCCAACTTTATTTAATTTGTATCTGTGAAAAAGTTGGCGAGATGCCAAGATGTAGTGCCAATGACAATTGGCAGATATGATTTTCACTTAATATATAGTCTAAATGAATATTCTGTATTTGTCAATTATAATATTTCCTTTTTTGATACAAAAGGTTCGATTATCCGTTTTTATTTTTGAACTTAGTCTCTGTTAATAAATCAATATTTCTGCTTTTTCCATAAATACAATTTTCCCCAAATTGTATCTACAGATAATGAAGCAGCTCCATAGGATGGGCAATTATGGCATCGGCATGATTTTCCTCCAGCTCCTGCCTGTCACGGAATCCCCACAAAGCGCCTACAGTAAAGACTCCGGCGCTTTTTCCGGTCTTCATGTCCACACAGGTGTCTCCAAGATAAATAATGTCTTCCTTAGCCAGCTTCAACTGTTCCATAATGTAGAAAATCCCATCAGGAGCAGGTTTGCGTTTACGGCTATCACACTGACCTGCCAGAATGTCAAAGGTTTCCCTGCCAAAGATTCCTTCTACCACATCTATCGTCCGCTCATGAGGCTTATTGGAATTGACTGCCAGCAGGATATTTCTTTCCTTGAGATTTTTTAACAGCTCCAATATACCATCATAGGGCTTCACTTCATAATTTACATACTTTTCAAAATGCCTGCGGTAGCTTTCCCTCATCTGCTTCAGATGGACCAGCTTGGTATCTCCATCTGCGATCAGGGCACGTTTGACCAGTTCTTCTGCACCGTCTCCCACAAAATAACGGTAACGATCCGCCTCAAAGGGCGGCAGCCCCACATCTGCCAGCGCCAGATTTGCCGATTTCCAAATAGACTTTAAGGTATCTGTAAGAGTACCATCCAGATCAAAGATCACTGCTTTTTTACTCATGATGTTTCTCCGGGATAAATACCCGTTCCTCCAAAATGTCTTCTTCCAATGCTTTTGCGGCACGCTCTGCCTCTTCACAGAAATTCTTCTGTGCGCCGAACAGTTCCTTGCCCCTGCGGTCAATTTTTTCATAGGTTCCGTCAGGCTGAAGAATTTGTGCCTTTAAAGTATCCCTTAAAAGGCAGTCCAGAATATGTGCTGTCTTTTCCTTTAAATCCGGCTGCTCAACGGGAAACAGGATTTCCACACGGCGGTTTAAGTTACGGGGCATCCAGTCCGCGCTTGCCATATAGTATTCCCCGTCTCCTCCATTTTCAAAATAGAAAATTCTGCTATGCTCCAAAAAGGTTCCCACAATGGAACGGACTGTAATATTTTCTGACACCTCAGGAATTCCGGTTTTCAGACAGCAGATTCCCCGCACGATCAGATCGATCTTAACGCCTGCGGCACTTGCCTCATATAAAGCGCTGATGATCTCTCTGTCACAAAGGGAATTCATTTTGGCAATGATCCTTGCCTCTGTTCCTTCTTTGGCAAATTTGATCTCCCTCTTTATCAGATACAGAAAACGGTCTTTCAGCCATAAGGGAGCCAGAGAAAGCTTATTCCAGCTTCTGGGTTCGGAATAGCCGGACAGCATATTAAATACCGCTGTAGCATCTTCCCCGATATCCTCTCTGCAGGTCAAAAGTCCCGTATCTGTATAGAGCTTTGCCGTAGCATCGTTATAATTTCCGGTTCCCAGATGCACATAACGTCTGATTCCGTCCTCTTCCTTGCGCACTACCAAAGTGATCTTGCTGTGGGTCTTTAATCCCAGCAGACCATAAATAACATGGCATCCCGCCTTTTCCAGCATCTTCGCCCAGACAATATTATTTTCCTCATCAAATCTGGCTTTCAGTTCCACCAGTACGGAAACCTGTTTGCCGTTTTCCGCCGCCTGTGCCAGTGCCGCAATAATCGGTGAATTGCCGCTGACCCTGTAAAGCGTCTGCTTGATGGCAAGTACCTGGGGATCTTTGGCAGCTTTTCTGATAAAGTCCACTACCGGCGTAAATGTCTGATATGGATGATGAAGCAGAATATCCCTTTTTCTGATCTCTTCAAAAATATCACAGTCAGCGGGAAGCTCCGGCACCGGCTGGGGAATATATTTTTCTTCTTTTAAATGGTCAAAGCCATCCACTCCGTACAGCTTCATTAAAACAGTCAGATCCAGGGGACCGTTGATATAGTAAATATCTTCTTCTGAAATCTTCAATTCTTTCCGGATCACCTTCAGCAGATGCTTATGAATTCCTTCTTCCACTTCCAGACGGATTGCTTCGCCCCACTGTCTTTTCTTTAACTGCTTCTCGATCTCCTTTAATAAATCTTCCGCTTCATCCTCTCCGATGGTAAGGTCCGCATTTCTCATAATACGGAAGGGATGGATGCACAAGACATCATAGTTTAAGAAAAGTTTCTCTATATTTCTTTCAATGATCTCTTCCAGGAAAATAAATACCCGTTCTTTTTCATCTGGAATTTCCACCACTCTGGGCAGGACGCTTGGCACCTGTACTGTGGCAAATTCCACTTCTGCGTCTTTTTCACCCTTTTTCTTCACAAGGGCTCCCAGATTCAGGGATTTATTGCGGATCAGCGGAAACGGTCTGGAAGAATCCACCGCCATGGGTGTCAGCACCGGATACACATTATCTTCAAAATAACGGTCCACAAAATTCCCCTGCTTCTTATTCAGTTCTTCATGATGGGCTATCATGTGGATTTCATTTTGTTTCAGCAGCGGGACCAGGCTTCTGTTATAAGTGGAATACTGGAGATTCACCAGGGCATGGGTTTCCTCATTGATGGCGGAAAGCTGCTTTTTGGGCGTCATCCCTGCAATATCTTCCTTTTCATATCCTGCATGTACCATATCCTTTAGGGAAGCCACACGCACCATAAAAAATTCATCCAGATTGGAGGCTGTAATACTTAAAAACTTCAACCGCTCAAACAACGGATTGCCCTTGTCCCTTGCCTCGCTTAATACCCGGTAATCAAATTTCAGCCAGCTCAATTCTCTGTTAAAATAATATTCGGGATTTAAATAATTCACTGTTTCCGACATGTCAATTCCTCCTACATATGCCGTTTCTGCTTAATAACAGGTCTTACGCTGTATACTTCTTCAAAAAAGCGTGCTCTTGCGGTCAGCAGTCCTTTTTCCAAAGTAATGTCTTCCGCCGTATCCACACTGATGATCAATTCATTGTCCTTGAGCACCGTCTTAAAATCTTTAAATTTCTGCTTATGGCTCCGGTCCAGACCGTTGGCGACCCTGAGGATCGCTGTCAGTTTGGCAATGGTCAGATAAGCCTCTTTGCTCAGGGTTGTCTTTTCGCCCAGCACTTCATAATATTCAAATTCATCCCTGTTGTATTTTGCCACATAAGCTACGATTTCCCGTTCCGCATGGGACAGTCCGATGATCTCCGTCGCCATAATGATACGGAAGGAGCATTCTCCTACATCTGTCTGGGAAATGTATTTTCCACAGTCATTCAGCTGTGCCGCGATCTGTAAAAGCAGCCTTTCACGCCTGCCCAGACCGTGGACCTTTTTCATGGTATCAAAAATGGAAAGCGCCAGGTTTTCCATGATCTCATTCCGCTTCCTGCTGCACATATACCGCTTGCTGATAGTAGCAGTAGATGCAATAATGTCCTTTTCAAAATCATGTACTGCGGACAATAATTTATTCTGCTGGGCATACTCATAGGCAATACCATCGCATAGAGATACCCCCGGTGCCCAGAGATGTTGTGCTCCCAGCACTTCCATGATCTGTTTCGTTAAAACTGCACTATGGAACAATAAAGAGGCATGTTCCTCGGAAATCTCCAGCCGGCGGCTGATATCTCCCCTGTTCTTATGGGAGATCACATCCATAAATTCCATAAACATCTTGTAATCTATGTTGCCCGGCTCCCTGCAGATTTCCTTCTTTTGAAATACCGGGGAAATATAATCATCTATCAGGATCAGATTGTGAATTTCCCTTTCCTTTAAATACATCTTCTTGAAAAGGGAAAACTGGTTATTGACCATTTCTTCGATGAGCTTTTCATACTGTCCGCTTTTCGGTGAAAGGGATTCCAGCCGCTCCCGCATTCTCATAACGCCCAGACGCATATTCTGGGTTGTAATAAGGGTATCATTTTCAAAAAGAGAGATCTGTATACTTCCGCCGCCGATATCCAAAATCGCCGTGCCGCCTTCGATATATTTGTCAAATTCCTTTCCTTTTACGGCAACTGCCTTATAATCCAGAAAACGCTGTTCGGAATTGCTGATGACCTCTACCAAAAGACCTGTGCGGTTCTTGATCTGATCCAGCAGGATCAGGGTATTTGCAGTTTCCCTGATGGCACTGGTTCCATAGGCTTTGTATGCGTCCACCTTGTAAGACTTCATAATTTCTGCAAATTCCCGCAGCACCTCACAAAGCTCATCCATTTTTTCCACAGTGATCTTTCCTGCAGTATAGGAATCCAGCCCCAGGGCGATCCGATGCCTGATACAGTCTACTTCTTTAATTCCCATTTTGGGGGACACTTCAAATATTTTCATGGTAAGCTCATAAGAGCCCACATCAATTGCTGCAAACGTCTTAACTGCCATCTTATATTCCTTTCTGCACCATATAGCATATATACTATCAGTAATTGCCCAGAATTTTCATATTTCTGGCTTCATCCCGCAATCCACGCAGTGCATTCTTTACTGCACCGTCTGCCAGATTGCCTTCAAAGTCAATAAAGAAACGATATTCCCAGTTTCTGTCTTCAATAGGTCGGCTTTCAATTTTGCAAAGGTTCAGATTGTTATAAATAAAATGTGAAAGCATATGGTACAGGGAACCGCTTTCATGGGGAATTTCAAAACAAATGCTGATCTTCTTTGCATCCTTCAAAAACACCTTCTGATTGGTGACGATAATAAATCTTGTGGAATTGGTATCGGACTGGTTGACACCCCGTTTCAGTACCTCCAATCCGTAAATCTCTCCCGCATAAGCACTGGCAATGGCTGCCTGGGTCTTATCCTTATCCTCTACTACCTTCTTTGCCGCAAATGCATTATTCTGCATACTGATCTGTTTCCAGCTGAAATCATTTAAGAAACGGGCACTCTGCATCAGGGACTGGGGATGGGAATATACGGTCCGGATATCCTCCAGCTTAGTACCCGGCAGACCCAGGAGACAATGCTCAATCTTGATGATCTGCTCTCCTACAATATAGTTTTCAAATTCCACCAGAAGATCATAAATATCGCTGACGATTCCTGCTGTGGAATTTTCAATGGGAAGTACGGCAAAATCTGCACTGCCTTCTTCTATGGCGCTCATGGCATCCCGGAAAGTATCCACATGGAAACTGTGAATCCGGTCTCCGAAATACTGTACCATTGCTGCCTGGGAATATGCCCCTTCCGCTCCCTGAAATACAACTCTGGCTCTTCCGTCCTGTAACGTATCCACACCCATAAAAGGCAGTCTGCCAATGCTGCCGTGCTCTGCCAAAAGCTGATACTGCAGCTTCCTGCTGACAGACATGATCTGTTCAAACAGTTCTTCTACCGCCCGGCTGCTGAATTCGTTGGTGGTAAAGGATTTTACCTTTCTGATCTTTTCCTCTTCCCTTACTCTGTCAAAAACCTTTTTTCCCGTCTCTATTTTATATTCCGCAACCTGTCTGCAAATATCCATTCTGTTTTCATACAGTTCCACGATCTGCCTGTCGATCACATCGATCTGGTCTCTCAGTTGTAGTAAATCCATTTTCCCGTCTCCATATTTTCCATGCTCATAAAAAAGCACTTTTAATTTGTATTTTCCATTGCAGCTTCCTTTGCCGCATCAAAGGTCATGATCTCAAAATTCCCGCTTTCCAGCGAAATCTTATACATGGGTACTTCCGTTCCGAACTCTGTAAAATAAATGTACCTGGAAGTAGCATTCAGATTGGTATAATTGCCTTCGGCGATCACCCTGGCATCCGATCCGTCCGTATTCATGACCATTAGTGCAGGGGAGCTTTCGGAATTTTTCTGATAAAAGATCAGGCTGCCGCAGACCAGATACTGGTCCACCCGGTCCTGTGTCAGGCTCTGCATTTCCCCTGCCGCCAGATCATATCTGCAAAGAGTGTATCCGTCTGCCACATTCATAAAATATACGTAACCGCCCTGAGCATCGGGATACCAGACATTTCCCTCATAAATCAGGGAACTGCTTCCCTCAGCTATATTATAACAATACAGGTTGTGATCCTCTTCCACACCGTTATAATAGATGAGTGAACCGGAACCGGCGGCAGGATTTGCCGGAAACTCTAAAACCGTTTCTGTATCCCGGGACTGAATGTCCATACTCTGCAATGTTTTATTTTTTGTATCCTCATATCTCTGATAATACAGCCTATTGCCCAACAGCTGCACGATCCCACAGGAAACCTTATCCAGACATTTGGTCTGCTTTCCCTTGTGATCGGAACGGTAAAGTCCAAGCAGCGGCATGGAAAAACCACCCATTCCTTCCGGTGAGGCAATATCGTTTAACACATAATATACATAGGTATCGTCTGCATTCAGACAGGTTACTGCCGAATCGCTGAGCCTCTTTATGCCGGTCTCATCCGCATTCATCACATAAAGTCTGCCTCCGTCATAGGCGTTGGCAAAAAAAACCTTATCTCCCACCTGGCAGAAATATCCGCCGTTATTGAGATTCCCTGCCGTATTTCCTATGGTATCATCAGGATTTTTGTGCAGATAGTCCTTCAAAATCCCGAAACCAAATACTCCGCCTAAAACCACAAAGAAAACAGACAAAATTATAATCACTTTACTCTTATCGGACATATTACACCTTTCCCCTTAATTCCGCCAGCAGGTCGGACATGGTCTTTCCGTATACAGGATGTACCATTCCCGGCGCCACCTCAGCCATAGGTTCTAAAACAAAATCCCTGTTCTTCAGATCAATATGGGGAATGGTCAGATACTCATCCTCCAGGATCAGTTTATCATAAAAAAGAATGTCCAGATCCAAAGTTCTCGGTCCCCAATGAACCGTCCGCTCTCTTCCTGCTTCCCCTTCGATCCGGTTGCACAGCTTTAACAGTTCATAGGGTGTCAACAGCGTTTTAACCTTTACAACACCGTTTAAAAAGGGACCCATTTCCACTCCGCCATAGGGTGCTGTTTCTATGATGGAAGATGTCCTTAGCAAAAACACATCTGTTTCATGCTCTAAGGTTTCCAGCCCCTTTCGGATATACTCTTCCCGATCGCCCAGATTGGAACCGAAAGCGATATATGCCTCATGCCATGCTCTTTTCACCGTAACGGAAACATCCTCAAAAGGAAGCGGTATGGGGGCATGTGGTTTGCTTACGCTAACTTCAACAGAATCTGCCGCAGGATATCTGAGCAAAATTTCTCTTGCCAGATTTTCCGTAACGGACTCTAACAGCTTATAGGTATGCTTTTTCATATACCTGTCAATAAACAGACACAATTCTCCGTAATCAACTGACTGTGCCAGATCATCCCGCAGACCTGCCAGTCTGGTATCCACATCCAGACAGACACTGACAAAAAAATCCTGTCCCTGGGCGGATTCCTCCGGATACACCCCGTGATGCGCAAATACTTTTAAGCCTTTGATCTGAATTTTATCCATACTGCCCACTTCCTTTCCTTATGCCTTATCTCTTAAACAGCGCCTTTTATTGCTTCTGTCATGCGGATTGCACGCATATTTTCCTTTACGTCATGTACCCGTACAAAGGCTGCGCCCTTTAATACGCCGATGACCGTTGTGGCAAGGGTTCCTTCCACCCGCTCATTGGCAGGAAGGTCCAGGGTCAGCCCGATTACGGATTTGCGGGAGGTTCCCAATAGAACAGGCAGCCCAAAGGTATGTAAAACCTCCAGTTTGCCTATAATTTCCAGATTATTTTCATAGGTCTTGCCAAAGCCTACTCCGGGGTCTACGCAGATCTTCTCTCTGGAAATTCCGGCTCTTTCCGCCATTTCCATGGTTTCTTCCAGATCCGCCAGCAGATCTCTGATGTAATCCTTGTAATCCGGTTCTTTCCTGTTGTGCATAAGGCAGCATGCCACCCCTGCCTTTGCTATGACTTCTCCAAGCCTTTCATCATATTTTAAGCCCCATATGTCATTGATCATATCCGCTCCTGCTTCAATGCCTGCAAGCGCCACTGCGCTTTTGTAGGTATCCAGGGAAACAGGAATGTCAAACCGCTCTTTGACTGCCCTGATGACCGGTACCACTCTGGCGATTTCTTCTTCATCGGGCAAAATGGTATAGCCGGGTCTCGTGGATTCTCCGCCGATATCGATAATGGACGCCCCGTCTCCGATCATCTCTTCCACATGAAAAAGCGCCCTGTCAAGGTCATTCCACTTTCCGCCGTCCGAGAAAGAATCGGGAGTCACATTTAAGATTCCCATAATGTATGTATGGTTTGCTGTATCAAATTCTCTGTTTCCGATTTTCATCATATGTGTTGTCCTCTTTGTGATACTCTAAAAAATTATATTTCCAAAGTCATATTTTTCTTTTTCCGCTTCCAGTCACACTCCGGCTCCATCAAACAGCCGTAGCAGGGTCTGCTTGCCTTATCCGCCCGGTACAGGATTCCCTTTAGGTCGGAACCATCCCTGATCTTCTTATTGCGGTGGTTAGCAATGGCTTCCACGATCACTTCCGTTTCTTCTTTGGAATAGCCGCAGTCCTTTAAAATTTCCGGTGCCAATACTGCTGATGCCCTGGCATGATCCGTTCCGTCTTCATATTGTATGAATCTGCCGATATCGTGCAGCAGCGCTGCGCCGTATACCCAATCCTTCCTGATGGGCTTTTTATTTTCTTCCAGATTTAACAGCATAGCGATCCGCGCCACATCCAGAAAATGGACCATATCATGTCCGCAGAATTTTCTGTCTTTTTCATACCGGGCAATCTTCTCCACACATTCCCGGTAAAAAGGATGCTCCAGGATCTTCTGTACCCGCTTCATGCTTTTATTCTTCTGTTCACTCATGACTTCCAACCTCTGTAACCGATTTTACGACCTCTGCAGCATATGATAAAAGCTGTTCTGCAGCTTCTCATCCTCTGCAAATGCGCCTCTTGTTACAATGGTGACAGTTTTGCTGCCGGGCTTTTTTACCCCCCGCATGGTCATGCACATATGTTCTGCCTCGATCATGACCATGGCGCCTTTTGCCCCCAGCTCATCCATAAGGGCATCTGCGATCTGGGCTCCCATCTGTTCCTGGATCTGCAGCCGTCTGGCATAGACCTCTACAGTCCTTGCGATCTTGCTCAGTCCCACTACTTTCCCATCAGGTATGTAAGCCACATGCGCCTTCCCGTAAAAGGGCATCAGATGATGCTCGCACATGGAATAAAATACAATATCCTTTTCCAGAACGATTTCATTATTTTCTGCATGAAAGGTTTTTGCCAGATGTTCGCTGCTTTTCTGATCCATTCCTGCAAAAATCTCTTCATACATTCTGGCGATCCGGTCCGGTGTATCCTTTAACCCTTCCCGGTTCACATCCTCACCGATTCCCTCCAACAACAGGGTAACCGCTTCTTTGATCTTCTCTTTATTTACCATGGGAGTCTCTCCTCGTCCATTTTCCGTTTTTTACAATTGCTTTCAGCTCTCCCAGATAGGAAAGGGAACCAAAAGCAAGTATGACCGCATCATTTCCTGCCATGAGATATGCCATCTCCACAGCTTCCTCCAGACTGTCTGCTGCCGTCACTTTTTTGTGATAAGCCGACACAGCCTTTGCCAGTCCGTAAGCATCCATGGCACGTTCATTGTGAGGAGTTTTCACCGTAATGATGCTGTCTGCATAAGGATGAGTTGCTTCAATGATCTTTTCATATTCCTTATCCTTTAATACTCCCATTATATAAATTATTTTCTTATTTGTAAAATAAAACTCTATGGTTTCCGCCAGGGATTTTGCCGCTGCTTCATTATGGGCGCCGTCTATATAAAAATCAGGTTTCTTTGCAATTTTTTCAAAACGTCCCTGCCAGCAGATGTTTTCAAAAGCATTTCTGATTTTTTCCTCAGGAAGATGAAAACCGAATTTTTCTTTCAGACAGTCCAGCACTTCCAGCGCCACAGCTCCGTTTACAAGCTGATAAGTTCCCCTTAAGGAAAGCTTCATTTTAGAATGGTCTTTATAGGAAAATCTCATTCCCCTATCCGATGCCCCCAGCATTTTTGCCTTTTCTTTATCCGCCCAATGTATTATTGCATGTTTGTCCATACAGGTCTGCTCAATGACTGCTGCCGCTTCAGGCACCTGCCATGCACTTACCACCCGGATTCCCTCTTTGATGATCCCCGCCTTGACCTTTGCGATTTTGGAAAGGGTATTTCCCAAAAACTGCATGTGATCCATGCTGATGGAAGCAAGCACGGCGATCATAGTAGTGGTAATGATATTGGTGGCATCAGTTTCGCCGCCCATGCCGGTTTCCAGCACCACCACATCACATTGCTTTTCTTTGAAATACAAAAATGCCAGTGCCGTTTCAAATTCAAAAGGTGTAGGATGTGCAAAGCCTTCTGCTGTCATTTCCCCGCACACCTCTTTCAGCCGTTCCACATACTCACATAAAAGCTTTTTGCCGATCATGCGCCCATTGATCTGAAACCGTTCTCTGTAATCCGAAATGGTAGGTGAGATGTAGCGTCCGGTTTTATAACCGCATGCTGCAAGGGTTTCCGACACCATCGCGAGAATGCTGCCCTTGCCGTTAGTTCCCGCAATGTGAATAAATTTCAGATCATCCTGGGGATTGCCAATACGCCGGCAAAGCTCCGTAACACACTCCAAGCCCAGGTGGCTGCCCAGGGATTGGAGATTTTGTATATATTCATAGGTTTCTTTTTCTGTCATTTCTGATTGCCTCTATTTTGTGTATTCTGTTTTAACAAACTCATTTCAAAGTGATTTTGAAATAATTATATCATATTTTTGAATAATTTTAATCTTCCGGGGACATACTTTAGCTATGATCAAGAATTTTTTTACCTGCGGTCTTGTGGGATGGTGTCTGGAAATCCTGTTTACCGCCTGCAACGGACTGAAAAATAGAGATTTTAAATTAAAAGGCAACACATCCCTCTGGATGTTTCCCATATATGGCCTGGCAGCTTTTTTTAAACCGGCATACAGATTTATCAGAAACTGGCCTCTTATATTCCGTGGTCTGTTTTATACCATCTGTATTTTCACCACGGAATTTCTTACGGGAAGCGCACTGAAAAAACGCAGGCTCTGTCCCTGGAACTATGAAAGCTCGCCCTATAATGTGGACGGTGTGATCCGCTTTGATTATGCTCCCTACTGGTTTGGCACAGGACTTTTATACGAATATATCCTGACCCGCCGCCACAGGGAAAAGAATAATCTTTCCACACAATGAAACTGACGGTCCATAAGACCGCCAGCACAATTAACTTTGCGATACCTTACCGCATTTATCTGCGGTAATGTATTCATATATCCTCCCCTAAACTGCCACCCGCCCTGTGCGGGTGGTTTTGTGATGATATACAGGCAGGGGGCATGACTTTCATCTCCAGATGCACCCGGATAAACAGCCCTTATATATCATCATCCAGATCGTCCACCGCCATGGAATTCAGATTCTGGGTATTTAACGTTCTCCGTTTCATCCTCTGTTTCTCAGATTGTTCCAGAATGAAATCCTTGATGGTACGGGCATTTCTGATATGTATAAGCCTTAAGGTCTGGTGGGTAACATCACCTGTATAGCAGACCACCGTGCCCAGCTTAAAAATACGCTCCATGAAAGAGGTTTCCAATTTTACGTCTGTTACCTTATACATATAGCAGTCATCCTCTATGGTCTTTAACAGACCGGCTTTTATATTGATGATTTCTTCTCCTATGGTGTATTTGGTAAAGGTCCACGGCAATCCAAAAAACAGGATTCTCTTTTTTTCCACAAATTCCATCTGCATATCCTCCGTATCAATTTGACATTTTATGCCCCACATTATAGCACACACTCAGCATATCGGGCAACGAAATGGGATCATTTTATCAATCCGGCACAGCTTATGATGACTGTGCTGCCAGCTTATCCAACATCTCACGAATGGTATCTGCCGACTGTGACACTGTGGTAGAAGCCGCTGCCATTTCCTCAGTGGATGCTGCCAGATTCTGTGTACGCTCACTGACCAGTTCCACAACCTGCAGCAGTTTTTCCGCTTTACCCATAATGCTGTTTATGGCATCTTCGATCTTAAGTTTGCTTTCATTACTGCTTCCTGCCGTCTCCTTGGAGCTTCCGGCAAGAGAATTGATTTCCTTTGCCACAACCGCAAAGCCTCTTCCTGCCTCTCCTGCCCTTGCTGCTTCTATGGAAGCATTCAATGCCAGAAGATTGGTCTTGTTAGCAATAGAAACAACCGAATTATTATTTTTCTCCAATTCCTTTAGGAGAGAATTGATTTCACCCAGAGAGTCCTCCAACACCTGACAGAAAACGGTAACCTCCTGGACTTCTGTGGAAATTCCCGTACTTTCATCAGCATTGGCATTATTTCCCGCTTCCATCTGCGCCACAGAGGTATACAATTGTTCAAATTCTTTGTTGATCTTTGCCACCGTATCCACGATTTCCTGTTTCTGCCTGTTCAGGGTATCCATAAGCTGGGAGATCTCTTCTTTTTCTTTCTCAGCCAGATCCTTGATATAGTGGATGCAATTGGTCTTTACATTATATCCGTTAAAAATTGCAACCGCCATCTCCTTACAGCTCTCATATCCGCAGCAGGAACAGTCAATATGGCGCTGAGTCTCAGTCACTTTATTCATTTCCAGATAAATATGCTCCAGCTGCGCCTCATTGGGAAGCTTATAGGTACATCCCCCGGACCGGTCCGTATAGTTCCTCAGGAAATCATTTAAATCCAGATTTTCAAACTGTTTGTTCAAATATTGAAGCCTTTGCGCCGGAGTCATGTTCCTTGCCCAGGCATCCTTTGCGTTATCATGCTTGCTGGCTTCCCTGATCCGAAGCATTTCATAAAGGGTATCTTCCGTTTTGCCCTTTTCCGCCTCTGTAGCAGTACCGTAAAGGCAGCCCGAAGAACAATTCAAAGCATCTACAAACAAATAGGGTGTTTTACTTTCTATGATCCGGTCCTTATTCTGTTCCAGGAAATGATACATATGCTTCTCACCTTCCATCTGGCGGATGAGAACGCTTTCTCCCAGAAACCAGTATACATTTTCTTTTAAACCGCCGGGCATGGGATACAGAGAGCCCAGGCCATATTCTATTTCATCACTGCATGGCGCTCCTTTGATATGATGCTCTCTCACATACTTCATCAAATGATCAAAGGTAACGTTATATGAAACGATCCCTTTATTATTTTCATCTTCAATTTCCATCTTTTTGGCAATACACGGGCTGATAAAAGCCAGCTTATCCGTAATACCCATATACTTTTTTGCATAGATTGCCCCGCACATCATAGGACTTTGCACAGGAAACAGTTTGGGAATCAACTCAGGTATATATCTCTCAATATACCCTACCACTGCCGGACAGGGCTGTGAGATGCCTCCCATAAAATTGTTTTTTTGGATATAATTGATATACCCCCAGGTGGTAATATCAGCGCCAAACGAAACGCTGATGATCCGGTTGACACCTGCCTCCTTCAAACCTCCCAGAACACTTTCATATTCTCTGGGATAATTTGCCAAAAAAGCAGGCGCTAAAAGAATTGAGATCTTCTCCCCTTTTTTCAGATCTTCAAAGAAACGCTCCGTATCATCCCGGAATTCTCTGGCATGGTGTTTGCAAACATCAAAACATGCTCCGCAGGCAACACACTTATCTCCATCCACGTCGATACGATTTTTGCCATTCTTTTCGTTTTGATAATTGGCTCCCAGACAACTGCATGCGCTGATACACTTATTACATCCGATACAATTTTCATTGGTAAAAACCAGTGACATAAAATTCCCCCTTAATAATTAAATTAGTACTATTATACTATGTTTTTCGCTATTTTACCACCCTTTTCAACGACATAACATTCAAATTCCAAACCTCTGAAAAACAAAATTTTTTCATTGAAAGCTGACACCACATATGGTATCATAGTTAAAATGTGAACACAAAGGGAGGTATTTTCATGACAGCAAAGGAATGTATTTTAAGCCGTCGCAGCATCCGTAAATTTAAACCGGACGCCGTTGACCATGAGTTATTAAAACAGATAATAGAAACAGCTTCTTACGCACCAAGCTGGAAACACACACAGATCACCAGATATATCGCTGTGGAAGGTGCCTTAAAAGATAAAATCGCAGAGGATGGGACAAAAATGTTTCCTAATAACGGAAATATTATCAAAAATGCTCCCATGCTCATTGCCGTAACTGTCATCAAAGGCAGATCAGGTTACGAAAGAGACGGTTCCTTTACAACAGACAGAGGAGACGGATGGCAGATGTATGACGCTGGTGTTGCTTCCCAGACATTTTGCCTTGCCGCTCACGAAGCAGGTTTAGGAAGTGTTATCATGGGGATCTTTGACCGTCCCCTTATTTCTTCATTATTACAGATTCCCGAAGACAGGGAACTGGTAGCATTGATCCCGATCGGTTATCCCGATGAAGAGCCGGCTGCTCCCCGCAGAAAACCGGTTGATGAACTAATTTCATTTTTAAGTTAAATATAAGGGCTGTGGTATTGAGATTTTACAAGTTAAATACCACAGCCCATTATTACGATTACTGACATTCAGAAAGAGAGGCATACTATTCATGAGACATTTAATGAACCCGCTGGATTTTACCACGGAAGAACTGGACAGGCTGTTTGATCTGGCAAATGACATTGAAAAAAATCCGGAAAAATATGCAAAGAAGTGCAAAGGCAAAAAGCTTGCCACCTGCTTTTACGAGCCAAGTACCAGAACCCGTTTAAGCTTTGAATCGGCTATGATCAATCTGGGCGGCAGCGTGCTGGGCTTTTCCGATGCCGGTTCCTCTTCCGCTTCCAAGGGGGAAAGCGTTTCCGATACCATCCGGGTCATTTCCTGCTTTGCGGATATCTGCGCAATGCGCCATCCCAAGGAAGGGGCTGCCATGGTAGCTGCATCCAAATCTTCCATTCCGGTGATCAATGCAGGAGACGGGGGACATCAGCATCCTACCCAGACTTTAACGGATCTTCTGACCATCCGTTCTTTAAAAGGACGGCTGGACCATTTTACCATCGGACTTTGCGGCGACTTGAAATTCGGACGTACTGTCCATTCCCTGATCAACGCTTTATCCCGTTATGAGGATATCCACTTTATCTTTATCTCGCCTGAAGAGCTGCGGGTTCCCGACTATATCATCGAAATGCTGAAAGAGAAAAATATTTCCTACGAAGAAGTCATAAAACTGGAAGACAGCATTTCCAAGCTGGATTTACTGTATATGACCCGTGTACAAAGAGAACGTTTCTTTAATGAAGAAGATTATGTAAGACTGAAAGACTTCTATATTTTAGATAAAGCAAAAATGGAACTCGCCAAGGATGATATGCTGGTTCTCCATCCCCTTCCCAGAGTCAACGAGATTTCCGTGGAGGTGGACGATGATCCCAGAGCCGTCTATTTCAAACAGGTGCAATATGGTGTCTATGTGCGCATGGCGCTGATACTGACATTGTTAGAACTGGTTTAGAGACTGCACAGCTTTATTACATTGGTTTAATCAAGGAGGAAATTCATTATGTTAAATGTGGGAAAAATCGAAGAAGGGTTTGTTTTGGATCATATCGAAGCCGGAAAAAGCCTCTCCCTCTATCATCATCTGCAGCTTGACAAGCTGGATTGTACGGTTGCCATTATCAAAAATGCCCGCAGCAATAAAATGGGCAAAAAAGATATTTTAAAAGTGGAATGTGACATCAATATGCTGGATCTGGATGTGCTGGCATTTATCGATCATAATATCACAGTAAATGTGATCAAGGACGGGGAAATCGTAGATAAAAAGGAACTGGTTCTCCCCAAGGAAATCAGGAATGTCATCAAATGCAAAAACCCCCGCTGCATCACTTCCATTGAACAGGAGCTGCCCCATATTTTCTTTTTGGCAGATGAAAAAAAAGAAATTTACCGCTGTAAATACTGCGAAGAGAAATATGGCTCTCATAAATAGCCCCTATATGGCAAGAAGAAATTTCTAAAGAGTGAAGATGAAATACAAAACAGCCCCAGCTATGAAAATTCAGTTTTTTCTGCTGACGGCTGTTTTTTCATTGATTTCATTCTGTTCATCACTGCCTATAAGCCGGATGCCCGGAGACAATCCAGAATCAGATCCAAAATTCCCAGGATCACAAAAAATATCCCATACAAAAATAGAATCTGCAGTTTTGGATGGATGCCTTTAATTGCTTTCTCAATTTTTTTGCTCTTCATCTATATCATTTCCTTTAACAAACATAAAGCAACAGAGTTATTCTTTCCGTTTTTCCCGTTTATCATAACAGGCAGAAACAAATTTCTTCTATCATTCTGTTGTAAAGACTATGTATAGAAAAAGTAAAACTTTCTCAGAGAAGTATTCCTTCCAGCTTTAACAATGCCTCTTTTGTCTGAAGCCCTGAAGCATATCCCACAAGAGAACCGTTTGCACCGATGACCCTGTGGCATGGAATCACTATGGCAATTGGATTTTTGTTGTTAGCGCCGCCTACGGCTCTGGAAGCCTTGGGATTTCCGATCTTTGCCGCGATCTCTCCATAGGAACAGGTAGTTCCGTAAGGAATTTCCCTAAGCGCCTGCCATACCCTTTTTTGGAACTCCGTTCCCTGTGGTTCTAAAGGCAGGTCAAATACTTTCCTTTTTCCGGCAAAATATTCTGTAAGCTGGGCAGCTGCCCTGACCGACGGACAGGACAGATTATATTCCAAAACCTTTTCTTTCAAAATATCTTTTTCCTGCTTTGCCGTCTTCTCATCTGCAAAACCGATTGCCGTAACCGCCCTTCCATTATCTTCAACAGCGATCCAGCCTACAGGAGACTGCATATAAATCCGGTTTTCATACATGCTGTTTGACACTATACTCCTTTACTGTTATTTCAAATACTGCAACCCCGCTTACCATGGCATCGGAAAACTCAAATTCCTTTCCTTCCTGGTGCAGCATGATTTTGTTTAATGCTTTTTTCTTTTCCTCAGGATTCTCCAGTTTCTCCGGGACTCCCGTTCCGGTCAGGCTTTGATAAAAATAAGAAAAATTGCAGGGCTGGTCAGCCTTAACCAGTTGATGGGAACAATCCATTTCCACAGCTATTTCCTGCTCCCCGGATAAAACCTTAACTTTTCTGCCTTCTCCTGCGGAATGCAGGTATAATCTGAGGGTTCCGTCCTCTGTCATATGATAGCCAAAGTTGACAGGTACTATATAAAGCCCCTTTTCGTCCTGCATGGCGAGACGCATGACTTTACAATTGTCGATGATACTGCGAATGGTCGTTAAATCTGTCACCTGTCTTTCTGCTCTTCTCAATCTTTTGTACCTCTCTTCTGATTTGATCGTAAAATAATTGTAGCATTATGTTGGATAATGTATCAACTATTTTAATTGACATATTTCGTAGATTGAAATTGTAAAAATAAATATGTCATTGTTTCCAAGATCAAATCCCCTTCTATACATTTTGTCATTGAACATCCCAGCTCAGTACGGGCATTACAGGATTTTACGATTCCGGTACTTCCTGTTGCCTGGGCATACCGGCATTACAACAATCGTATGTATTCCCTCATCCATTTGAAATGTGCTGTGTTTTACTGTTAGACTTCCTTGGGCATCATAAGCATAAGATAATTCTATTCCTATGGGAAATATAATCTTAATTTTTTTCATTCCATGGATCATCATCATAATCTGCTCTCATAATGTCATTGACGTAGTTTACCTGTCTGTAGATTTCTTCTGACAGTTCTGTCCGAATGGTGTCTGCAAAGATGTCTGCTGTCTTGCACAGGCCCCCGTACCAGAAATTCTACTTTTGCAATATTGGAGTTTTTTTGCTTAAACTAAAGCGACTGTTGTCACACCTGCATAGCAGGTGGTTTATTAAAAGACTGTTATACAAAAAGAGCAGCCGTTTTCCTTGTTTCAACTTACTCATTTTCGATTACTCCCAGCCCTCCTATAATCTTGTCCTCGTCTAAGCAGAGATACCAACCATACTCGTTTTTGCAATTAGGATAAGATTCCATACATTTAAGAAATGTATTCCATGCTATGGTTTCATAATTTCGTTCACGCAGCCATCCGCGCCATAAGAGAAATGAATGATCTGGGCCGCGGCATACTGTTCCAACATTTCCTGATATTCGCTTTCTGTGGATTCCATCTCAGTTCCGCCAATGGCTGCGGTATAGGTTTCATTCCCAGCGCTGTCAAATCTTTCATAAACTCCCTTCGCCATGGATAGGGTTCCCTCGGAAATGACATATTTCTCTACGCTGTGTCCCGAAGCGGCAAAAATGCCAACCTCCGAAAACGCAAGCGGATACGCCGTTCCTTCGCCCATAACGGTTCCAAGATTTTTCACACCGTCTTCTGTATTATAATAAACGTCGCAACAAATGGCCGCCTGGCTCTCCGTCCCCTCATTGTACAGCAAGTCCGAGGTCACCATGACATTGTACGGGCAATCCATCACCAAAAATGCGTAAGCATCCTCATCTCCCAGCGCCGCTACAGTGTTGCCATAAGGATTTTCCCCCTGCTTTTGTCCACATGCGGTAAGGCACAACGCCGCAGCGATCAATCCAATCATGCAGATTTTCTTTCTTTTACTCATCTTTTTTCTCCTTTCTCATGTTCCAGGCGAATACTGCGCACATGCCTATCCCCACCAAAACCAGTAAAAAGGCCGGCAAAATCAATTTTCCATAATCAACTTCTGCATAGTCGTACCGCCCTGTGGCAATATAGCGATACAGCATATATTCCATGCTGAGCGTCGTAGCGCGCAGCGTCAGAACAAAAATTGTCGCAAGCACGCCGATGACGAGAAAGAACAAACCGCTGATCATCACAATCGTCATTCGCTGGGTTCTTCTGTTAATTTTCATCATGTCCTGTAATGTAATTTTTTCTTCATTCTCCATAACCTGTCCTCCTTTCACAAGATCGTCCAGAGAAACTTGAAAAATATTGCACAGGTTCGCCGCATTTTCCAAATCCGGCGACGACGTTCCGCTTTCCCATTTCGAAACCGTCTGCCTCGATACATTCAATTTTTCCGCAAGCTCCTCCTGCGTCATTCCTGACATTTTTCTGATCTGGCGGATTCTTTCTCCTGTATTCATGACTTCCTCCTTTCAAGGGACATTTTACGGAAAACAACAGCCGTTTTATACCAACTTTTGTTGACATTTACGCTCTATCTGCTGACATCGATGAAAATCTTGGACATTTCCATTTTCGCCAAGATTGTGGAAGCGCAAAGCGCGAAACAATCCGTGAACCGATTTTGACATCCCAACCATTTTTAAATTATATCACGTTTTTAGAAAGGGGCATAGGTGATGGTCATTTTACCGCCTACATCGTAGGTATAGGTGTAGATGCCGCCCAGTTTGTCGGTCACTTTTATGAGTCGGTCCATTTCATCGTATTCGTTGGTGGTCACGTTACCCTTAGGGAGCGTTTTGTCAAGACAGAGTTAAAAATTGTTACTTTGAACCTCATTTTTTATCATGCGTTCCACCTTGTCCTACATGGTTTCTTTGGCAATTTCAGTTGACTTTCAATCGTTTGTTTCATATAATAAAGACATAAAGAAGCACTGCGACAAGCGGTTTGCTTTTGATCAGGTTATTTATAAGTTATACAAACAACCGTCACTTTGCAGAGTGGCGGTTGTTGCTTTTTACAATTATCGTAACGGTGTATTTACCGATATGTAACGTAATACGCATAAGCTTCACCCCCTTTCGAGGGATATTAGCTAACCGCCTGCCGCTATGCAGTGCTTCCTGTCCTATAAAGGACTTTTTTATTGTATCAATATCACTTTTTTCTTCCAATCATCCCTTTCCCGCCTTATTGCTGTTCCATATCTTTTTTCCTGTTAGATACTGCCTTGCTGAGCTGTCGGTTTTCGTTTCGAAGTTCCCTGTCAAGGTTCTTTTTATTGTAACTGATAACCTCGGCATACACTAGCTCTGTGGTGGTCACTGCCTGCTCTCTGCTGATACGATCATACTCTGCCTGTAAAGATTGTAGCTCGGCTTTCCACTGCTTCGGAGTTATCTTCTCGCTCTGCTCTAAAAGTTTCTGTAACTTCTTCCTCATTTCGGTATATTTTGCAAGGCTCTCCTTATGCTCCTTATCATACCTTGCTTTGGCAAGTCCTTTTAGTGACTGGCTCTCCTTGTAGGCTGTGCAGTATGATGTTTCCTCCTTACCGGGTATGAATTTTTTCTTTCATATTTATTCCATTCTCTTTTTAACAATAAATTCAGAAATCAGTTTACTACTCTCTTTACAATAACTAATATTTGCAATCATGTTGTAATTTTCTTTTATATATCCTAGTAATTTTAATACATTATTCAATCTATCATGCGGACTAACATTTACCCCACTCCTTACACATGCAATCCAACCAATACTGTGTATTTCATTTTCATCTAAAAATTTAATACTTACATCACTCACATCACTATTAGGTTCATATATAATAATTATTTCTATTTTACTATTGAAATAACTAATAGTATGATTTTTAACTCTTTTTTCATATCCCATATTTTCTAAAAATTTTGCATTTTTCATTATTATTTCCTTTTCATTTTCTTGCATTATCATACTATTTCCTCACTTTTTTAAAATCATTTTCCCATTCACATATTCATATCCATTTTCCAATAAATAGAAATATCTCGACCATACCCCGTTAATTCCATTGAACCAGATAAGTATAAATTTTCGTCAATAATAGGTGTTGCCATCAATATTTCATCACCACAATTAACTGCAGCATCAAGAAACGGCTTATTATACTTATTCCCAAATCCATCTGCTCCCAACTCAGTAAACAGATTATCAGGAGTATTCAACAAATTAAATCCACCTGGATTTCCACTGGGATTTGTATTTTGGGGTATTCCTAATTCTTCTATTATAGCTCCAGTGTCAGAACCATATCTTCCCAGTATTGTTGTTGTCTTTCCTGGAGTACTTGTAAGCTGAACACCTGAAGTTGCTTGATGCTTTAATGTTACTGCCTCTTGATATGCATCATTTGCCTGCCAAGCTGCTTTCTCTGCTATTCCTTTCTCTGTAGTTCCTACTCTAATAATATTTTCTGAATACGCAGCATTTACATATGATGTCAGCAGGTTTCCCGCCATGGCTGATGTTCCTGTGCTTACATGATAAATGTTTTCATTTCTACTATAAAGCATGTCACAGAGTCCATTGGTCGTTCTTGTTGTATTGTCACCTGACCATCCTAATGAGAATTCTTCTATCCCCTGCTGGATATCAGACGCTCCCGCCGATGCTGTTATAATGCCTGCTCCCATACCAAAGAACCCAAGTCCGGTCCAAGAAACCGTTGCACTGGCTGCCGCCAACATAATCCCACCTGTTTCTTTGAACGCACCTCCTATGATCAGTCCTACCCCTTTAAACATTCTTTCAACATCTGCCTGGGGCAAAAGTTCCTGCAGGGTATTGACACAATAGTCGTATGCAGCACATTCTGCCTGTGTTATCCATTCTGCCACTATGTAATCGTATTGTATTCCCTCATCCATTTGAAACGTGCTGTGTTTTACTGTTAGACTTCCTATGGCATCTTAAGCATAAGATAATTCTATTCCTATGGAAAATGTAATCTTATTTTTTTTCATTCCATGGATCATCATCATAATCCGCTCTCATATCTTCTAAAAATTCTACAATATCTTTATATAAAGCATTAAGCCCACTTAAATCTGATTTAGAACAAAAATTAAAGGATCTTCCTTCTGCATCTGGTTTATATAGGCACAACCATATTGTATGTTCTTCATAATCATGTCCAAAATAAAACCATTTATTTTGCAGGGATTTTTGTTTAGAAAATTCCATTGCTTTTTCTAATGGGAAAATACAACCAAACGGAAAACTGACTCCATCAATCTGATTATATAGTTCTTTTAATGCGACTGGCACTTCTTCACTAATTAAACTAATCTTCTTATCATATTCAATTTTAGTGTTATAAATCGTTTCTAATCTTTCAATATATTCATATAAATTAATCATTTAAAACTCCTTTTCACAGTTATAATTCGACAAACGTTAAATAATGATTATTTGTGTACCAAACCGAACCATCTGGACCTATTACAATTCGCTCCATACCTCTATTTATCCCTTTTATATAAGGATAAATATCATATTCTCTATAAATCCCTACTTGTGGTAATATTTGTCCTGATATATTTGAGGGAATATTATTATAAACTCTCCCTCCTTTATATCCCGGAAGCGTTTGTCCTGTAGAGTTTACATATTCCGCAACATCATAAGCACTATCTGAAATTCCATTTGATTTTCCAGATAAATCATCCAGATAACTTTCGTACTCAAAATTAATCTCTCTTTGCTGTTCAAATATATCATCATAAAAACTCTCTACATCAATACTCTCCTTTTCCGATACTATATCATCTGCACTTGCTGCGGTTTCCCTTCGCACTTCTTTCATTGCTGCTCCAGTTACTATCGGATTCTTTGAATATGCAGCATTTACATATGGTGTCAGCATATTGCCAGCCATGGATGATATGCCTGTGCTTACATGATAAATGTTTTCATTTCCACCATAAAGCATGTCACAGAGTCCATTGGTCGTTCTTGTCGTACTGTCACCTGACCATCCTAATGAGAATTCTTCTATCCCCTGCTGGATATCAGACGCTCCTGCCGATGCTGTTATAATGCCTGCTCCCACACCAAAGAACCCAAGTCCGGTCCAGGAAACCGTTGCACTGGCTGCCGTCAACATAATCCCGCCCGTTTCTTTGAATGCACCTCCTATAATCAGTCCTACCCCTTTAAACATTCTTTCAACATCTGCCTGGGGCAAAAGTTCCTGCAGGGTATTGACACAATAGTCGTATGCAGCACATTCTGCCCGCGTTATCCATTCTGCCACCATGTAATCGTATTGTCCACGGAATGAGGCATCATTATACCCTGCAGCTTTGGTGATTCCCTTATCCAGCCATGCTGCTGCACTTTTAAACCAGTTCAGGGGGGCTTCAACGATCTCCGCCTTCGCACGGGACCTTGCCGCCCTTGTCTGGACCGCCTGGTTTGACTGGATATTTCTCATTTTTGTAACAGACGGCAGCGCATTCCAGTTCTGGGTAACTGCGGGGGTAGTGTTTCCCATTTTCGTGGCAGTGCTGCTTTTTCCGGTTACTTTATTGACTGTTCTTGTTATTGTTGTTTTACGGCTGATGTTACTGCTGATGCACCTGCTTTGACTTTATTCCATGCGTTCTTTATGGAAAAGTGTCCACTGGGGTCTGCATAGGTCACAGGGTTATTCTCCGCATAGGTATACCTGTTCTGGCTCAGGATATCCGTCAGGGTTCCTGCATAAGTGTCTCTGCTGGTAAAGGTCCCTGTGGTCATATTGTAATATCTCGCTCTTAGGTACTGGAATCCCAGCTTTGTATGGGTATATTCCCCATTATAGCCGTAAGTGCCATGGGACCCATAGCTGTTTCTATTTCCTATATCAGCCGTGTTTTCATCCCCTGCCATGCTTCCCTGACCGGGGCTGTCCATGGCATACTCGCTCATCTGCCCATTAGGGGTATAGGTATAGCTCCTGTTTCCCGTACTGCTTATGAGGTTTGCCACGCTTCCGGTCCCTGTATATTAATAGTTCCCACTGGTTTTCATGATCACGCTTTCCATGACACTTCCGATTTTTGAGTTACCACTTTTAATCATGACCTGATCCAACAACTAACTCACCTTTTTCAAACATTCCATCTTCCTTTTGTATAAAAATCCACACTGCATCTTCTATGTCGCCTGCGTCAAACCTTTCAATTAATCTTACATCAATCAGACCATCTTCATTAATATCTTCAGTATACGCTTCTGCAATCCATGCCCCAGTACGAAATGGCGCTCTAAATTTATAAAAAACATCGCCATTCATATTTGTTAAATATGCTATTCCATAAAACTTTTTCCCTGTATCATATTTCCCACCTACCAGTTGAACATCTCCCCAAGAATTTAAAACAACCTCACTATTTGTAATTAATGTTATCGTTTCTTTTTTATCTGAAAGATTATATGGCTTAAAAACCCCTTCTCCTTTCGTTTGAATTGATTGATCAACATCCTCATAAACATATTCAAATTTCACTTCTATCTCATTTTTATTATTTAAAATCAAACTAAATTTCCCTATGTTGCCACTTTCATCTTCAAATTGACATTCTCCAATACCATTTTCAATAATTCCCGAGAAACTTCTTAAATTTTCATGTGGTTCAGCTACCAACATTAGGGCAACTTTTCCTTCAATTATACCATTTTCTATATTAGTAATATAAAAGGAAATAGTATCATCACAAACTTTTCCAATATCATCTTCCTCCCAATCTTTTGGTATCCATATTTTATGTAAATAGTCATCATAATAAAATGTATCTTCTTTCACGCACCCACTCAAAATCATACAATTAATTAGTATCATAAATAAAAAAATTATTTTAAGATATTTCTTCACCTTAATTCACCTCTTTAATAATTATATTTTTCATAACAAACTCTTATATCTTCTACTCCAGTGAAATGATTATACCAACCTTCTGCCCAATTCTCCCTTTTCTCTAATGCCTTCCTATCATCTCCTGACTTCTCATATGATCCATGAAAAATCAACGCCATATCTCTTATGTTATAATCTTCCGAATTTTTTATATAATTTGTAAAACTAACTTCCGCAGGACAATTATATTCTTTTGTTGGTCCCCACTGATCTGTTTCACATGTATATAAAAATATTCTAACTCAAAAAGATTGTAATGACTTTCAATATGCATGTTTCCAAGAAGTCCACATATAGCCTTCAAAGACCATCCTTTCTTTGTTAAATAATTAAATATGTATTCTGCATTTGCTATCTGCTGTTCCACAGGTAATGGATTATACATTGTACCTGGAATGGCATATGCTTCTATTGCATTAAAATCACTATATTTTATCTTTTCTTGTTCTTCATTTACACAATTATCATAAGCTAAACATTTTCTTGCTTCTACTTTTGCTGCAAGTCTTTCTTCCCAAGTAAGACCTCCTCCCGAACTGCTCATTAAAGTAGTTATTGGTAAATCAGCCACTCTATGGCTATAGGAATTGATTCCCTTATATTAGAATTATAAAATCTCTAATGCGTATTATCTATTTCATTAATCAATCTATCTGAATAAAATGTTCTATCGTAAGCGCTTAATAAGATAGTGCCTACTAAATAAATAAGGGATAGCATATAATACCATCCCAACAATCGTTACTTACATTGTTCTTGTACATCAGGTGCCCAAGGCATCAGATCATCCAGTTCCTTCGGATGATTTTG